>DYLQ01000009.1 GCA_020722015.1 Thermotoga sp. | reverse complement strand
ATACATGTTTGAGTGGAATCGCCATCTTGCTTTTCAACGAAAAAACCTTGTCAATACCTTCGACCTCGATGACCAGGTTCCCATCTTCTATACTTATATCCACCATATTTACACCTCATTTAAATAATTAAGATCGAATTACCATCATCTTACCTTTTAAAATATTCGGACGTACTTCAATGATACACTTTATTTTCACTTCTCAAATATTCGTATATCCCGTACGTAACGCCGGTGAGAATCGAAAGTATCCCGAAAAAAAGATATCCATTTGCCACACCAAATAAATTTGAAACCCATCCGCCCGCTATGTAACCGAAAATGGCCGAAATACCTATGGTCACAACCCAAAACACAGCTTGAGCGTCAGATCTGTGGGCCGGTTCTATCTTTAAACTTACATAATGCCATATTGCGTAATATATGGTGATGAAGTTAAAAAATTCGAATGATTGAAATGCTATGACAAGTGTGGGATTTATGACATACCACGTCAGGATCCAACGTAATCCATATGCAAGCGATGCTATGACGAGTATTTTTTTGATCCCGATGCTTTTGAGAATGCGATCGGCGAAAAACAAAAACGGAACTTCAGACAGAGCGTGAACCGCTATCGCGATTCCGGCGTAAGAAACAGGCTCATTCCTCGATTTCATGAGAATCGGAAAAAAGTAAAGCCCGAAATTGCCGGAAGAGATAACAAGTGTTTCAAGTAAGAGCATCAAATAAAATTCAAAGAAAAGAATGCTCTCGGTATGTATATGAGTAGTTGTGAACTACTCTCCATTGAAATGGAGAGCTTCAAGATTCTAGGCGACGAATGAAGATCCGTCAAACCTGTACATCTTCGGCGTGCCCAACACCACTACTGCTGGGTAGGTACAATACCTAACTCTACACAGATACTTTAATGTAACTGCCTTGCTATTTTGCGCAACATGTGGATATATGGTACACCATTCCACATGGCATGCACCTGTGTACAGGCTGCAAGGGTTACATCTTTATTGTACCATAACATGCTTTTTATCGTTAAACAGTTAATACTCATCAAAAACGGCTTTCATCTCTCCAATAAATTGGAGAGGATTCCCGCCTTTTGTCCTAAACATTTTTCAAAACCAAAGCATAAATTTAAATTTGACGGAGAGCAAATTATCTTGTAGCTAATCTGCGCAGCGAAGCACTGAATTCCCGATCAAGATCGAGAATGAAAATTGTATTTTGCGTGTGCGATCATAGTTTGAAGGAAGGTCATTTCTGTGCATCCATAATTATTTAAGGATAAGCTCTTAGAAAATATACGGGTTACTTGCTGGGTATTTTACCGAACATCTCTTTTATCTCCGCTTGTCTTTCTTTTCCATCTATTTCGTCGATGGTAGAGTAAGTGTTTTCGTTGGATTGATATTTTTGGACTTTAAAATGCTTGTCCGCTGCGGCTGCTATCTGCGGCATATGCGTTATGACTATGATTTGTGTGTGTTTCGATATCTCTTTCATTTTCATCGCAACGACATCCGAAGTTCTTGGTCCAATTCCCGTCTCTATTTCGTCAAAAACAAGAGTCGGAATTGGTAGTTTCGAGCTTAACGATGATTCTATTGCAAGGTAAAGCCTGGAGATTTCTCCGCCGGAAGCTATCTTTGAAATGGAAATCTCCGGCATACCGGGATTCATGGATCCTGTAAATTCAATTTGATCTTTTCCGTCTTGTGTAAAATCGGTATCTTTTTGAATAAAAGAGATGTGAGCATTTTTCATCAGAAGATCTTGAAGATTTTCATTTATGCGTTTTACAAGTTCATCTGCAGCACTTTTGCGCATTTCTTTTATTTCAAATGCTAATTCTTTCATTTCTTCCGCTAAGGTATCGAATTCTTCGCGGGCCTTTTTCAATTTGACATTCATTTCGTTAAGCTTTTCGTACCGGCTTTTTAACTCATTTAACTTATCATTTACATCTGATAACTTTGACCCATATCTTCTCCTCAATTTTTCTACTTGGGAGATCTTTTCTTCTAACTCGTAAAGCTTTTCCTGATCGAACTCAAGAGAATTTGCGTAGTCTGCGATGTGCTTTTTGAGTTCAGCCAAAGATTCTTCAATTCCTTGAGATTCTTGCGAGAAAGGCAGATGCCCGTCTATTTTTTCTATTTCTCTTACATCCTTTAAAACTAATCCCATGATGAATTCGATTCCGTTTTCTCCCGAAATCATATATTCAATTTCTTTTATAGTTCTAAGAATATCGGCAATTCCGGATTGTTTTTTGTACTCATCTTTGATGGCGTTGTATTCGTCATCAGAAATCAAAAATTTTTCTATGTTTTCAATTTCTTGCGAGATATTTTCTATCTCCACTTCCAAATTGGCAGATTCGTCAGTATTTATGAACTTCAAAATTTCCACGTATTTATCGTAAAATATCCTGTATTTTTTGATTCGATCTGGTACCGTAGATGAAAAGATGTCCACAAATTTTGTGTGATTCTTGGGATCTTTTAGAATTTGGGAGATGCCTTGATTATGTATATCCATCCAATTGCCGACATATTTTTTCAATTCTGCAAGTGTTATCATTTCACCATTTAACCTTGCATTCATTCTTGACGGACTTATCTTGAGATTTACCACAAATTCATCATCATCTATCAAAAAGCGTGATTCTATTTCGCTTTTTTCCGTCAAAAATTCATTCTTCTCTCCGAGAAGGGACTTTAAAACGGAAAGAAAAAGAGATTTGCCGGAACCGCTTTCTCCTGTAATGACGTTCATTTTATCGGAAAATTCTATATCTATGTCATCAAAAAGGGCGAAATTTTTAGCGTGCAATTCGAGTATCATTTAAATCTCTTTTCACCCAAGGATCTTTTTCCCTTCTATGTACACCATCTCAACTTTTGATTTCATGTCAAAAGGATGCCCGCTCCATACGACTACATCGGCATCTTTTCCTTTTTCTATAGAACCTATCTTGTTATCGATACCGAGGATCGTCGCAGGATTTATGGTAAGCATTTTCAAAAGATCTTCTTCTTTGGCGCCGTATCTCATCGCGGAAGCAGCTTGAACTGAAGCATATTCAAGCGGCACTACGGGATGGTCGCACATCAATGCAGCCAATATACCGTTTGAATTCAATATCTTTATGGATTCCATTGTCATGTCTTTCAACTCTCTTTTTGTCCTGAAGGTCAAAAGCGGTCCAACTACAACGGGTATTTTTTTTGCCTTAAGTGTATCTACGATTTTGTATCCTTCCGTTCCGTGCTCTATGACGAATTTAAATCCAAATTCTTCTGCTATTCGTGAGGCCGTAAGTATGTCATCGTAACGATGAGCGTGTATACGGGCGGGAATTTCTCTTTTCAAAACCAATTCTCCGATTTCGAGTTTAAGATCTCTTTCGGTGAACTCTTTTCCTTCTTTTTGCGCATTTTCTTTCTTTTTGGTGTAATCTTGGACCTTTGTGAAGTAAGCCCTTATGACCGATGCCACGCCAAGGCGCGTCGAAGGTGTTTTCTTTTGTAAACCGTAGACCCTTTTGGGATTTTCTCCAAAAGCCATTTTTAATCCCGCAGGCTCTTTGACGATCATCTCATCAACAATTTTTGATTTGAATTTGATTATCGCTCCCTGACCTCCTACTGGATTTGCACTTCCCGGGACTATCATGACAGTTGTTATTCCTCCGGTAAGAGCCCTGTCTATTGCGGCATCTTCCGGATTAAATCCATCGATGGCCTTAACATCTGCCGTTATTGGATCGGTCCATTCATTTCCATCTGAAGAAACAGGCTCGTTGACGCCTTCTTCCCAAAGCCCTATATGAGAATGTGCATCGATAAAGCCAGGGAATAAATATTTACCGGATAAATCCACGATCTCGACATCGCTGCCTATTTTTGGACTTTTACCGTAAGATTTTATCTTGCCATTTTCGATAAGCACGTCTCCGATAAAAGGTTTCGATGTTATGGGGAAAACATTCGCATTTTTGAAAAGTATTTTCATATCAACACCTCATTTCAAAGTTGAGATAACTTTTTCTATTTCTGAATAATCAGGTTCCTTTCCAGGATCCTCGGAAACCCATAGATAAGCGATTTTACCCTCTTTATTTACGACAAAAACAGATCTTTTCGCAACGGAATAGCCTTTTATTCCAACAAAGTCTTCATGAAGTCCTCCGTACATCTTAGAAACTTTTCTTTCAAAATCGCACAGTACGGGAAAGGTAATCATATTTTGTTGGGCAAAAGCTTTGTTTGCGAAGGGCCCGTCAACGCTTATTCCAACAACCTGAGCGTTGAATTTGTTGAACTTAGAAAGGCTGTCTCTGAGTGTGCACATTTCCTTCTGACAGACACTTGTGAATGCACCCGGATAAAAAGCCAAAATGACGTTTTTACCGTTGAATTCTTTTAAACTTCTCAATTTGAGATCCACATCGTAAAGCTCAAAATCAGGAGCCTTATCTCCAACTTTTAACACTTTAACACACCTCCATTTGGCCATTCATTTTCGAATATGATATATCATCCATATTATTTTACCCAGCATATCCTCTCTTTCTGAGTTCCTTTACAAGAAAAGTCGCAACATCTGCGCCGTGCGTGCCTCTTCCGAAGCCCGCATCCATTCCGGCGGATTTTGCAAGATCATTTGTGATTTGAGTACCTCCGGCTATGAGTATGAGTTTGTCCCTCACGCCCTTTTCTATCGCAAGATCGTTTAATTTACGCATGTTATGAATATGAACATCGTTGTGAGTTATTATCATGGATGCAAGGACTGCCACGGAATTTGTCTCTATTGCGGCATCAAGTAATTTTTCCACAGGTACACTTGTACCGAGATAAATGTATTTTATCCCGTATTTTTCTATACCTCCATGCTTTATGTCCAATATCTCTCTCATTCCCACAGAATGTTCATCGTTCCCGACCGTTCCGGCCACAACGCTTATTTTGTTTTCTTTGAAAAATTTGGTTATCTCATCGTCCGGAAGCACTCCTATTTTTTCCGGCAACTTAAGATTTTTTATATCTATTGCAAATGGAATTTTGCCCTTTATTTCGACGTATGTACCTTCAGATGGATGTAAAACTGTTTTGTGAATGATGTTTATATCCGTCAAACCCAAACGTTTTGCGGTCTCTATGGCAGCTGCCTCAGCGATATCGCCATTTGTGGCAAAGGTCATGTCTAATTGTACTGTCCCATCGTTTGACCATTCTACTTCGGGTTTTATAAAACCTTTACTGTCGAATTCCGCCTTTTCTTTGAGTCTTAAAGAGACGTTGTCCGTTTCATCAAGTTCATCTATGTATTTTATCTTTTCCGGCTTACAAAGTGTGCAACCTCCTATTAAATCGCACGGCTTTTTTATCCCATCGGGAAGATGGTTGTAACCGAAATGCTCACACACAGGTGCCATGTAATCTTTATCTCTCGGCACTACCGTACCTGCGGCTATCTCTCCGTCTTTTTTTCTTTTTATGCCGTCTTCCATTCTTTCGGGATAATAACCGTTATCCACGAAAAAGCCTTGTTCGACAGCTTCAAAATATCCACCGACTTCTATTATCTCTTCAAGCATGAGAATTGCGCGCATTTTTAGCTCTCTTACATTCTCGTTTATCTTTTTTTTGTCTATTTTGACATATTCCGTAAGACCGTCTAAAGCCACAAGCGCGTGTTTTGCGGTTTCGATGCCGCGAATTGAGTTGATGTGCCAAGGTACATTTCTGCCTTCATCCGGGGTTATCGTGGATTGAAGATGTGCGCCTGTGAGCCTTGTAACAAATGTGTCTATCATGTGCATGCGCGTCGCGTCGAAAAGATCCGATTCTATGTATTTCGTGTTCATCTGAGCACGGAACTTGTAACCTTTGAAAAGTTCTCTCACGGCAACGGCGTAAGGTAAGTTTATGCGCATGGCAGGTGTCGGAGCGGCAGTCGGCGGAACTGTCGAGAGGGATATGTTCTCCTTTTTCATGCCTGCTTTCACGGAGTAAAGACAATTTATGCCGTGCTGAACAAGCAGTTCAGGCATGATCTTCCATGAAACTCTTGCCGAAGCATTTGCGTTGTGGGCACCGTCGATTTGAAGCATATCGGCCCATGCCATTATCTTTTTTGCAACGGCCGCGTCAACAAACGATCTGACGGGATTTATTCCTCTGTACAAAACGTTGTATTGCGGATCCTGATGTGCTCCGTTTACGCCTTCTTCCGCAAAGAGAACCGCTATTTCAGGTCCGGCAACACCACTCACGTACGAATGGAAATTTATGGGCCTTCCGACTTCGTCTTCTATCATGTCAAGCGCTTTTCTCGTTGCCCTCAATTGCTTTCTTGTTATCGGTATACCTCCGATTCCCTCCGGAGTACCTTCCATAAGCCCGTCTATGTGTGATTGACCCAATGTCCTTATGACCATTATATGATCTGCCCCATGCCATGCTGCCATTCTCATTCTTCTTATGTCATCTTCAAATCTTCCGGACGCTATTTCGCTTGTTATAACGAGATCGGGTTGAGGATCTATGTTATCGAAATAATGTGCTGCCGGCAAAGGGATCGAATTTTTTAAAGGTTCACCCGCTTGCATGTACTCATAGCCATCCATCTTACCGTTCCACGGTTTTCTCCATGTCCATCCATGTCTGCGCGGTCTGTAACTTTTGAGGTCTTTCAGAATTTCTTCGATGTCCATCTTTTTATCCGGATTAAGCATTTTTATCATCTCCGAACATTTCCCTTACTTCATCCCAATGATCTTCTTTGACAAGCATCTCGCCGGCCATCAAATAATCAATTTTTTTACTTTTTGCGAATCTGTAAACGATGTTTCCCGCACCTTTGCCGAGAAGTTTTTGCTCGAAGATCTTGTCGACTATGTTCTTTGCGGTTATACTGTCAAATCCCATTCTCAAAAGCACGGATCTTTCTATCGACGGAGATGTGTGGGTCTTGGCAAGATCAATAAGTGGATCGACAACTTTTTCAACGAGTTCCCAGAATCTTTTATCCAACTCTTCATCTGTTAAATTCTTAAGATGTGCGCTTCTCTCCTCAAAATCATCAGGCCTTGCCATCTTTTGACACCTCTTCTATGTTTTTCTCTATTTGTTCGAGATTTGAATTCGTATCCTCAGCCATGAATTTCATCTCTGCAGCTGAGAATTTTTGTTTTCCGTATGCTTTCATCGCTTCTTTTACGTAAGATTTTTTAAGATTTTCAAGAGAGTACTCTATAATTCCTATTTGCTCAACGTTCTCGGGTATCGCTATCACTTTACCGGGTACATCTTCTTTTATCGAATCGCCGTTTTTAACCGTTATTCCCATTTTTTTTGCAAATGTAAGTTGAGCGCTCGGTATTTTCCCGGCTCCGGTATATTCTGTTTCCTGAACGACGATCATCTGATCCTCGTCCATTTCTCTTGCGATGCTCAAGGCAGCCGTCAAAGATGTGTTGCCTGCCGGTCCTCTCATCATGCCTTCAATTTGTGCAAGTGCTTCTGTTGTGAAGAACACCTCTCCTTGAGTTACAAGTACGTATCTATCCAGGTATCTCAAAGATCGCGCGGCATTTCTCGGAACGTCAACTCTGTCAGGATAAGCTGAAAATGGTATTCCAAAACCCGTATGTCCTGTCGTGAATGACTTTCTGTTGAAATCGTGATCGCTTGCCATATGAAGCCCTCTTAAATCCACGCTTACCCCTACGACTTTCGTATCAACGGCACCAGCCTTTTTCAATCCTCTTGCCGTGCCTGTGACATTTCCACCACCGGCGTGTGTTACAAGCACAACATCCGGAAACTTTCCATACCTTGATTTGACTTGATTGGCTATTTCGTATCCGAGGGTTTCTATTCCGGCAATCCCAAACGGGGTGTAAAGCGATGCGTTGAAATAACCTGTCTCATCGAGAAGCTTAAGCGTGTAGTAGAACAATTCCGGCCCGACGGTTAATTGGACGACTTCAGCTCCATACGCTTCGCATGCACGCCCTTTCTCGAGTATTTCGGGTTGCCCGACATGATTGCTGTCAAAAGTTTCCTGTACGATTATAGAACGCAAACCGTACTTCGCGGCTTGAGAGGCCACAGCGGCACCGTAATTTCCGGAAGTCGCAGCTATTACCCCTTTGTAGCCGTGATTTTTTGCATGGTAAACGGAAACCGATGCCCTTCTGTCTTTAAAACTACCTGAAGGATTTGCAGCTTCATCTTTTAAAAATATCCTTGCACCCTTTCCGGGTTTTGAAACTTTTCTGACGAGTTTTGTGAGATTTTTGAGCTCAACAAGCGGCGTGTTGCCAACCTGAGTTTCAGATTGGATCTTTCTGATTTCTTCTATGGTGTAAGACACTTCTTTCATCATACGATCGTAATCGAAAGCTATGCCTTCAATTTCAAATTTCGAATAATCTATTCCGACGGCCTTTTGGATTATTTCGTTTTTTCTCTTTATGACATCTTCGTACATGTCAAGCGCTTCCTTTCTCAAGTTGTTTTTTGAGAATAGGTCCTATTTTTAAAAGTTCCGGAACAGGGTCTCCGAAATCATGCGTGTACCTTGGATTAATCTCGACAAGTTTTCCGGAAACTGTTCTCCCGCTTAACGTGGTTATTTCAACGATATCGTTTATTTCTCCGTTTTTCTTCAAAAAGCCGTTTATCCACATTTCAAGAGGAACCTTTTTCGTATCTTCCGGGAGATTTTTAGCCCTTTCGAATGGTTCTAACACAACGCTGTGAATTTTTACCCAATCGCCTTGTTTTGCCATGGTTATCATCTTCCATTCACAATTCCATACGGTATTGGCATGTCTTTCATCGTTAACAGTCCGGGTTTTGCCTCTATAACTTTTGGAATCATGTTAACGGCCATCGCCATCGTGCCTTTGCCGCCTGGAATCTCCGGTTTTATCTCGAGAGAGATATTCGGCTCTCCTTCTATTTGAATGAAATCGCCGGTTTTAACGCTTTCGGCTTCAGGATGGATTTGTTGAGGATGGATGAGTTCTATCTTTACCTCTCCGTTGACAATTCCCCGTCCTATGTGCTTGCATCCCGCAACATGACCGGGTTCAACTTTGGCATAAGGTGTTTCTCTGTATGTTTTTGAAATGATGGGCTCTTTTTCTTCTTCTATCCTGTCAAGTTTCCATCCCAACGCATCTGATATCATGGCTATCGATTGTCTGAATCCGACGTGACCGACTATTTTACCTGATTTCAGACCCTCTTCAAATTCTTTAACAGATGTTCCGACTCCTTGAGTTCTCATAACTTCCGCTCCGAACGGAGAGAGATCGTTTACGCGTTGAGCCTTTATTTTTTTTACGTCAAGACAAGTGCCTGTCAAAGAGAGTATCAACGTGTCAAGCACAAATCCCGGATTTATTCCCGTTCCGAGAATGGATACGTTGTGTTTTTTAGCCATTGAATCCATCCTGTTCGAAAATTCCGGATAATCGACCCACGGATATGCCATTTCTTCGGCTAAAGTTATGACATTTGCGTGATTTTCAACGGCTGACTTTATCATCGGAAAGACCATAGGGACGAAAGACGTCGTGGCTATGACCACAAGATCCGGATCGAGAGCTGATATGGTTTTATCCGCTTTCGAAGATATTTTTATATCGCTTTTGATCCCGAGGTAATCTCCCAAATTCTTACCGTCAAGCTCTTCTCTGGCCGTTTCGATAACACCTACAAGTTCAAATTCTTTTTTTTGGAGAATATCTTTTGCGATGCCGCTTCCCATGGCACCGATTCCCCATATCAGCACTCTGTACATTTTGATTCCTCCTCACGAAGATTGAATTTTTTTATTGTAACTTATGGAATTATTCCCTATCTTTGCCGTCACTTCAAAATCGTAAGTACCCTTTTCAGGAAAAGTCAACGTCTTCCGTCTTGAATCAAAAATAACACTTGTACTTTCATCACTTATTTTAATGTTACGATGGGCAGAATCGGAAAATCTGTAAAGTTCAACATCCCCTTTTTTTATTATAACAGTTAAAGCGCTAAGTACGACATATTTTTTCTGTAAAGTATCGTTGATGAGAAAGACCGAAAAGGAAACGGGCATTTTCGATTTAACATGCGATGGCATGTTAGAGGCAATTTTTATTCCGGAAGTGTCACTTATACCATCTTTGTTGATAACGGAAATCACTGTGGTGGCTGCCATATCTTGTGTTCCCATGATTTTTGCCACAAGCTTATAATCTCCGGGATTTTGAATTGGATTTGTTTGGTAATCGTACGTAAGAAATTGTTGGTAAGGTGGTATGGTCAAGGTTGAATTAAGTGTAACGGTATTTGTGCTTAAAACTTGATTTTTTTCGTTTAAAAGGGAAAAAATCATCTTTTGAACGTTCAAAGTCGGCGTGTCTGAGGTGTTATTTCTAATGTAAAGTGATGCATTTGCTCTTTGTCCATCTACGACGAAATCATTCGAACAAACTAGAATTGGTGAAACATCTGAGATGTACTTGAAACTTTTTTCGAGGGATACGATTCTTCCACCCAAGTTTATCAATGCCTTTGCAACGTAGTTCCCTGCCGAGAAATCATTCCCGCCATTTGCCTCGTAGATCAAGACCGTGCTTTTTGGACTTATCTGTGATCTTATAACCTTAGAAGCGTTAAAAAAATAAACTGAAGTCGAATTATCCGTTATTTTTAAATTAAAAGTGTAAATTTCGAAATCTTTGTAATTGGAAGACAAATTCGTAAGGTATACTTTCAAATCAAAAGGCTCACTGGTAAGATAGACGCTTTTTGAAGATGAAATGTAAATTTGAAAATCCCCAATCGTTTCAACATGATGTGTTATGGCTGTTTTTTCGTTGAACTGAATGTAAAATAACAATATTGCCAGAAGTGCTACAAAATTTATGCCAAGGATAAAACTCACTTTGCCTAAAGGCTTTTTTGTCTTTTTCTCCCTTTCTGTTTCTTCATTCATGCACTCCTCACCACACGGCTTACTTCTTCATAAGAAGTTATGCCTTTGAGTATTTTTTCAACGCCATCTTCAAACATCGTTCTCATACCTTCAAGCTTTGCAAGCTCGCGCAATTCAAGATCAGATGAGCTGGCGTAGATGGCTTCCCTGATTTTAGAGTTTATTATCATAACCTCGTTTATCGCAGTTCTGCCTTTATACCCTTCATTGCAATTCCTGCATCCGACACCTTCATACATAATCGGATCCATGTGAGGGTAAAAAGTAGAGGCAATCTTAGAAACTTCTTCATTTATCTTAATCTCTTTTTTGCAATCGTTACAAAGTTTTCTGACCAATCTCTGGCCTACAACGCCTATCAAAGCGACTCCAAGCATGTGTGGATCTATTCCAAGATTTAAAAGCCTCGAAATGGCAGATGGGGCATCATTTGTATGCAGGGTGCTAAAAACAAGATGGCCTGTCATCGACGCTTCTACGGCAAGTTGAGCCGTTTCTTTATCTCGAATTTCTCCTATCATTATTATATCTGGATCCTGTCGAAGCACAGCTCTTAAAAATCTCGCGTAGGTCAATCCGGCTTCTACGTTAACCTGACATTGGTTAACGCCTTCTATGTTGTATTCAACCGGATCTTCTATGGTAACGATGTTTTTTGTCACATCTTTTATTTCATTTATAGCGGCAACAAGCGTGGTGGATTTTCCACTTCCAGTAGGTCCTGTAAGCAAAATTATCCCGTAAGGGTAATTTATAAGTTCTTCAAATCTTTTAAGATTATATTCGCTAAATCCAAGACTTGATATCTTTTGCTCAGACGACGAAACCTTAAGTATTCTCAAAACCACTTTTTCGCCGTAGATGGTAGGCATGGTAGAAACGCGAAAGTCGTACTGCTCATTTTCATATTTTATGAAAAATTTACCATCTTGCGGCACACGTTTTTCGGAAATATCAAGACCAGACATGATCTTTATTCTCGAAACAACGGACGGATTCATACTCTTGGGGAAGGTCGTGACTTTCCTCAAAACGCCGTCCACCCTGTATCTCACGGTGACACTTCGCTGGGACGGCTCTATGTGTATATCACTTGAATTCTGAATAATTCCATTTTCAATGAGAGTTTTAACGAGCTTTACCGCTGGGGCATCTTCAGATTCAACGACCTCTTCTTCTAGTTCTTCTTTCGAAATTTCCACAATAGGTACTATCTCAGATGTATCGATCTGTGAACCGAAGATGTACTGATAAACAGTTTCGTAAACTTCTTTCGATATCACTCCAATTTTAAGGTTTAAACCGGTCAAAAATCTTATTTCCCTGACCACTTGCATGTAATTATTCACGCTGTCGGTGGCGATCCAAAGATTATTGCCTTCTTTTTTATAAGGAATTACTCTGTAAGAATCGATAAGATTTTTCGGTACCATATTTACAACTTCCAACGGTATGTTTGAAGGCAAATCTTGAATTCTTGGCAGATTATATTGAGATGCAAGTGCATCTGCTATATCGCTCCATGTAACTAAATGCTCTTCAACCAAAACCTCTCCCAGTAACTTACCTTTTTGCTTGGATATTTCAAGAATCTTATCTAAGCTTTGCTGAGTTATATAACCCATAGAAACAAGTATCTCGCCTAATTTTTTGTAAGGCGTTACCAAAATAATCATCCACTCTCTTTATCTTAAAAACTCATCAAGACCGGATCTGTATATGGCAGGAATATCGCTGTCTGAAAAAAGCAACTTGTCTGCTTCTTCGAAGCCTGTTGCTATCAAAGTAACGCGCATTTCATCTTCTGGAACATCTTCGTCGATTATCAAACCAAATTTCACATCTGCTTCTTCGCTACATCCTTGCCTTATAACAGAAGCAGCTGCATGCATTTCCTTCATCGTGACATTTTTGGGAGCGGCAACATTTAAAATTATTGAAGAAGCGTTCTTAACAGGTTGTTCAAGTAATTTAGAATCCATTGCCATCCTTGCAGCATCTTCGGCTCTGTTCTCTCCTTTGCCTATGCCTATACCAAGCATAGCAGGACCAGCATCTCTCATAACCGCTTCAACATCTGCAAAATCAAGGTTTATATATCCTCTTTTTGTTATGAGTTCGGCTATTCCTTTTACACCCTGATGAAGTGTTTCATCTGCTTTCAAGAAAGCATCAGTTATAGTTGTGTCCGGCGGAAGTTCTTCAAGCAACTTGTTGTTTGATATCCTTATAAGAGTATCAACATTCGAGTGGAGTTTTTTTAGGCCCTCTGTTGCTATTCTCCATCTGTTATTTCCCTCAAAATAAAATGGGGTCGTGACTATTGAAACAGTTAGAATTTGCATTTCTTTGGCTATTTTTGCTATAACAGGTGTCGCTCCTGTACCGGTACCACCTCCCATTCCGCTCGTCAGAAACAAAAGATCCGTTCCATCTAATATCTCCTGGATTTCTGGTGTGCTTTCTTCGGCGGCCCTTTCACCTATCTCAGGATATCCTCCGGCTCCAAGTCCTCTCGTTGTTTCAGCACCAAGTTGAATGGTTATATCAGCTTGACTTGCCTCGAGTACTTGAAGATCTGTGTTGGCGGCAACAAAGGTAACGTCCTTTATTCCGGATTCTATCATCCGTGTTATAGCGTTATTTCCTGCCCCTCCGATTCCTATAACCTTTATTACAGGTACCCTTTTTATCTTTCTTTGTTTATTTGTATCTTCAGTGATCTCAAAAGGCATCTATATACCTCCTTCAGAAGAGATCATACCAATTTCTTGAGAAAATCCCATAATTTTTTCAACGAACTGTCAGACTGCACTTTCTCACCAATTGCCTTTTCAACGGTTACAGGTTGTTGCGTTGTTGGCGACGGAGTCGTAAAAGCACCCGATTTGGCAGTCTCCAATTTTCCATACTTGTAAGTGTAAATGTAGGCGCCAAATAATGGACCATAAACAGAGACTCCCATTATATCTTCAGCACCTGTGACTATAACGTTATTTGAAGAAATGTAAGTTCCATTCCTCGAAACCATGTTGAAAATTGTCCCTGCGACTGTTGATATGCCTGGTATTGAAGCACCTCCACCTGTTATGACGATACCAATGGGATTAAAAGATGGATTTGCATTCATTATTTCGTTAAAACTCCGTCTTGAAAGGCTCAACATTTCTTTAGCTCTTGCATATGCAGCCATTGATATGGATCTTTTTTTGACATTTTTCTTGGCCTTGCTGAAATCAACTATTTCCACCATTTCATTTTCGTTTAACTTTTCATAATCAAGATTTGAATGGTAAAAGAGCAGTCTTTCTGCTTCGGGATATGAAACTTTGAAAATAGTCGCTATGTCTTTGATGATCTTTTCTACTCCAAGCGGAATAAACTTATATCCTATTGGCATTCCATCCATGTAAGCCGTCAGCTTAAAGGTGGAATATCCGAAATCAAGGCAGATTATCCCTCTGTTTTTTTCGTTTTCAGTCAGCACACCTTCAGATGCGATCAATCCTGGATGCATGATGTTAATCAAATCAAAAGGGTAACCTTGGAAAAGATTCATCAACTCATTTTGGGGAAATCGATCCATTTTAACCTTTACAACATCTGCCGATATCTTTGACGTGGTCATGGAAATAGGATTTATAACCTTCCTCTCTCCATCAAGGGTATATCTTACAGGTATCACATCAACGATATCTTGACTTTTTACGGCTTCATTTCTTATTTCTTGAATTCGGGCATTTGATATAACTTCAGGCCTTCCTAAATCTTTGATCACTTTGGATAATTCAAGAGAAAAAAGATTTTCAGAAGCGGTAACGGCAAGATGGCCACTTAAGGACTTCTTCATCAACTGAGTTTGAAGTTCTCCAAGTGCTTCACCTACGCTCGCTCTAAGGCCAACTGCGTCTATTATCTGACCTCCATAAAAGCCATTCGATTTAACAGTGGAATAACTAAGGATTTTGAATCCATCCGCTGTTTTTTCACCAAATGCCGCTTTTATGTTATAGGAACCTATATCAACTACCGTAAATCCCCCTACTTTAACCATAAAATAGGGCACCTCCCTTTTGTGGAGTTTTACAGATTATAACACTTTAGTTAAACAAATTACCATTATAGGTTAAAACGCCTTTCTATTTCTTTAATTATAGCAACAAAAATTTGATTTTGATCTACCCTTGCATCTATCTTGACAAACCTTTTCGAACTCGATATTTCGGAATATCCCTCCATAACTTTCCGTATAAACTCAATTCCCTCCGATTCTATCCGATCTCTTTTTTCTTTTCTTCTCATTTCAAAGGTTTTCTCGTCGATTTCGAGATAGAAAGTCAGATCCGGATAAACAAGTTCAGTTGCAAATTCATTTATGAAAGTCACTATTTTCTTTCCAAGTCCCCTTCCGAAACCCTGATACGCAACGGATGAATCTATGTATCTGTCAACAATGACAAATTCCCCCAATTCAAGTCTTGGCTTTATATGTTCGTGAACGAGTTGGGCACGTGACGCAACAAGAAGTAAAAACTCAGCTTTTGGATCCATTATGGAGTTTTGATTATCAAGCAATATATCCCTTATCTTTTCTCCAATTACAGTGCCGCCTGGTTCTCTAAAAACAGAACATTTCAATTTTCTTTTTTCAAAATAATCTTTAAGCATTAAAATCTGAGTTGATTTCCCACATCCATCTATTCCTTCAAAAGTTATGAGCGGCACATGACACCTCCCGTTAATGACTGATATCTTTTTCGCTGAACAAGGCATACTTTGGTAAAAACCCTATCTTAACGCTACCGATAGGCCCATTTCTTTGTTTTCCTATTATTATTTCCGCTTCTAAGGGTGCATCCGGATTTTCCTTTTCTTCCTCTTCTTTTTTAGATTTGTAATAATCTTCTCTGTGTATGAAAAGCACTATATCAGCATCCTGTTCTATAGCTCCAGATTCTCTAAGATCACTTAACCTTGGTCGCTTTTCACCCGTCGGTCTTTGTTCAATGGCCCTCGAAAGTTGCGAAAGAGCAACAACACAAATATCAAGTTCTCTTGCAAGCAGCTTAAGAGCACGAGATATATCTGAAATTTCCTGTTGTCTGTTGTCTCTTTTGTCTCTTGAATGCATCAATTGAAGATAATCAACAAAAAGTACATCAAGACCATATTCTTTTTTTATCTTTCTTGCTTTTGTTCTTATTTTCATAACATCCACAAGCGGATCATCGTCTATAACTATCGAAAGATTTTTTAATCTGCTCGCAGAATTAGTCAATCTCCACCATTCTTCTGCAGAAATATATCCAGCCCTTAAACTTTGAAGATTAACAAAGCCATCTGCACATAGCATCCTTTGCGCAAGTTGATCTGCGCTCATTTCAAGGCTAAATATGGCAACCTTTTCTTTGTACTCAAAAGCCATGGCTTTGGCCATTGTCAAAGCAAGTGCCGTTTTACCGAGAGAGGGTCTTGCGGCTATTATAACAAGATCTGATTTATGAAATCCAGAAGTTAGAGCATCTAAAGATCTTAATCCCGTTGGAAGACCTGAGACAAGTAAACCACTTTCGGGAGATTCTTTGTTAATTTTGAGTTTTTCTATCCTTTCAAATGTTGCATCTATGACCTCTTTCAGTGAAATATAGGTTTTTGAACTTTCTTCTTCTGCTATTTTGAATATCGTATTTTCTGCTTCATTGAGTATATCTTGCGGATCTTTCTGTTCGTAAGAAGCATTTATTATTTTTCCAGAAAGTGCTATAAGTTGTCTGAGTAAAGATTTTTCTTTGACTATTCTCGAATAATATTCCACATTTCCAAGTACAGGAACTGAATCGGCAAAATGAACGATACTTATCTCACCACCAACGAGATCGAGTTGTTTTTTAGAACTTAGAACGTCTGTTACAGAAAGTACATCTATTGGTTTATTGCTCTGAAAAAGAGTTTCAATGGCTTGAAATATCAATTTTGTAGGTGTGAAATAAAAATCATCATGCTTAAGCATTTCCAAAACGATATCAGCAGATTCCGGATTTATTAAAATCGCTCCTATCACGGCTTCTTCTGCTTCTTTACTTTGCGGGATCAATTTTAAACTTTCCATTTTATCACCTCTTTAAAAGATAGAAAAGTTGAAATTGCCCGTTACCGGATCGTAAGAGATTGACTTTTCAGGGAATTGAACTATGAACACAGTCAAAGTGAATTGAGAAAAATTAAAACCGTTTTGGGTGTTAAAAGCAATCGTACCTTTAAGGCCAAGACATTGAGATCCTGTCGTGAAATTCAAGGTCATTGATTGAACTTGCCAATTTGATATATTTCCCTGAGCCGATATCCCAAGATTCAAAGCGGGAACGTTTGCCGAGAGGGTTATTGGCACTGGCCATACAAAAGATGGATTTGGAAAAATGTTCATTGAAAACTGTGAAGAAAGATTAAGATTCGTTATGAAACCCAAATTTCCAACATTTGCCGTAATCTGATTTGCCAAAGTTAAAGGTGAATTCGATGTGTAATTGGTACCGTATGTGTAAAGCGTTTGACCTTGGTAAGAAAGACCTCCATATTGGGAATTCAAGGTTACTTGCGTATTAATGGGTTTCAAAGCAGGCGATATTATCGAACTTGTGTTCAAGACGTTTTTCACACCAAGAAGATTGAAGTTCGATGCAGTTGTAAGCGTTATATTTGACAGCGGAGAAGTTGGATTGTTAAAGTCATAAGTTACCTGTCCCTGTGCACTTAAAGGAATTAAGGGGAAAGTATAGTTCGCTGTTAATCCAAGCGTGTTTTGAAAGCTGTTGTTACTGAAGGTGGAAAGGTTTTGCCCTATGACTTCCGTGTAATTGTAAAGTGCCGATAAACCCAATCCAAAAAGATTGTAAGATAATTTCGTATTTGTAAGCAATGCTATTCTGTCAGCAGGCTGGGCATTAGAACTTGAAAGTGCGAATCCAGTCATAGTTCCATATGAAAAGTTGAGGCCAAGTCCATAAAAATCATAATTAAGAGCATTAAAAGCGTAAGTTGCGTCTATAAAGGTCGAATAAGAAATAGGCTGTCCTGTTCCGGCTCCAAAAGAATCCGAATAAGATCCGGTTATCGAATTCAAAGTCAAAAATTTAAGGGGCCATGAAAAATTACCTGATAATGAATTGGACGTTGAAAAAGCATTTCCCGGAATTGAAAAACTACTGTTGCCATTGAGATTACCTGTAAAGCTAATCGGACCTATTTTGGTGTTAAGATTTTGAATCTGATATGGCAGCGTATAACTTTGATTCGTACCAGAAACAGTTTGAGTCAATTTTGCACTCATGCTTCCCCCGAGCACATTTCCAGAGATGGAAAGATTTGAATTTTGACTTGATGAATTTCCCGTTATTTGATCTTGATAGCCGAAGGCCGCGTTGTAAAGGTTAAAAAGTGTTCCAGAAACTCCGAATTGAACGAGTTGAGATGTTATGAGGCCGGCAGTCTGAGAATTTGAATAAGAAAAAGTGTAAGGAACGTTAAGAGCAGTTCCGGCAAGATCGATGCCGTACGTTGAAGGGCCATTGGTATAATTGTTAGCGTAAACGTCTCCGCCGAAATTTTGAGAAGGTTGAAAATTGAATTGGGCAGCTGTATACCAACCTTGAGATCCCGCATAGTTTATCGAAAATTGCATTGGTTGCTTTCCACCTGCTAAAGAATAATAATACTGTGGAAAATAAAAAACGGGAATTCCCAGAATGTACATGACTATGTTGTATGCTATCAGATGATCATTTGGTACGAGGTATATCTTCGAGGCTGCAAGTTCGTAATGCGGAGGACTTGCCGTACAGGTTGTTATGTAACCGTTATACATTGTTGTGGTTCCACTTTGAGTATCATAAATGGAATTTGCTCCAAAAAAATAAACATTTTGCGGAGTCCCCTGTGAATTTTTTATACTCACGCTGCCTCTTAAATTCGTAAGTAACGACGTATGTTCGTTGAGAAACACCGTCATTTCTGAAGCATATATCGTGTTTTTACCTTGGATATAAACGACATTGCCAAAAAAAACGGCCTTAATGGCATACCTTTGATCGTTGAAAAAGATGTTCACACTCGACGCAGAAATCGTATATTGAGATGAACTTAATTGGACTCCTCCTGTATACTCAACTTCTGTTGCAGAAATTATCCGCAGCTCCCCTGCACTTACCTTGAGCGGTTCGGCGCCAAATGCATGGCCTGAAAAAATACCAAAAGCAAGTATGATTATGGCAAAGGGTAAAATTCTAACGAGAAATTCCTTAAGTTTGAAGATTATCTTGCTGTCAAGTAATAAGAAAAAGATAAGTCCTACAATCGCAAAAATTATATCTGGCAGCCAGGCAGAAAGTACCGGTTCTATCATGCCGCTCTTTCCCATGGCGCTCAACCATGCCCCGGATCCCTGATAAAGCACGACAAGGACAAAAGTTATTATAGCACTCCAGGCTTTGCTTTTTATCCCGAAAAACAAAGAAAATGGGACTCCAAAAAAGGCTATTATAAGAGCACCAAGGGAGTTGGCATACCTTGAATAAAGTTCAACGATGAAAGATTTAGCATCAAGACCAAGCCTTTGAAACAGTTTTATCCTTTGCATCAATTCTGACGAGCTCATTTCCTGGGCGCTTTTTTGAGATCTCAAAAATTGAACTATATCTTCATTTATATTCAATTTCATGGTGTTAAAAGACATATCAAAAGTTAGAACGTCATTTTTGAGCGTGTAAATTCTGCCATTTTGCAGGTACCATTTTCCATCTTTGAAATAAGCACTCTGGGCATAGGTTACGGTTAATTCATTTCCTGACAGATTGGTTATCATAACCGATCCGAATTGTTCAGTCTTGGGATCAAAACTGCTTACATAAAAGTAATCATTTCCTGCTCTAAAAAAAGTATTAGTCTGTATGTTGGGAAAGTTTGAACGATAAACGGATTTTTGAAGATAATTTGAGGCTTGTTCCGTAAAAGACGGAACCACGTAATTGGTAATAAGATAGGTTAATCCGCTTAACACAACCGCTATGATCAAAAAGGGAATGACGATGCGCTTTAAATTTATACCATGCACTTGAAACGCCATCATTTCTCTTCTTGTTGAGAAATTTGAGAGCACCCAGAAGATCGCAAGCAAAACACCGACAGGTACACCCATACCTATGAACTGTGGTATGTAATAATAAAGCAATACGAAAAGATTCAATATACCCACATGATTTTGCACGATGATATCGGAAAGTTGATACAAAACTTCTATGCTGACAAAAATTATGAAAACTACAAGTCCTGCAAAAAAAGGAAAAATAAATTCTTTAGCGACATATTTGTAAAGTGTTTTCAAACAACACCTCCATTTAATTGAAGGGAAGCTATCTTAAGACAAAAATCGGTAACCTCTTCTATGGATTTGGAAATCATGATAAGCCTTAAAGCCCTTGACACATTTTTGGGTGATTCCATCATGTAAAGTTTAAGTTCATCTTCAATTCTCTCTGAAAGATCGTCAACTTCAACTTCGTTTTCCATCAACTCATCGATGATCCCTTCATTGACACTTGAGGTATAGAAAGTCATACTTTTCCTTAACATTCCTTCCGCTACGGATGCCATCTTGGGAAGATCCACAAGCGGTTTAAGTATGGGTTCTTTTGCCAATTCTATCGTATGATAAGAAATTTTTTTGGAGCTATCTCCTATCATTTCAAGCACATTTGCAATCCACATTCCATTTGTTATTTGAACGAGAGATCTTCCTATCGGAGCATACTCCCCTATGATCAAAGTTCCATCTTCGACGATCTTGTTTCTCATTTCATCTGCTAATTTATCATCTGATATGACTTTTTTTGCCATATCGGAATCTCTGTTGATAAGCGCATATATAGACTTATCAAACAAGTCTACGACGAGAATTCCCATTTTCATGAGAGATTCTTTGTAACTTTCTACTACCGACACTGGTATCACATCATCACCCGGGTGTATTATATCATTTGAAGAATATTTTTATGGAGGTCAACATGAAAGCATTGGATATAATGGAATTACTGTTAGAAGGTTACAACATGAACGCATCCGATGTTCATTTAAGTGCGGATACGTCGCCTATTTTTAGGATATACGGTGATCTTGTTCCCCAAGTAAAATATGAACCTTACGCAAGCGAAGAACTCTCAAAACTTTTGATCGATCTGCTCAAATCTTTGAATATGCCTTTAAACAAAAAAGAGATCGATTTCTCATTCAGCCTCAAAGATGTAGCCAGAGTAAGGGCAAATGTTTTCCTTGAAAGGGGAAATTGGGCAGGTGCTTTCAGGATAATAACCTACAAAATAAGAAATTTCTCAGAGTTAGGACTACCGCAGGTTCTTGCCGATTTCGCCAATCATGTAAGTGGCATAGTTTTGATAGCAGGTCCTACCGGAAGCGGAAAATCTACCACACTTGCCGCTATGATCGATAAAATAAATAAAGAAAGACCCGTTCATATAATAACAATAGAAGATCCTATTGAATACGTTTTTCAAAGCAAACAGGCTTTAATGCATCAAAGGCAACTTGGGAATGACACCGATTCATTTGCGGATGGTTTGAAATACGCACTGAGGCAAGATCCGGATGTCATACTCGTAGGAGAAATGAGGGATATAGACACGATGAAACTCGCGCTTACGGCTGCCGAGACTGGTCACCTTGTATTTTCAACCATACATACAAATTCGGCTGGATCTGCTCCGGAAAGAATAATAGATGTTTTTCCTGAGCATCAACAAAAGCAGGTAGCCATTCAACTTTCAAACACGTTAGTAGGAGTGGCATATCAAAGACTCCTGCCGTCTGCGAATGGAAAAGGCTACGTACCAATAGTAGAGATTCTTATCGGTACCGTGGCTGTAAGGAATTTAATACGTGAAAACAAATTGCATCAGATTGATTCAATGATAGAAACAGGAGGAAAATTTGGAATGATAACCTTTGATGAGGCTCTAAAACGTGCCATATCTTTAAACAAGATAAAGCGAAGCGATGCTTTGCTATACGCAAAAGAGCCAACGAATCTGTGAAAGGTAAAACTTTGGTATAATTGGTATAGATTAAATGATCCATTTCGAATCGCATATCGAATTAAGGAGATGATCTTCATGATAAAAGGTATAGCACATGTTGCGTACACAGTAAGTAATATGGAAAAAGCACTTCATTTTTATTGCGATCAACTCGGATTTGAAAAGGCATTCGAGATCAAAGACGATAACGGCAATCCATGGATAAATTACATCAAGATCGGTAATGGCCAGTTTATAGAACTCTTTTACGGAGGTAAAATAAGAACTTCATCGGAGCAGAACGAAGCCGGCTTTTCTCATCTTTGCCTTGAAGTAGACGACATTCGCAAAGTTGCGGAAACTCTCGAAAAGAAAGGGCTTACTTTAGACGTAAAGCCAAAGCAGGGAAAGGATTTCAATTGGCAATGTTGGATAAAAGACCCCGATGGCAACAGAATAGAATTGATGCAGATATCTCCGCAATCACCGCAATTTAAAGCTTCGAAGTGATTATATGAACTGGAAAAGATGGATTACGTTCGTACTTGGAATTTGGTTTGTGATATCTGCGCTTTTACCGTATGCGCTTAACATGAAAGTTGACATGTGGAATAATGTAATAATGGGATTGTTGATTTTTATGATGGGATTGCTGATGATCAGTCCTTTGAACTTTGCCACTCTTACGATTTCCATCGCAGGTCTGTGGATATCGTTGATATCTTTTGTGCCCTTCTTTTTAACGAAAGAAGTTAATCTTGTCAACAGCCTTGTGATCGGGATCACGGTTGTGATCATGTCCATCGTTCAAAGAAAGAAGGTAAAATTATGAAAAAAATGACACTTGGAAAGACAAGTCAACTGCTCCCAGCCATAGGCTTAGGTACTTGGGAAATGGGCGGAGGAATTTCACCGGATCCATCTACCGACAAAGAATCGATTAAATCCATAATTAAAGCTGTTGAATTCGGAATGACGCATATCGATACCGCCGAATATTACGGGGCCGGCCATACCGAAGAGCTTGTAGGGAAGGCATTAAAGGAAATAGGGCGCGAAAAGGTTTTCCTAACATCAAAAGTTTGGCCAAACCATCTTAAAATCAAAGACATGCTTAACTCGATCGAAAATACGCTTGAAAGACTCGGTACAGATCGCTTGGATCTTTACCTTGTCCATTGGCCTCCGGAAGATATTTCCATAAAAGAAGCCATTCAAAACATCAACATTGTCCTCGATCGAGGATATACGAGATACATAGGAGTGAGTAATTTTTCGATTTCTCAGTTAAAGGAAGCTGTCTCGGCTTCGAAAGCTCCGATAGTATGCAATCAGGTCAGATACAACATCGAAGATCGTGAGATAGAAAGATCAGGACTGCTTGATTTTTGTAATTCCAAAGGAATAAGCGTTGTGGCATACAGTCCGCTTAACAGAATGGGAATGAGTGCAACAGCATTAAAACTTGAAGAAGTCGCAAAAAACAGAAATGCAACTTCTGCTCAAATTGCACTTGCATGGCTCATCAAAAAAGGTGCGTTCACCATACCGAAAGCCATAAAAGAAAAACATCTTTTAGAAAACGCGAAAGCAGGAGATATAGAATTGACAGACGATGAAATGGAACTTTTAAGCTAATCTTTATCCCGTTATGTAATTTCCGTTTGCACGCATGTCGTTCTCATTTTGCCGTTGAAATGGAGAATTCTCGCTTCCGATCATTAAAAACTTTTGAATTTTCTTATGATATAATCCCCTCAGAGGTGATGAGATGCCAAAAGCAGAAGGAAAGACATTTTCATTTTTAAGCGAAGACGCAATAGACACTTCTCTGTTGGAAACGATCTACTTCGAAAACAAAGACAAAGAGTTTGTTAAATACGAAACAGATGAATTTTCCGCTGTTTGCCCTTTTTCTGGACTTCCTGACATCGGAAAGGTCTTAATCGAATACATTCCAGACAAAAAGATAGTGGAACTTAAGTCGTTGAAATATTATTTTGTCTCTTTCAGAGACGTTGGGATCTATCAAGAAAAAGCGACACAGAGGATCTTCGATGATCTTTTTGCACTTTTAGAACCTTTGTGGATGAAAATAACGTTAACTTACAAAACGCGTGGAGGTATAGATACCATAACTTCGATTGAAAAAGGAGAAAGATAAATTTGGAAAGTAAGAGTATAACGCCACTTTATGTTTTTCTGACGGCTGCTTTTGTCACATGCCTTATAGTTGCAAATGTTACCGCAGGCCGACTCGTTAATTTCTGGGGCGTTGTGCTTCCGGGAGCCGTTTTGATCTTCCCGATATCTTACATATTCGGAGATGTGCTTACCGAAGTTTACGGCTTTAGGAAATCAAGACTTGTTATATGGTTAGGTTTGGGGGCAAACCTCTTCATGGCACTTTTCTTTTTGCTTGTAAATGCACTTCCGGCTCCTATTTGGTGGCAAAATGAGGCAAAATCTTACAGCCTCGTACTCGGCCTTGCGCCAAGAGCCGTTTTGGCCTCCATTATAGCTTATTTTGTCGGAGAATATTTGAATTCCGTTGTGATGAGCAGGATGAAGGTTATGACAAAGGGGAAATTTTTGTGGACAAGAACGATAGGATCAACCGTTGTCGGAGAAGGTGCCGATACCTTGATATTCATAACGGGTACCTTCGCAGGTCTTATGAATTTGAAAGATCTGATCTTCTTGATCGTCGCCCAGTATCTTTTTAAAGTCATTTACGAGGTTGTCGCAACTCCTCTTACCTATTTAATAGTCCTGAAAATAAAGAAAATCGAGAAAACGGACGTTTACGATTATGATGAAAGATATAATCCCATGATATCGAGAGAAGACCTTTAAAATGATCATCGATCAAGCGCTTTTAACGACATTTTACCTCTGCCATAGAAAAGCCTACTTTTCGAAAGATGAAATTCATCAGACTGGTAATTTTAATTTTGAAGCCGATTATAATCAGATTCATCTTGTAGCTTTTGCCGATGAAATGATCGATGATGAAAAAAACAAAGCCTTGATTTTGAACAGGAGATCAAAAAGTGTAAGAGAAAGACACATAATTGAAGCCGCATTCTTATCATTTGTGATGAATCTCAGAGGTGAAAGGTCAAAGATAGTTGTGAATTTTTTGAATGGTCAGAAAAGCATAGAACCACGAGATGAACTCATATCGATGATGATAAATTCCATAAAAGAGAGTTTCGAAGAACCGTCTCCTCCGGCTCCATCTTTCTCTTATGCATGCAAAGGCTGTCCATTCTATACCGATTGCATAGAGATAAGTTCAAAATCGCAAGATTTATCGTTGATAAACGGCATAGGAGAAAAAAGAAAAAAAACGCTTTTGAAAGCGGGCTTTACGGATCTTAAGTCGATTTCCAATGCCGATCCGGCAATTATAGCTTCTTACACCGGAATCGAATTTAAAGAGGCAAAAACCATTGTCAAACAGGCAACTGCCATTTCTAAATTTCAATTGATCCCAATCGAGAAGCCTAATTTACCAAAGTCAGATCACGAATATTTTTTTGACGTTGAAAAAAGCGATGAAGAACTTTATCTTTTTGGCATCTTTCATGAAGGGATATATCACAGTTTCATTCTTGACATAGACGATTGGGAGGATCAATGGAAAGCATTTCTTGAATTCATATCAAAATACCCGCATGCACCAATCTACCATTACGATCGTTTTGACAGGGATGTGATTCAAAAATTTGCGGATCTTTCTGATATGGAAAGTAAAGAATTGGTGAAAAGGTTTGTTGATCTTTATGCGGTTGTTAGGCGATCTTTGGCTATGCCCGTAAGATTTTATTCGCTTAAAGATGTGGCCGGCATTTTGGGATTTAAGTGGAAAAATCCAAATTTCAAAGGTTACGATGCCATGATAGCACTCGGAGAATGGAAAAAAACAAAAGATCAGTCGATAATGAAAGAAATTTTGGAATATAACGAAGATGATTGTGTGGCGTTAAAAATTTTGAAAGAAAAACTCTCAGATTTGTAATCATTGATTTTTTTCATCTTAAACAAGGAGGAAGCGTATCATGATCAACAGCGGTAATACGGCATTTGTTTTAATCAGTGCAGCGTTGGTATTCATAATGACGCCTGGTCTTGCGTTCTTTTACGGTGGAATGGTCAGGCGTACAAGTGTGCTTACCATCATTCTCCAGAGTTTTGCTTCTATGGGTATCGTTACGACTTTGTGGTTTCTTTTCGGATTCAGCCTTGCATTCGGCACGGACTTTCATGGCATTATAGGTGGTTTTAATTACGTATTTTTGCAAAATGTTTTCATGGCAGGACCCAACCCTCATTACGGGGGAACGATTCCTCTTTATGCCTATTTTGCATTCCAGGAAATGTTCGCGGTTATAACTCCGGCACTTATAACGGGAGCTTTCGCCGATAGGGTGAAATTCAAAAGCTACATGTTCTTTCTTATTTTGTGGAGCGTCCTCGTGTACATTCCTGTAACTCATTGGGTATGGGGAGGGGGATTTTTACAGCAGATCGGCTTTGTTGATTTTGCGGGAGGGGCAGTAGTTCATACAACAGCAGGAATGGCGGCTTTGGCTTCAATACTCGTCGTCGGCAGCAGAAAATTCAAATCGAGCGAACCTCACAACATAACATATGTTGCCCTTGGCACCGGATTATTATGGTTTGGATGGTTTGGATTTAACGCAGGAAGCGCTCTTGCAGCAGGTTCGCTTGCCGCGAATGCGTTTATCAACACGGACATAGCCGCATCGGTTGCACTTGTAACATGGCTTCTTTTCTCGTGGTCTATAAGAAAACAGCCTTCCATAATGGGTGCTCTAACCGGATCCGTCGCTGGCCTTGCGGCCGTGACGCCCGCTGCAGGTTATGTTCATCCGTGGGCTGCCGCTGTCATAGGAGTAGGAGCCTCATTGGCGTGCTACGCGGCCATTGAATTTAGAAAGAAAGTCAAATGGGACGATGCCCTTGATGTATGGGGAGTTCACGGCGTCGGAGGGATACTCGGTGTGATATTAACCGGTGTTTTCGCGGAAAGCGCAGTTAATCATGTATCTGGTTTAATTCAGGGAAATGTCCATCAGTTTTTGATAGAAATTCTTGGAGTCGCAATAGTAGGGGCCTACAGTTTCTTTTTAAGCTATTTACTGTTGAAATTGGTGAATTTCTTTACACCTGTTAGAGTTCCTGAAAATGAGGAAAAACAGGGTTTGGACGTGGAACTTGGAGAAGAAGCTTATAGACTGTAAAGATAATTCTGACCTTCTTAAAGAAGGTCAGAATTTTGTGATCAGGAACGTAAAAAATGTCCATTTCACGGGAGGAAATAAATGGCAACAGGATCAAATACATCAAACAGAATAGAAGAGTTCGACATTCTTAAAGGGTTTGGAATATTAACCGTTGTTTTGTTTCATTCTGTTTTTTACAATTTTTCAACTTACAGTCCAACCACAAAACATATTCTTTATTTATTTGGACCGTTCGGCACGCCTGTCGTGGTTATTTTCTTTTTTGTTTCAGGCTTTCTCGGTTACAGAAGCTATGAAAAAAGCAAAAATCCATGGAATTTCATTTCGAAGAAGTTGAAAATTTTTCTTCCGTCTTATTTTTTGTGGTCGACAATCTACATTATGCTTGGAATTGCGTTTGGACATTACGCTGGCATGTCTTACAACCTGAATTTTTGGAATATCATATCTAAATATGCCTTTGCCACGGCATATCTTCCATTTTACTTTCTCTTTGTGCTTTTAATTCTGTACGTCTTAACACCATTTTTTTTCAATATCACAAATTTAATACCGTTGATGATCGTTTTATTCGCATTCGGAATGATTTTCACGTCGCTTTATTACGTGCCTCAATATTATGGATACATGATCGTGGATTCCACAATAACTTACAGGAACCCACTTTTGTGGGCTTTCTTTTATTTTTGGGGAATGCACGCTTCAAAAAGCGGAAAATTTTTCTGGACCAAAAGACCTTCGTGTTTGATATGGTTAGGTTTTTTTATTTCGTATGTCGGCGCTATGGCGATGATTTTTACAGTTCCGAAGCTGAGCCTTGATTACGAAGCATACATTGCTCTAAGTCCTTTCGAATATTTGGTTTATTTTTTTTCGATGCCGGTGTTTTTATGGATATCTTATTTTGTGAAAAACCAAACGTATGCAAAAGTACTTTCTATCTTTGGAAAACATTCTCTTGACATATACATAGATCACGTGCTTATCATAGGGTCAGTACTTGCCGTTTTTGTCCCATTTATACCAAACGTAACATCACAATCCAACCTTTACATTCAATTTATCGTTGGGATTGCCACATGTTTGATCGCCGTCGTTGTTGGAATGACGGTACAGTTCACTTCAAAGCGGGTTTACAATATCGTCTTCTGATATATACTAAACCAACTTAAAAAAACGAAGTCATTTGACTTTATCAGATAAGGTTCCCGATCAGGTCGGGGATAACAGTCGGGTATCTGCCACACTTAATATATTTTGATTCAATTCGTTCATTAACGATCTATACCTTACATATGCTAAAATAATATAAAGGAGAGGTGATAATCTTGTCTGCGCATTGGACGTACATAAAGGATTTGAAAGATCATGTCGGAGAAATCGTAATTATAAAGGGATGGGTTTTTAACAAAAGATCAAGTGGTAAAATCAATTTCCTGCAAATAAGAGATGGAACTGGTTTTGTACAAGGAATCATTGAAAAAACATCTTCCGAAGAAGTTTTTTCAAATGCCGATAAGATCAAATTAGAATCGAGTGTCATAATCGAGGGTAAGGTCAGAGAAGATAAAAGATCACCGTACGGTTACGAATTAGAGATCGATGACATCAAAATCGTTCAAATGCCACTTGAGGAATATCCAATTTCCAAGAAAGAACATGGAATTGATTTTTTAATGAATAATCGTCATCTTTGGCTTAGATCTCAGAGACAATTTCATATTTTGCATGTCAGAAATGAAATTATATGGGCAGTTAGAGAGTTTTACAGGAATAATGGGTTTATTCTTGTTGATACCCCTATTCTTACCGGGGCCATAGGAGAATCTGCCGGCGAGCTTTTCAGCGTTGAGTATTTTGATCTTGGAAAAGCGTACTTAACACAAACGGGCCAACTTTACCTTGAAGCGGCAATCATGGCACTTGGAAAGGTTTACAATCTTGGGCCTACATTCAGAGCGGAAAAGTCAAAGACAAGGAGACATCTCACGGAATTCTGGATGAATGAAGCAGAAGTTGCTTATTACAATTCGGACGACAACATGCATCTTCAAGAAGAACTCGTGTCTTACGTCGTCAACCGTGTACTTGAAAGGGCCGGAGATCACCTCAAAGCCTTGGAAAGAGATACGAAGCCGCTTGAAAGAGTTCAAATGCCTTTTCCAAGAATATCTTACGATGAAGGCATTAAATTACTTCAAAAAAAGGGATTTGATATAAAGTGGGGCGATGATATAGGTGGAGATGAAGAAACTGCCATAAGTGAGGAATTTGACAGACCTGTGATGGTTTACAATTATCCAAGAAAGATAAAAGCTTTTTACATGCAGCCGGATCCGAAAAGATCCGAGGTTGTACTTTGTGATGACATGCTTGCGCCGGAGGGATATGGAGAGATAATAGGTGCATCGGAACGTATAAACGACCTAGATTTACTCATAGAGAGAATAAAAGAATGCAATCTTCCGATTGATTCCTACGATTGGTACATAGATCTCAGAAAATATGGTTCGGTGCCGCACAGCGGTTTTGGTATGGGAATAGAAAGACTTGTTTCATGGATATGCAAGCTTGAACACATAAGAGAGGCGATACCTTTCGCCCGCACGATATACAGAATACATCCATAGAGGTTAAAATGGCGAGATTACTTTCTTCTGAACCACAAAAAGAAGATGAAGCGCTTGTCTCTTTGAGACCTTCAAATTTGAGTGATTATATCGGTCAAGAAAAAATAAAATCAAGGCTTAATGTGGCCATAAAGGCAGCAACTATGAGAAATGATGTGCTTGATCATATCTTACTTGCAGGTCCTGCCGGCCTTGGAAAAACGAGCCTTGCCATGATAATAGCGAATGAAATAGGAGGGAAATTGAGAGCAACAAGCGGACCGGTCGTTGAAAGGCAAGGAGATCTTGCGGCCATTTTGACATCTTTATCCGCAGGAGATGTGCTTTTCATAGACGAAATTCACAGGTTGCCACATCCAGTTGAAGAAGTACTTTATTCTGCCATGGAAGATTTTCAGATCGATGTCATGATAGGCAAAGGACCTGGAGCAAGAAGTGTCAGACTTTCCATAAATCCTTTCACCCTTGTCGGTGCAACGACGAGAAGTGGTTTATTAACGGCCCCTTTGAGAAACAGATTTGGAATGATCTTTGAAATGGATTTCTACACAATAAATGATCTTGCCTTGATAGCCAAAAGAACGGCATCTTTGCTTAGAGTTGAAATTGACGATCAAAGTGCCATGGAAATAGCCAGCAGATCAAGAGGAACACCGAGAGTGGTTAACAGATTTGTAAAAAGAATAAGAGATTTTGCAACTGTAAAGGCAAAAAAGAACCTTGATATGGAGATAATAGAAGAGGCCTTTGAATCTATGCAGGTCGACAAAAATGGTCTCGATGACATGGATATAAAGATACTTTCAAAGATAGCAAGGGATTACAAAGGAGGACCCGTAGGACTAAACGCTTTGGCAGCAAGCGTTGGAATAGAGGAGGAGACCATAAGCGAGGTTTATGAACCATTTTTGCTTCAAGGAGGTTTCATTGCTCGAACAGCAAGGGGTAGGATTTTGACACAAAAAGGATATTCTGTGATAGGAGAGTCTTTGATTTGAAAGGATGTGAGTTATGTTCGCCGTTGCAAATCTTGTCTATGCAATTGCCATTATTTTGAACATAGTGGTAGTCTTTTTCATGATAGTGCTTATCATAGATGGGATACTGAGTTTTATCTTTCCCTATGGTTTTCCAATAAGAAGAATTTTTGATGAAATTGCAGAACCTGTTCTCAGGCCATTTAGAAAATTCATACACCCTTTTGGTTATCTTGATTTCACTCCGTTTGTCGTTTTCCTTATATTGCTCTTCATACAAATTTTCGTCGTTGAATCATTCTTCGATCTCAGTGTGGTGTTGAGAAGATGAGAAAATTTGATGGCGCTGTTATCCTAAAAAACGAGAGAAATAGCGATGCGATAAGGGCATCCGAGGTTTTAAGGCAAAAGATCGAAAAGAAAATTTCGATCTTCGATATTGAAAGCGCCCCTGACAATTCTGTTTTCTTTATTCTTGGGGGAGATGGAACTGTTTTAAGATATGCAAGAAAAATTCACCAAAAAACGCCTTTCATTGCGGGAATAAATTTTGGGCATCTTGGCTTTTTAAGCCCTTACGAGTTTAGTGAGATAGATCAAATCATCAAAGATATTTTGGTAGATGGAAAGTTCACAATCGTTAAAAGGAATTTTTCCAAAGTCAGAGGCAAATTCGGAGAAGTCAAATTTTTGAATGAATTCATCGTTCAAAGGGATATCTTTTCTCACATGATCGATGTTAAAATAAAAATCGACAATTCAGAGATTGGGTCTTTGCTTTGCGATGGTATTCTAATTTCAACTCCTACAGGTTCTACCGCTTATAGTCTTTCCGCAGGCGGGCCAGTGGTTGATCCAGAAGCGAATGTACTCTCAATAGTTCCAATGATGGCTCATTCGCTTCTAAAAACACCTGTTGTTGTTTCTTCAAAAAGAAAAATAAAAGTGGAGGTAAATCCTCAGGACGGTGAAAAATATTTTGCCATTTCTGACGGTGATGTGCTTAGCGATCAAAATACCCCAGAATCTTTTGAAATCGAAGATTCCGAAAAGAGTGTGAATTTCCTTTGCACAGAAAAAAGAAATTTTTTCAAAATTGTGAATGAAAAGTTGGGTTGGGGAGTTAGAAATGGATCTGAAAAACGCTATGATTGATTCAAAATATGAATATTACGAACAAGTCCTTGATTCTATGATCGAAGGTGTCATAATAGTCGACGCTCAGTCAGAAGTGATCTTCATAAACAAAGCTGCGCGTCAGATATTAAATCTTAAAGATAAATGTTACAACGGCAAAAAGGTTTTCGACGTCATCCCGAATACAAGACTTCACAAAGTCGTGGAAAATAAAAAGGCAGAAATAGATAAAATTCAAAATGTCGGAAACGTGAAGATCATGACATCTCGTGTTCCGCTTATAGATGAAAATGGTGTAAAGGGAGCATTTGCAGTTTTCAGAGACATAACGGAAATTCAAGGGATGGCTGAAGAAGTTACAGATCTAAAACGTGTTAGATTGATGCTGGAAAAGATCATAGAATCGACGGACGATGCCATAAGCGTAGCAGATTCACAAGGGAACTTGGTAATGGTAAATAAAGAATACACCAAATTAACTGGATTTAACAAAGAGGATGTCATAGGAAAACCTGCAACCATAGACATAGCCGAAGGAGAAAGCGTCCATATCATGGTGGCAAAAGAAAGAAAACCGATATTTGGTCACAGGCTTAAAGTAGGACCTATGAAAAAAGATGTCATAGTTGACGTTACACCCCTTTTCATGGATGATAAATTTGTTGGGAGCGTCGGTGTAATTCACGATGTATCAAAGATAATTTCTTTAAGTCGCGAACTTGAAGAGGCAAACATGGTGATAAGGCATCTTAGCGCTCGCTATACATTCGATGATATCATAGGAAATGGAAAAGCAATGCAAATTGCCATAATGCAAGCCAAGAAGGTTGCGCCAACGAGGGCAACTGTGCTTTTGAGAGGAGAGTCTGGAACAGGGAAAGAGCTTTTCGCACATGCCATACACAACGCAAGCGATAGAAAGAATTCTGCTTTTGTAAGTGTGAATTGTGCAGCCTTACCGGAGGGAATCCTTGAATCAGAACTTTTTGGATACGAAGAAGGGGCTTTTACCGGTGCACGCAAAGGAGGCAAAACTGGGCTACTTGAAGCATCTGACGGAGGGACACTCTTTCTTGATGAAATTGGGAAGATGGAATTGAAAGTTCAATCGAGATTTTTGAGATTCATTCAGGAAATGGAAATAACGAAATTAGGAAGTACGAAATTAAAGCATCTTGATGTCAGGGTAATAGCTGCTACGAATATAAATCTTGAAGATATGGTCAAAAACGAAACTTTCATACCCGATCTTTATTACAGGCTCAACGTAGTTCCCATTTACATCCCACCTCTCAGAGAGAGAATAGAAGATATTGAACCTCTGGTGAAATACATAATAAGAAAATTGAATCAAGAATATGGCAGATCGGTCGAAAGAATTTCAAAAGATGCTTTGAATTTGATAGAAAAAATTTCTTGGCCCGGAAATGTAAGAGAACTTGAAAATTTCATAGCCAGAGCTATGATAAACATGAATATAAGTGAAAAAGAGATAACCGTTTCTTCTCTGCCTTATTACGTGCAGTTACACAAAAAAAATACCAACGGAATAAAACACGATCTAAAAAAATCTCTTGCCGACTACGAAAAAGAGTTGATAGAAGAGGCGTTAAAGGCAAATGATGAGAACAGGAAAAAAACGGCACAATCTCTTGGAATAAGTTTAAGGACACTTTTCTATAAGATGAGAAATTATAGAATAAAGTGAGGAGGAAACAAAATGAAAGATCTATGGGAAGAAGTTAAAAGCGTTGATCCAGAAATTTACGAAGTACTTCACAAAGAACTTGAAAGGCAAAGAAATGGTCTCGAACTTATAGCCTCTGAAAATTTCGTTTCAAAGGCTGTTTTACAAGCGATGGGGAGTGTTTTGACTAACAAATATGCTGAAGGATACCCGGCAAAGCGTTATTACGGTGGTTGCGAAATAGTTGATATAGCGGAAAATCTGGCAAGAGACAGGGCGTGCCAGCTTTTTGGAGCGGATCACGCAAATGTTCAACCTCACTCCGGATCTCAGGCGAATATGGCCGCTTACATGTCGATTGCAGAACCTGGTAGCGTCATGATGGGACTTTCTTTAACGCAGGGAGGACATCTTACACACGGATCACCGGTAAATTTTTCTGGCAAACTCTACAAAGTAATTTCTTACGGTCTTAATCCTGACACTGAAACGATAGATTACGATCAGGTCAAAAAACTCGCAATAGAGAACAAACCCAAAGTTATAATAACAGGAGGAAGTGCGTATCCGAGAACGATCGACTTCAAAAAATTCAGAGAAATTGCAGACGAAGTCGGTGCCTATCTTGTGGTTGATATGGCACATTTTGCCGGTCTTGTCGCCGCGAAGATTCATCCAAATCCTGTCGAATATGCTCACATAGTCACCTCAACAACACACAAAACACTTAGAGGGCCAAGAGGCGGTCTCATTCTTTCTAAAGAGGAATTTGCGAAACAAATAGATAAAACCATCTTTCCCGGGATACAGGGAGGACCTCTTATGCATGTAATAGCCGCAAAGGCCGTATGCTTTAAAGAAGCTATGATGCCTGAATTTAAAAATTACCAAAGCCAGATAGTTAAAAATGCCGCTAAACTTGCCAGCTCTCTTTCCGATAGGAAAATAAGAATCGTATCCGGAGGAACGGATACCCATTTGATGCTTGTAGATCTTGTTGATACGGGGCTGACAGGTAAAGAAGTTGAAAATTTGCTTGGTGAAGTTGGTATAACCGTAAACAAAAACACGATACCAAGAGAGCAAAGATCTCCGACCGTAACGAGTGGTATAAGGATAGGTACACCAGCCGTTACAACTCGTGGCATGAAGGAGGCAGAAATGGAAGAAATTGCGGATATAATAGCTTCTTTGATTCACAACCCGGACGATCAAACAAAACGTATTTCAAGAGAGCGTGTTGAAAAAATTTGTAAAAGGTTTCCGCTGTATCCGGATATCCTGTAAGGGGGTGGTATTTTGAAAGTACTTGGATTGATCCTTGCCGGTGAAAAGGGGCAAAATCTGGGTAAACTGACAAACAGAAGGGCCTCGGCTGCCGTTCCGGTTGCTGGTAAATACAGAGCCATTGACTTTACCCTTTCAAACATGGTAAGAGCCGGCATAAAAAAAGTTGGTGTATTGACCCAGTACAATCCCAGAAGTCTTATGGATCACCTTGGTTCCGGAAGAGAATGGGATCTTGACAGGAAAAATGGCGGCCTTTACATTCTTCAGCCTTACGTTAGCGAGACAAGTCAACTTTGGTACAGGGGCACCGCCGATGCCATTCATCAAAATATAACGGTTCTTAGAAGAGGGGATGAAGACTACGTTTTGATAGGATCCGGAGATCATATTTACAACATAGATTTCGCGCCTGTATTCAAATACCATCTTTCAACATCGGCAGATATAACCATTCTTACCAAATCCTGTCAAGGGTATGATCCTGCTTTTTATGGAAGTGTCAAAACCGATCAAAATGAAAGGATAATCGATTTCAAGGAAAAAGAAAAAGAAGATCCCGGAGATAAGATAAATCTCGGCGTATACTTCATGAATAAAAAATTGATGATGGATCTTTTATATTCGACCGTTCCGAATGGCAAGTACGATCTCGTCAGAGATATTATAATACCGAACATTGGAAATCTGAGAGTGATGTCTTACAAATTTTCGGGTTACTGGCGGAATATAAAGAAGTCTTTGAGCGAATATAAAAGGACAAACATGGATATGCTTAATCCAGAGGTGCTTAACGAACTTTTCCCGCCTCAAAGAAAAATATACACAAAATTAAAGGACCTTGCACCTCCAAAAATAACTTCTACGGGTTCGGTCGTGAATTCGATAGTTGCGGATGGATGTATAGTATCGGGGAAAATTTTCAACAGCGTTATTTTCAGAAATGTCAACGTCAAGGCAGGGGCAATAGTTGACGATTCTGTCGTTATGGAAGGTTCAACGATTGAAGAAGGGGCAAAGATCGTCAATTGCATATTGGATAAAGATGTGACCATAAGGACAGAACGTGCTTACATAGGTTACGAAGAGCCGCTTTTTTTCGAGAAATGGCAGGTCGTCTGAAAGGGGATGAAAGTATGACTGAGATCATAGCAATGATACTTGCAGGAGGCCAAGGAACAAGACTTGGCGAGTTGACAGAAAATGTTGTTAAACCGGCAGTCCCTTTTGGCGGAAAATACAGAATCATAGACTTTACCCTTTCAAATTGCATCAATTCTTCGATATACACCGTCGGTGTTTTAACACAGTACAGGCCAAGGGTATTAAGCACCCATCTTGGAGTCGGAAGAGATTGGGATATGGACAGAAAAAGTGGAGGCCTTTTCGTGCTTTCTCCTTATGCAGCTGCGGCGGAAGGTGAATGGTATAAGGGCACGGCACATGCAATAGCGCAAAACATAGATTTCATAGATCAATTTTCTCCAAAGTACGTTTTGGTACTCTCCGGTGATCATGTTTACTCTATGGATTACAATGAAATGCTTGATTTCCATATTTCAAAAGGCGCCGATGCCACGATATCGTGCATTCGAGTTCCCATATCGGAAGCATACAGATTCGGAACTGTGATAACGGACAACACATCTAAAGTCAAAGAATTTGAAGAGAAGCCAAAGAATCCGAGATCTCAACTTGCATCGATGGGAATTTACATATTCAACTGGAAATTTTTAAAACCATTGTTGATAGAAGATTCTCAAAATGAAAATTCCACCCATGATTTCGGTAAAGATATAATGCCCAAACTTGTAACGGACGACATCAAATTCTACGCGTACGAATTCGAAGGATACTGGAGAGACGTTGGAACGATAGAATCATTCTGGGAAGCAAATATCGATTTGACGAGATCCATGCCGGCACTAAACCTTTACGATCCAAGCTGGAGATTTTACACTCACAGTGCAGAGATGCCCCCGGCATTTTTCGGAAAAGAAGCCGAAGTTGTCAATTCACTTACAAGTGAAGGCTGTATCATTCATGGAAAAGTTGAAAATACTGTACTTTTTCAGGGTGTAACTGTTAAAAAGGGAACGATTGTAAAGAATTCAGTCATAATGACAAATGTTTTGATAGGCAAGAATTGCATCATAGAAAATTCGATAATAGGTGAAAATTCAATCATCGGCGATAACTGTAAGATTGGATTTGGTGATAAGGTTAAAAATGAGAAATATCCAAATATATACAGTAATGGAATAAGCGTCGTAGGTGAAGGCGTTATTGTAGATGAAGGTTCCATCGTAGGGAAAAATTCTTCGATTGGAAATTTTTTGAATACGAAAGAAATGGAAATAAAAGAAGTGCCAAGCGGGAAAAACCTCAGAATCGGTGGGCTTATCTAAGTTTTTTATGGTAAGGAACGGGAATGCCTTCCATTTCAATGGAGAGAAACGTGCGTATAAACGCACAGCGATTTGTATTTAGACTGATCGGTGGTATAATATTAATCAGTACGACAGGGACTGCCAGTCAAGCCTGTGGTGATCTTGTAAGGTCTGCCAACAAAAAGGCTGCGATCTGCGAAGCAGGAAACCCACAGCAAAAGCTGAAGAGGGTTGGATGTGACATAATTTTTGTGTTTGGCCAGCGTAGCTCAATCGGTAGAGCAACTCATTCGTAATGAGTAGGTTTAGGGTTCGAGTCCCTACGCTGGCTCCAATCTTTAAGAGGTGATAAGATGAAATTTTTCCTCATAAGTGATAACATAGATACCCAAATAGGCATGAGATTGGCTGGAATAGATGGCGTTGTTTTGCACACAAGAGAAGAAGTATTGCCTGTAATGGAAGAAATCAGAAAGAAAAAAGATATCGGTATATTGCTTGTTACACAAAAGATATCGGAAATAATTCCAGAAGAATTGGATAGCATAAGAAGATCGAGAAAACTCCCAATAGTGACGATTATTCCTGATAGGCACGGAAGCACGAGATCTAAAGATTTCATAACGCGTTACGTTCAAGAAGCGATTGGGGTGAATTTAAAATGAACGTTGAAAAAAAACTTGATGCTTTGAAAACATACGTCAGTGACAAAGCGAATGAAGATGTTCAATCTTTGATAGAAGATGCCGGCAAAAAAGCAAAAGAGATAAAGCAAAACTACGAAAAACAGGCAGAAGAGGCATACTCAAAAATCATCGAAGATGCCAAAAAGCAAATTGATGATTTAAGTCGTGTTGAAAAAGCCCAGGCTATTTCAAAAGCAATGAGAATAAGCATAGAAGGTCAAAAAGATATAATAGATGATTCGATGACAATTCTGAAAGAAAAATTATTTGAAATTCCTCAAAAAGAATCTTATCCGGATCTTCTTCGTTACCTACTTGTTGAGGCTTTAAATACAATCGACGCCAAAAAAGTGACGGTTAAAAGCAGAAAAGAAGACAAACAGATGATCTCTAAGATTATCTCTCAGATTTCGGACGGAAAAAAGGGTATTTCCATGTCCAATGAAGAGATTCGAATTGCCGGCGGAGTTATAGTTGTATCGGAAGACGGCAAAGAGATCGTAGAAAATACTTTGGAAAGTAAACTTGAAGAAATCAAAGAAGCATATCTGAAAGAGTTATTTTTTAAGTTGAAGGTTAGGTGATTTCAATGAACAAAACCGGAGATTTGTATTCCATAAACGGACCTGTCGTAAAAGCCAAAAAAATGACAGGTTTCATGATGCACGAGATGGTGCTTGTCGGAAACGTCAAATTGACGGGAGAAATAATAAGCCTTGAAGGAGACGACGCTACAATTCAGGTTTATGAGGAAACAACAGGTTTGAAACCCGGAGAACCTGTTGCAGGTACAGGGAATTTGCTGTCTGTAACCTTAGGACCAGGCCTTATCGGTTCTACTTTTGACGGTATTCAAAGACCTCTCAATGTTTTGAAGGCACAATCCGGTGATTTTCTTGAAAGAGGAGTAATAGCCGATGCACTTGACATGAAAAAATCATGGGATGTCCAGATGTCAAAGATCAAAGATGGAGATCAGGTCGTCGGTGGACAGATCATTGCAACTGTCAAAGAAACATCCTCAGTTATTCACAAGATAATGATTCCGCCAAACATTTCAGGAATTGCCCGAAACGTTAAAAGTTCTGGAAAATACACGATAGATACAACTTTGATGACCGTAAAAAGCGGCGATGGCGATCATGATATAAAACTTTATCAAAGATGGCCAGTGAGAATTCCAAGGCCTTATATGGAAAGACTTGCTCCGAAAGAACCGCTTGTCACAGGTGTAAGGGTAATAGATACTTTATTTCCAATAAGCAAAGGCGGAACAGCCGCAATTCCAGGAGGATTCGGAACTGGAAAAACCGTTGTCCAACATCAACTTGCAAAATGGGCTGATGCAGATGTGATAATTTACATAGGTTGCGGAGAGCGCGGAAATGAAATGACGGAAGTGCTTGAAGAATTTCCACAGTTGATAGATCCAAGAAACGGTAAACCTTTGATGGAAAGGACTATCCTCATAGCCAACACTTCAAACATGCCCGTTTCTGCCAGAGAAGCTTCGATTTACACGGGGATAACCATGGCAGAATATTTCAGAGATATGGGATACAACGTTGCACTTATGGCAGATTCGACTTCAAGATGGGCTGAGGCTTTGAGAGAGATATCGGGTAGGCTCGAAGAAATGCCGGCAGAAGAAGGTTTCCCTCCTTATTTGGCTTCCAGAATAGGCGATTTTTATGAAAGAGCTGGAAGAGCAAAAGTCATGGGTGATGATCAGAGAATAGGATCCGTTTCAGTCATAGGAGCTGTTTCACCTCCCGGCGGAGATTTTTCAGAACCGGTTACAACTGGAACAAAGAGATTTATAAGATGCTTTTGGGAACTTGATAGGCAACTCGCCAATGCAAGACACTATCCATCGATAAATTGGCTTGACAGTTACAGTGAATACACAGTAGAACTTAAAGAATGGATATCAAAAAATGTCGATGAAAATTTTTACAAGATGAGGGATAGATTCATGCAGATTCTGACAGAGGACGATAATCTTCAGCAGATAATAAAGCTCGTCGGTGAAGATGTGCTTCCCGATAACCAGAAACTCATAGTCAGAATTGCAAACATAATAAAAGTAGGGTATCTTCAACAGGATGCTTTTAGCGACGTAGACAGCAATTGCCCATTTAACAAGCAAGATGAGATGCTTAAGATAATACTCAATTATTACGATCGTGCCGATAAACTTGTTTCTAAAGGTGTTGCTATTTCTGAAGTTCTTGATAATGACATAGTGAATGCCATTATGAGGATGAAGGAAAATATACCAAATGACAAGATTGAATCATTCAAAGAGCTTAATGAAAAGATAGATGCATTTTTCGATCAACTTGACAAAAAATATCAGGTAACTGTGGAGGCTTGAAAATGCCAGCAAAAGAATACGTCGGTTTGTCGCAAATAAATGGTCCTCTTATCTTCGTTGAAAAACCAAGTGATGTGGGTTATAACGAAGTTGTCGAAATAACGATCGGAGATCAAAAAAGGCTCGGACAGGTTGTTCAGATAAGCGATCAAATGGCGATGATACAGGTTTTTGAAGGGACAAACGGCTTAACGATAGATAACACAAGGGTGAAATTTCTCGGGAAACCTTTGATGATAAAAGTTTCGGATGAAATGTTGGGAAGAGTTTTCAACGGTATAGGTCAACCTATAGATAACGGACCGGAAATTTTGATGGGAGATAGTCGTGATATCAACGGTTCTCCTATAAATCCCGTTTCGAGAATGTATCCAAGGAATTTCATTCAGACGGGTATATCGGCGATAGATGCCCTTATGACGCTTATAAGGGGGCAGAAACTTCCTATTTTTTCAGGAAATGGCCTTCCACACAACAGAATAGCCGTTCAAATAACTAAACAAGCAAAACTTAAAGGTGAAGAAGCCGGAAATTTTGCAATAGTTTTTGCCGCAATGGGTATAAAACACGACGAGGCCAATTTTGTAAGGGAAAGTCTCGAACAATCCGGGGCTATAAAGAATACGATAATGTTTTTGAATCTCGCAGATGATCCCGCCATCGAAAGAATTGCAACTCCACGCGTTGCACTCACAGCTGCCGAATATCTTGCTTTCGATAAAAATCTTCATGTTCTTGTACTTTTAACGGATATGACAAACTATTGTGAAGCTTTGAGAGAACTTGCAAGTGCCCGTGGAGAGGTACCGTCCAGAAAGGGGTATCCAGGCTATCTTTACAGTGATCTGGCAAGCATATACGAAAGAGCCGGTATGATAAAAGAAAGAGTTGGCTCAATAACGCAAATTCCAATACTTTCAATGCCAAATGACGATATAACGCATCCTATTCCGGATTTAACGGGATACATAACGGAAGGTCAGATAGTCTTGAATAGAGATCTTAACAGAAGGGGAATATATCCCCCAATAGGTGTCCTTCAGTCTCTTTCGAGATTGATGAAGGATGGCATAGGTAAAGGATATACTCGTGATGATCATCCTCACATTTCAAGTCAACTTTTTGCGTCTTACAGCAGAGTCCAAGAAGTCAAGGCGCTGGCTTCCATAATAGGAGAAGAAGAACTTACGGATTCAGATAAGAGCTATTTGAGATTCGGACAGGCCTTCGAGAATGAATTTTTAAAACAAGATGAGGATGAAGATCGCTCTATTGAAGAGACACTCGATCTCGGATGGAAATTACTCGGATATCTTCCGAAGATCGAATTAACGCGTGTGAGTGAGAAGGAAATAAACGATCATTACAAAGAAATAAAGGAGACATAAGATGGCCCAGATTTCTCCTACAAAAAGTAAACTCATAGAGACGAAAAGATCTTTACAATTGGCCAAGGAAGGACATACTCTGCTTGATAAGAAAAGAAATGTTCTCATTCGAGAACTCATGAAACTCATCGATGAAGCAAAAGAAGTTCAAACCAAAGTCGAAACTCTTTTTGCCGAGGCTTATAAAGCGCTCATAGAGGCAAATCTGTATTTCGGGATAGAAAACGTTGAAGAAGTAGGTTTGGGAGTAGATGAGTTTGAATCTCTTGAGATTCGCCTTAGGAGTGTTATGGGAGTAGAAGTGCCAGAAATTGGCAATTTGGAATTTAAACCCGCTCTTTCTTATGGTTTCGTCAGAACGAATTCAAAAGTTGACACGGCCAGAAGGAAATTCAGTGAAGTTCTTATTTTAACTGCGAAACTTGCAGAAGTTGAAACTGGCGTTTACAGACTTGCAACGGAGATAAAGAGGACACAGCGCAGAGTTAACGCACTTGAGTATGTTTTAATACCTCAGTACGAAGAGATCGTTAAATTCATAGAATCTTACCTTGAGGAAACGGAAAGAGATGACTTTTTTAGAATGAAAAGGCTCAAAAGCAGGAGAGAATCTTGAGAATAGATGACGTAAAAATCGTCGATCCATTTTTTTCAATAGAAAACGGTTGGATTGAGTTTGGAGAAAGCATAACATCTTACGGAAAAAGTACCAAAGCATCTAATTCTTCGTTTATATTGATGCCCGGCTTTGTCGATACCCATGTGCATGGCGGTGCAGGGTATGATTTTATGGATGAAAAGATAGATTTCCGTGAACTTGAAAAGCATTTTTTTTCCACAGGTGTTACCTCCGTACTTGCGACAACGCTCACAGCACCAGTTGAAAGGATCAACAACGCGATCGATAACGTTAGGAAAAGGATGAAAGAAAATCCATTGACCCCTCTAAAAGGTGTTCATCTGGAAGGACCTTTTATATCCAAAAAGCATGTCGGTGCACAAAACCCAGACTTCATTTTAAAGGGTAATATTTTGAATTTAAAAAAAATTGTAGACGGTAATGAAGATATCGTCAAAATTATCACCATCGCTTTAGAAGAATCCGATGATGAAGTGATAGACTACATTCAATCTAAAGGCATGACAATTTCAATAGGTCATTCCGATGCGACCTTCGAACAGTTCATTCGTTTTTACAAAGCGGGCGTTAAACATATGACCCATTTCTGCAACGCCATGACTCCTCTTCATCACAGAGAGATCGGTCTTGTTGGGGCAGGTTTGAAATTTGACGATGTGGATCTTGAATTGATATCAGACGGAATACATCTTGATGAAGAGATGATCTCTTTGATTTTGAAGTTTCATCCTCATGATCGTATAATAGCCATAACAGATGCCATGAGAGCCGCCGGATTAAAAGATGGGGAATACGATCTTGGAGGTCTAAAGGTCAAGGTCAAAGACAACTCGGCAAGACTTAAAGATGGAAGTTTAGCCGGTAGTGTGTTAAAATACAATGAAGGTCTCAGAAGGCTTCATGATCTTGGTCTGAATTTAAATGAAGTAGCCACCGTTTCGTCTTTTGGACCATCGGCCATACTTAAGTCTGAAAGTCCTATCGGTAGGATAATGCCTGGATATGATGCCGATTTTGTTATCATGGATGATAATTTTTCCGTTTTGAAAGTTTTTAAGAAGGGAAAAATCGTTTTTTCACGAGAAGGAGGATAAGAAGGATGACATTGGGAGACTTTGTTCATGGTGGAGGTCCTATCCTTGTAATAATAATTATTTTAGGTTTAGTAGGTCTTTTCTTTTTCTTCGAAAGACTTTTTGTCCTTTTGAGAGAAAGAAATGAAATGATGGCCACAGTTATAAAGGTGAGAAATTCCATAGCTCAGAAGAACATCACTGCTGCAAAACAGCATTGCAGATCGTCTTCAACTCTTTTTTCTTCAGTCATGCTAAGAGCATTTGAGTATTATGACCAGCAAAAAATCGATCTCTTTGACAACGGTATAAAAGATGTCGTCGAGGAAGAATCTTTAAGGCTTGAAAGGAACTACAGATACATAAACATCATAGCGGCTTTAGCACCTTTACTTGGTTTTCTCGGGACTGTGATAGGCATGATGCAGATCTTCGGAAAAATAGGGGTTAACGTAAATGCTCAAAATCTTCAATCGTACGCTTCTACCTTTTCAAGTGGAATTTCTCTCGCACTCTACACCACTGTGGGTGGTCTCGCGGTTGCCATACCTTTGCTTATACTCATGGCAGTTTTGAGAGAATTAGAAGATAGAATTATTGAATCGACGACTGAAGAAGTCCGTTCAACCGTCTTAAAACTAAAATCTTTGCCCCTTGAGGAGGTTCAATAAATGAAAAAAGGAGATACGGATCTGTTTTTTTGGATTGGAATTGAACTCGTATCTCTTTTGAGTATAACTTTCATACTCATAATGTTTTTGACACTTGCAAATGCAACTGTTTCTGTCGTTCCAACCTCTTCTCTTGGTCAGATAGGCATAAGCTTGCCAAGAGCCATAACCACTATTCCGGCGACTGCGGAGACTAAAGGACTTCTGATTACCATAAATTCATCAGATGAAATTTACGTTGGTACAACTCAGGTTAAAGTTGCGGATATTCCATCATTGCTTGCTTCTTACATAAGTCAGTATGGTACACCAACTTCCGTTAAAATCGCCGCAGATAAATCCATTCCTTATGGCACAATAGTTCAGTTAATGGATCTAATAAGACAAAGTGGAATAGGTACTGTAGATCTCATCGTAGGTCAGGAACGGTGAAAAGGGTGATTTTGTGAAATACACAACAGTAGCGGCCATTTTAGCAGTGGTATCTGTATTAATTATATTGATAGCCATATCTTTTGTTTTGCCGCCCATTTCCAAAACAGGACAAATTTCTTACTTTCCGCAAAGAACAACCGTCCAATTTTCTGTGCTTGCCAAGCAAACACCAACCCTTATGCCTTACGCAGTTAAAATCGTGCCGACACCACCTTCTACTATGATTGCGGCCATCAATCAAATTCAACCGCAACAACCTACCAAGCCACAACCCGTCATTCCACAAACAACGACACCTAAACCTTCTCCAACTCAAACTTACGTGCCACCAGTCGTCGCACCACAAATTCCAAAAACCATCACGTTACCTTCAACGGTTGTGAATTATAATTTAGTCAACCTTAAAAATATACCGAATTTTCAATCGCTTGTCGAGCAAATGAGAAAGAATTACATAGCGGTATTGCAAAAGCTACCAACTGAAATAGCATATACCCTTGCAGGGACCGTTAAAGGTATCGTTGAAGTTCAAACTGATGGGAATGTTAAGGTGTTGAAAATATTAAGTTCCCCAAGCGTGGTTCTAACGGATATATACGTCAGAAACATAGAAAAATTCGTCACCTTCCCAAGAAGTCTTGCCCTCAAAGGCATAGAAATAGATGCGTCATTCACGCCTTCAGGCACTTCAGCAATTGTTAAGTGATATCACCATCTTGTCGTTACTTCAAGCACATCATTGGGGATGAGGTTGTATTTGTTTAAGAAGGATCTTACATCCTTTTTAGAGTATACTCTAACAAGTTGTAGCATGTTTCCGAACATGAGTTTGTAAGTTGGGTACTTTTTTTCAAATTCATCAAAGGTCATCAAATCATTGGCATCGTTGTGAATGTAAACTTTTGTTGAAAGAAATTCATCCGGGTAAAATAACGTGAGTTTGTATGGAGTGTCGATGACAAAAGTATCATCAAAATTGTCGATCAATTTTTTGGCAACATCCAAATCCTCAGGATCTATCCGTGAACTTTCCATGGCAATTTCCAAGTTTTTCTTCATTTTTTTGACTATATCGTCACCGAGAGACCTCGAAACAGTTCCCGGATCTATACCCGTAGTTGTGTATGGTATCTCAACGATTAACTTCCAGAGATCCCTGATTTTAAGTCTTTGAATTGTAGCGTAAGCCTTCTCAACATCTTCAAGCATATCATCATCGTAAAGTTTGAAATCATGCATGAATTCAATGCTTTGAATGATAAAATCATCCGTTAATTTCAAAAAATCATCGAGATTTTCGAGGTAATGCCCAAGTTTTAAAGGAGCTATCGAATGGCCAAGAAAATCTTGGACCATCATATCCGCAGCCCTTGAAGTTTTATGAAAATAGACATTTTTGTACATCATGAATCTTCCGAAAAGCACCGTGTACATGTCATCGACGGTTTTTATGTTGTAAGATAGTACCTCGTTGCCATTACTTTTCAATATGGCTGAATTTCTTATTATCCTGTCCATTGGGACTGTTCCATAGTATCTAACCCCACTGAAATAAGAATCTCTCAACACGAAATCCATTCTGTCGGCTCCAAGAGGACCTTGAATTATGTTAAAGAGAGGATTCCCCTTCTTTTCACCTTCGAATATCTCGTTAACTGCTTCCATGATCTGCAAACAAAAATTTTCCGGCACCTTTCCCAGTGTTTTTTCAACGTCTTCTAAAACACTCTTTTTGAACGATTCTTCCGAATTATCAAACTTTTCTTTCATCAGCTGCGAAAGTTTTTCAACAAGTAATTTTTTCCTGAATTGATCATGACCTTCTTCGTATCCAAAATGCGAATAGACGACATCATCGAATTGGTGACTGAATGGTCCATGGCCTATATCGTGGAGCAATCCGGCAAGTCTTGTTAATCTGAATTCCGGACTTTCAGATCCAAACAGATGAGAAGAATAAAGACCGGCAACATGCATGACACCCAAAGAATGGGAAAATCTTGTGTGAGTGGCAGAGGGATAGCTCATCTGAGATCCGACAAGTTGAGAAAGATACCGCAATCTTTGTACGACAGCGGTATCTGTGGCCAAAATTTCCAAAGGATACATTAATATTTCAGAATAAAGCGGATCTCTCGAAACTTTGTGGTACATACGTTACCATCTTCCGGTTAATGAAAGGTTGTAAGAGGGAGATGATGAAGGAAGATTTTCTCCCCATACGTTCAGATAAATTTTGTAAAAATGCAGAGAGATTCCGTAATTCACCTGTCCGGATTGAGAAATGGATCCAAAAACTCTTTGATTCCACAGATTCAAGATACCAGAAGCTGCCACACCGTTAGAGTAATAACCAAGGATAGCCGTTATGGGCCCGAAAACACCTGAAATTTCTATTTCATCGGTTATCGGCATGGATGTCTGAGTTGAATTGAAGGTAAAAATAGTTTGGGAATGATCGAGAGCAAGGTAAACGTTGCTCATGAGATTGGTTCTCCATATCCATGAAATACCCACAGAAGTTGAATTCACACTCATCTCAGGACATATATCCATCTGACCGGGCGGAAGCGGATAAGCGAGACCCAAAGTTAAATTACCTAAGCCACCTGATGACGTGCGATCGTACTGTCCAAATATGCCAAGTCTTGCATTTATATTTGGATAGACAAGCTGAGAGGTATATTGTGATATGTAGTTCATCACATTTGACACGTACGCTTGAGTTACCGGATATGGAGGGACGCCACCGTATTGCACAACGGCACCTGGTCCTGCATTGTAAGCGGCGATTGCCAGTTGAAGAGAGTTAAATTGCTTTTGATACATTTTTATGTAATTTAGGGCGCCTGTAACACTTTGAAACGGATCATACGGATTTTGAACACCAAATGAAGGGGCCGTTGTTGGCATAAACTGCATTAAACCCTGAGCTCCGGCAGAAGACAGAGAATAATTCTGAAATGCACTTTCAGCTTTCGCTATTCCAAGGGCAATGGGTAGATCGTTGTTTGAAATTGGAAGCTGGGAAAAATTCATCCATGGAATGCTTAACGTAAATCCAAATCCCAAATCAATATTTCCATTCAGACCGTAACCTACATCATATCTTATCCCAGGATAATAATAAAGAGAATACGGCTGTACAGAAACGGGCAAAAACGGCGTATCGATCGAAAAACCGCCTATTATAGGTGATCCAAAGGCAAAAGCACCTACAATTGCGACAGCAAAGACGATAGATAAACGCTTTTTCATCTTTCACCTCCAAAAAATTTTAAATTGAACATATCAACTTTCAAGATGGGAATTATGTTTCTTTCAACAAGAGATTCTTCAAGATCTTCTCCCATTCCAATGGAAGAAAGATATCTGCCGTGATGTGAAGTTTTAAGTATCTTCATGGGATCCGATCCCGAAATTTCACGTGCAAGCATAGCGCCATCGTTAAGGGATACCATATCAAAGTATGATATGAATTTCCCCGCTGTGTAGGAGTCTTCCAAAGATATCTCTCCATGACTTCCGGCGCATACCAAAAGCAAATTTTGAAAATTTTTAGAGTAATCTGCGATAACCTTAACGTTAGAAAGAGCCATGGCAACAACCTTTCCGTAATTCTGGTAAATATTTGCTGCTTTTGTTCCATTCGTTGTGGTAAGTATAACATTTTTCCCAGAAACATTTTCCCTCGTGAACTCGAGTGGAGAATTTCCAAGATCAAATCCTTTTATTTTAAAGGCCCTTCTCTCTCCCGCGAGTAAAGCATTCGGAACGATTCCTTTAAAACGCTTGGCTTGAGCGACTGATTTTACCGGATAAATTCCCATTGCCCCCGATTCAATGGCTTTAACAATGACCGTTGTGGCTCTTAAAGAATCTATGACTGCAACAAGATCGTAGGAATCCAACCTGGGTCTTTGCGATGGTAAAAGCAGGACTTCAATCTTCATTAAATCCACATCCTTACGATGAAAATTAAAAATACCAAGAAAATTCCGAAAGCGATGATCATGTAATCTGAAAGTCTAAATTTCATCTCTCTGAACTTCGTTCTGCCAACAAATCCTCTGTAACATCTTGCTTCCATGGCAATGGCAAGATCGTCAGCGATTTTCATCGAACCGACAAACAAAGGTACGATGAGAGGTATCATTCCCTTTGCACGCTGAATCAATCCGCCTCTATCAAATTTTGCCCCACGCGAAAGTTGTGCCCTTATTATGTGATCTGCTTCCATCGAGAGCACGGGAATGAATCTGAAGGCAATACTCATCATCATAGAAAAATCATGAGACCATTCTCTTGGGAACCTAAAAAAAGTCATAAGTCCTTCAAGTCCATCGGCTATCTGTATCGGAGATGTGGTGAGTGTTAACAAAGATGCCGCTATTATTATCAAAATGAGCCTTAAAACTATGAAAATCGTGTTTGAAATCGCCAGATCGGTGATTTTGAGAGGGCCTAATTCAGCTATAACCTTACCAGATCCTGAGAAAATTTGGAACAAGGCTGTTAAAGCAATCAATATCCATAAGGATTTAACTCCTTTTAGGTAGTAAAGCGGAGATATCTTACTTAAAAGTATTAAAAAAAATAGCGAAAGACTTAGGAAAGCGTATTGGTAAAAATTGACAGACAAAAAGATGGCAATGATGAAAAATAAAGTAAAAATTATTTTGGTTCTCGGATCTATCTTGTGAAGGAATGATGGTTTGGGAATAAATTGACCGATTGTTATATTACCTATGAAATTCATGAAATGTTAGGCGATAGTACTCCACTTTTCAAAAAGGGGATGGATCGCCTTTCCTCCCTTCAACTAACAAACTCTTTGCCCTTTCTAACAACCGTAGTTTCTTGACATCTGCTGAAGCATGCACTTCCGTGCCATCTAACAGACGCAAATCAATAAGTGTCATGACACAAATAACGTAGTCTGAGACTTAGGCTAATCAACCAGGCTTAATGTCTTCGACTTTAGTCGAGGGTAGTTGACGGTACCTCTTTCAACAAACAAATGGCCATAGCAGAAGCGCCTTCTTTTCTTCCTATAAAGCCCATTCCTTCGTTTGTCGTGGCTTTAATGCTTATCCGCGATGAATTTAGATTTAGAACTTCAGATAGCTTCCTTTGCATCTGATCGACGTAAGGGGATATTTTGGGCTCTTCCAACATAACCATGACATCTATGTATTCTATGGAAAGACTTTCTTTGGACAACATTGACCTAACTTTTTCAAGTATTATCAAAGATGATATCCCTTTGTATCTTGGATCTGATGGTGGAAAATGAATCCCTATATCTCCGAGTCCGCCTGCACCAAGAAGTGCATCTGCTATTGCATGAGATATGACATCCGCATCGCTGTGCCCTTCAAGCATTCTATTGTAAGGAATTTCAACACCGCCTAAGATCAACTTATTACCTTCAACAAATCTATGGGTATCGTATCCTATCCCAGCCCTCATTACAATCTCACCGGCATTATTATGAAAAAATAACCTTTTAGATCTATCGTATCGATCATGAGTGGCTTATTTGAGTCAACAAAACTTAATTGTATTTTTTCCTCTTCCGTGTGATTTACAGCATCAAGTATGAAATTAGGATTGAAGGCTATGATGAGAGGGTCTCCTTCCGCCTGAACGTCTATCGTTTCTTCGGCTTCTCCAAGATCGGCACTTCTGGACGATATCTTCATCTTTTCTCCATCCAGACTTATCTTTATAGTTTCAGATCCAGCCCTCGTTAAAATACTCACGCGTCTTACAGCTGCTCTGAGCATGTTTCTATCCACAACAACTCTCGTTTTAAATTCTTCCGGAATGACTCTTTTGTAATTTGGGAATTCGGCATCGACTATCTTACAAACAAAGATCGTGTTACCAAAATCAAAAGCAATTTGTTTATTTTCAAACTTAAGATTAACCTTTTCAATATCCGTCGATGAAAGTGCCCTCAACAATTCTTTTACAGCTTTTAGAGAAAGTAAAAAGTTGATGTTGAACGTTCCGTCAATCTTTTCTTCCGAAAGCGCCATTCGAAAACCGTCAACGGCCACAGATCTTGCCATTCCATTTTCCACTTCAACGTAAACGCCGTTAAGATTTTTCATGTTTTCATCGTTGGCAGCACTGAATGAGACCTTTTCCAACATCGAATAAAGTTGCGTTCTTTTCATATCAAACTGTATTCCGTCTGTGGGCATTCTTACCTCTGGAAATTCAGAACTGTCCTGGATGAAAATTTGAAATTTGCTTTTTCCGGAAAGAATATCCAATTTTTGGCCGTCAATTGAAAATTTAACCTCGTGATCCGGAAGACTTTTAACTATTTCTGTTATGGTCTTGGCATCAACGACGAAGGATTTTTCACCAGAAACATCTGGTATCTTCGATCTTACCGTGAATTCCATGTCGGTTGCCGTCATCGTTAATCCGTTTTTAAAATCAAAATGTATTCCATTGAGTATAGGCCTTATAGGCCTTGAAGCTACTGCCCTTGATAGCGAATCAAGATGGGATGAAAGAAGTTCTCTGTTAAGTATGAATTCCATTTCGAAACCTCCCTAATTATGGATCGTATAACACATCAAAAACAATTATATCATTGAAAATGTTTTTTAGTTCATTCATCAAGATTCTTGGATTTGCATCTTTCTTCTTTGACGACGAGTTAACACCTATACCTATGACGTTGATTTTTTTTAAAATTTCAAAATTTCCTCTATCTGCGAGTATAAAATCAGTCGATGGTACAACAAGTTTGCACTTAACGCGCGACAGAACAGACTCACCAATTACCCTTGGAATATAGATGAAATCGGCATTTTCAGACATTTCCAAAGCTTTTTCAATTTCTCTGTCAGGATCAAAAACAAAAACTTCATCGCCCATTGAGAGCACAATGAAATTTTCATTTTTGGATATCTTCTCATGGATATCATTATCTACCCTTGGTGCCAAAAGTTTCTTTATTTTGGTAACGTTTTCTGAAAGATCACCGGTAACTCCCGTAACAACGATAACTGCATCGGCGTAAGAAGCCATTCCGGTTCTTGCAAATGCTCCATCTATTATTATTCTATCGCAGAATTCAAGAACATAGTTTGACAAAATATCGGTAAGCTCAAACCCACCTACTCTGATAGTTTGAACTTCAGAATCGATTTTCGCTTTGACAAAAGCAACCTTTCCGGATGGTGCATCAAAAGTTTCAATTATCTCAACGCCATGTGGAATGTATTTTGACGAAATGATGGCAAAATCACCGTTTTTGATACGTACATGGGGTTTTGCAGCACCATCAAGTACATCTCTTTCTTCGCCGTCTCTGCCTATGGTCATGACACATGAGTTTGAGAAATTTTGAATCAAATAATTAACCACAGTCGTCTTACCGATATTCTTGGCAAGTCCAACAACAGATATTTTTTTGTATTTTGCAACTTCTGTTAGGATTTTTTCTCTGTCTTTGATTTTTTCCAATAGTTGATACGCTTTCTCCTTTCGTTTCCGTACGGTATTAAAAACTTGTGTTTTTCTTCAAGTAAACCAGAAACTCCGACAGTACTTTGTTCGTTTTTGCCTATGTAATTTTCATTGCACGACGGTTTGTAATCGTCAGGTTCTTCGTAAACAAAAATACCGCCTTCATAATTTCTCAGCACCACCTTTCCTGCTCCCATAGATATGAGGTACTGAGGCTCAATTGGAATTTTACCGCCACCGCCAGGTGCATCTATAACGTAGGTGGGAACAGCAAACCCGGAGGTGTGCCCTCTGAGATATTCTATTATTTCTATGCCACGTGCAACGGTAGTTCTAAAATGAGAAAGCCCCTCTGAAAGATCGCATTGGTAGATGTAATAAGGCCTTACCCTGTTTTTAACAAGTAAATGGACGAGTTTCTTCATAATCTGAGGGCAATCATTAACGCCACGGAGCAAAACGGATTGATTTCCAAGAGGAATTCCGCCATCCGCAAGTTTTGCAAGCGCGCGCTCCGAATCCGGTGTTATCTCGTTAGGATGATTGAAATGTACGTTAATCCAGATAGGATGGTATTTTCTAAGCATGCTGACGAGTTCGTCCGTGATCCTTTGTGGCATGACAACAGGAGTTCTCGTTCCTATTCTTATGATTTCAACATGTGGAATGGCTTTAAACTTTTTTATTATGAGTTCCAATCTTTCATCCGAGAGCGTGAACGGATCGCCACCGGACAACAGTACATCTCTTATTTCTGGATGATCTGAAACGTATTCAACCATCTTTTCGATCTTGTCAAGAGGCATTGGCATGTCTGTATCGCCGGCCTTTCTTCTTCTCGTACAATGTCTGCAATACATCGAACATTGATCCGTGACAAGCGCAAGCACACGATCTGGATACCTGTGCGTAAGGCCATAAACAGGAGAATCGACATCTTCAAAAAGCGGATCTCTGCTTTCATTTGGAGCTTTGTAAAGTTCATTCATCGTGGGAACAGCTTGTTTTCTTATTGGATCTTTTGGATCATCTACGTTGATCAAAGATACGTAATACGGAGTTATGGCCATTCTCAAATGTTTCAAACTCGTCGTTATGGCCCTTTTTTCGTCATCGTCAAGAGGAATGACCATTGCTAACTTTTCGGCATCCATGATTCGGTTTGCAAGTTGCCAATGCCAGTCATTCCATTGATCTTGTGTAACATCTTTCCATATAGATATCTCTTTGTAATTTCTCATTGCGCTCCTCCTCTTGTTTCTTATTTTTAAACCAATTTAAAAATTCAAACTTTTAAGTGAAAAATTGAATGTCTGCGCATAGTTAATGGTTATTTCTGTAACTATTGTTGAGTAACCTGGCTTGACTATGGTGATCTGGTAAATGCCATAATCCAGATCGATAAGACATGAAGAAATCCCAAGCATTTGCCCATTCACGAAGATCATCGCACCGGACGGTGATGTGTTGAAATTGATCGCGAAGGTTTGATTTTGGGGATAAGGCTGCTGAGGTTGAGTGATCATTGCCGAGACAGTTTGATAGGTATTTGCAGCAACGTTAAAACTTTTAGAAACATTCATCGATCCGTACCAAAATACGGCTAAATGCTCCCCTTCGGCAAGTTGAAGATTTAAAGGAGTGATTCCTTCATACACGCCATCAACGTAAAGCTGGGCTCCCTTTGGTTGTGAATCAAAATACACAGTACCGACGGTTGGCACGTATCCAACGTAAAAGTACGTCGTATCGACTGCTATGGGTTTCCCGACTATGGCCAATTTTAATTTCTGAAGATAGCCAAGTCCATCTGGTATTTCCTGAAACAGTTGATTACCGTTGCCAAGTTGCGGTTGTGATAAAACATTACGATTTGTCGAGGCAATAGCTTCTATCACCTCTCTACCGTTAGGGCCTGTAACTGTGAAATTGTAATTGTAGTTGGGATTTGGTATAACGTAAGTAACGTTACCTCTGACAAAATTGTCATGCTGGAAGAAATTTGGGAAAATAACTCTGATTTGACCAGATGTTGTGTAATCGTAAATCGTAACGTACGCATCATGTGAGGTTCTGAAGTACACGTTTATACTGTCACCTGGATAATAAGTTGCCCCCGCTGCTCTGCCTGTCCAGACTTTTATCGTAAAAGTCGAAGGCTGGGTAGGAGTTATTATGATATCCTGAACTGATGCATTGGCAAAGATCATGATACCAACCACGATCAGAAAAGTAAAAACCAAAACTGTTCTTTTCACAAAACTCCCTCCTCAAGTTTGATTTTAACCTTCTCTTAAGAACCTTTTACTTTGAAAGAAACACACAATTATGATATCATATTTTTGGCCCCATCGGATAGTGGCTAGTCCGTCTGGTTCTCAGCCAGAAGACCGGGGTTCGATTCCCCGTGGGGCTGCCAATGGTTAGAACACAAATCTCCTTAAGTCGGAGATTTGTTTTTTTCACTTTGCCGTTTTTGCCATTTGCTTTTTTAAAAATATGTGCTATAATTCACATGATGATTAAACCCTTTCTCGGAGGTGAACAAATTGAGCGAAGTTTCCGTTACGATAAACGGTAAATCTTACGGTGTTGATTCCAATATGACCGTTTTACAGGCATGCGAAAAGGCTGACATTTACATTCCAACGTTGTGTCATCATCCGCTTTTGGAAGATGTCGGTGCATGCAGAGTCTGTGCGGTTGAAATAGAAGGGTCAAGAACCCTTATGACAGCATGTACCACAAAGGTTTCAGATGGTATGAAGATCAAAACATCCACAAACAGAGTCGAAAATGCACTTAAAGACAATCTTTCTCTTTTGCTTTCGAGACATCCAAATGATTGCATGACTTGCGATGTAAACGGAAGATGTGAATTTCAAAATCTCATAAATCTTTACGATATCCACGATCTTTATCCGAAAGAACTTAGAAATGTCGAATTCGATGACACTTCAAATGCCATATTCAGAGACTTGAATAAATGTATAAATTGCGGCAGATGCGTAAGAGTTTGCCAAGATGTTCAAGGATTAAGCATATACACACTTTCAAATCGTGGAGCCGAATCCTTACCAGTGCCTGCCTTCGAACTTGAGATGAAATACACCGACTGCATAGGGTGCGGTCAATGCAGTTCCGTATGTCCGGTTGGGGCTATAACCGAAGAACCTGATTACAAAAAAGTTGATGTCCAATTGAGAAAACACGACAAGGTTTTGATCGTTCAAACAGCGCCGGCCACAAGAGTTGCGATAGGAGAAGAATTCGGAATGGAGCCGGGCCACGTGTCAACGGGTAAGATGGTAGCTGCTTTGAGAAGACTCGGATTTGACTACATTTTTGATACCAACTTCGGCGCTGACCTTACCATAATGGAAGAAGGAAATGAACTCATAGAACAGTTAATGGGTCACGGAGAACATCCGGCACCGATGTTCACATCATGTTGCCCCGGATGGATAAACTTACTTGAAAAACATTTTCCGGAGTTCATTCCAAATGTTTCAACCGCAAAATCTCCTCAGGAAATGCTTGCGGCAACGATAAAAACTTATTTTGCAAAGAAAATAAACACCGATCCCAAAGATATATACGTTGTTTCCGTCATGCCATGTACTGCGAAAAAAGATGAAATCGCCAGGCCACAACACACTTACGATGAAATTCAGCTGATCGATGCGGTCATAACGACAAGAGAACTCGGAAGAATGATAAGAAACCACAGAATAAATTTCCTTGATCTGCCGGATGAAGATTACGATGCTCCGCTTGGACTTTCAACGGGAGCCGCTGCCATATTCGGTGTAACTGGAGGAGTCATGGAGGCAGCTCTAAGAACCGGCTATGAACTTGCAACCGGTAAAAATCTTCCCAAAGTTGACTTTAAAGAAGTAAGAGGTTTGACGGGAGTAAAAGATGCCGAGGTAGATCTTGACGGTAAAAAGGTAAAGATAGCCGTTGCTCACGGAACCGCGAACGTCATAAATTTGCTCAACAGAATAAAAAATAAAGAGGTTAAATACGATTTTGTTGAAATAATGGCATGCTACGGTGGATGTATTGGTGGTGGAGGTCAACCCAAATCAACGGATCCTGATATACTCAAAAAACGCTCATCTGCAATTTATTCCATAGACGAAGCGAGTACTTTGAGAAAGTCTCATGAAAACCCGGCTATAAAACAACTCTACGCCGAATTTTACGGTAAGCCATTAAGCGATCTTTCCAAGCGATTACTTCATACTCATTACACAAATAGAAAGAAATCCGTACTTGAAAGGGCCAAAGAAGCGGTGACAAGTAATCGTTAAGAAGCAGGCATAAAAACTTTTTTCTGAGATGGAGGTTTTTCTGACATCAAGGAGGTTAAATGTGGAAAACAAAAAGTCAGAAATTTGTGGTTTTCAAAATAGCAAAGGCGTGTAAATTCAGATGATCTCTGTAAGGGGATCGTCTGATTTTTTGCTTTATTAGTGAAAATTATAACAAGAGGTGATAAGAAATGAAAGCAGAAACAAATTGGGTTCAAAACGTTGTAAAAGAGGAAGAATACGAGCATTACATGGACGGTGGAAAAGACTTCATAGATGACGATGAAATATGGGAAAAGATCGAAAAGCACAAATCTCCTGAAACTGGCAGAATAAGATCTATAATACAAAAGTCATTTAACCTTGATTTGCTTTCTCCAGACGATACGGCAGCTCTTTTAAATGTAAAAGATCCACAATTGTGGGATGAAATTTTTGATGCCGCCGGAAAGATAAAAAGAAAAGTTTACGACAACAGAATAGTGACATTTGCCCCACTTTACTGCAGCAATTTCTGTGTGAACAACTGTCTTTACTGCGGTTTCAGAAGTGATAACAAAGATGAGAAGAGGCTTAAACTTACCCTTGATGACGTAAGGCATGAAATCGAAGTACTTGCCGGCAAGATAGGGCACAAGCGACTTGTAGTTGTTTATGGAGAGCATCCGGTCTCTGACGTCAATTATATGGCCGATACGATAAGAACGATATACGATGTCAAGGTAAAAACAAGAAAAGGAATCGGTGAGATAAGGCGTGTTAACGTTAACGCTGCTCCGATGTCAGTTGAAGACTTAAAAATTTTGAAAGATGTCGGCGTTGGAACTTATCAGGTTTTTCAAGAAACGTATCATCATAAAACCTATTCGGAAGTACATCCGAAAGGTACTCTAAAGGCAAATTACCAGTGGAGATTGTATTCAATGCACAGAGCGCTTGAGGCTGGCATAGATGATGTGGCAATAGGAGCTCTTTTTGGCCTTTACGATTGGCGCTTTGAGGTTATGGGATTACTTTATCATGCTATAGAACTTGAAAAACGTTTTGGCATAGGTCCTCACACGGTTTCCTTCCCGCGACTTGAAGAAGCTCAAAATGTTGCGTTTGATACTCTCAAATACAAAGTTTCAGATGAAGATTTCAAAAAATTGATTGCCGTTTTAAGACTTTCGATTCCGTACACGGGCATGATACTGACAGCACGTGAACCTGCACAGGTAAGGCGGGAGGTTTTACCGATAGGCATAACCCAAACGGATGCATCGACAAAGATAGGGATAGGCGCATATTCGGAGATATACGGTGCTGAGAAAATGAGTGAAAAAGAGAATGCTCAAGATCTCGGCAAACAACAGTTTATGATAGGAGACCCAAGAGATCTCGATGACGTCGTAAGAGAACTCGCACAGATGGGATACATAACCTCTTTCTGCACGGCCGGTTACAGATGTGGGAGAACTGGTACGAATATAATGACACTCTTGAAAAGCGAAAAGGAGGGGCAATTCTGTAAGCTCAACGCAATTTTGACATTCAGAGAATGGTTGGATGATTTTGCGTCAGATGAAACGAAAAAGATAGGTGAAGAACTGATAAAAAGGGAAATGAGCGAAGTGAAGGCGAAAATGCCCAAAATCTATTCTGAGAAAACCGTCAAAACGCTCGAGAACTATCATGAAAGGATAAAAAATGGAGAAAGAGATCTTTACTTCTGAGTTTGAGAAAATGGCAAATACTTACGATGTGAAATTATGGATAGCCGAAAAACTTGGAAGAAGGTGGTCGTATGTGATAGGCGGGGGAAGCGAGAAGTTTCTCCCTGCCCGTTTGGTTGGTGAGATTGGAAATTACGGTGTCTTCGTAGAAGGAGAGAGCTACGATGTAGAGGAGATTTTGAAAAATGTTGGAAAGATACTCTCAAAATTCACTGACGTTCAAAAAGGTTGAGGAAATAAAGAGATCTGATCTTTCAGATCATGTAAAATCTGTCGCGTTGAAAGTGCTTGAAGATAAGCCTCCTTCAAAAGCAGAACTTGTCTATTTACTTGGTTTAAAAGATTCTCAAGAGAGACAAACTCTTTTCGATCTTGCATCCTGCGTTAGGCATGACAACGTCGGAGACACGATATTTGTAAAGGGTATAATAGAATTTTCAAATCACTGCAAACGTGATTGCCTCTATTGTGGTATAAGAGCTTCATCCAATATAAAAAGGTACAGGATGACGAAAGATGAGATATTGAAGGTCGCCATAGAAATGTCAAATTGTGGCGTTGACACGGTGATCTTGCAATCAGGCGAAGATCCTTTTTACACAACCGATATGATAGTAGATATAATAAAAAGCATAAGAAAAGCCACAAAAAGGCCTGTTTCTTTATCAATAGGCGAACGAACAGCCGAAGAATTGAGAATTTTTAAAGAAGCCGGAGCCTCGAAATACCTTCTCAAACAAGAAACCGTTAACAGAGAAATTTTCGAAAAGGTCCATGGTTTTGATTACGATACACGAATGTCACTTTTGAGGGATCTCGTTGCTTTAAAATACATAGCAGGTGGCGGCGACATAATAGGCTTACCAGGACAGACATTATCGGATATCGCAGACGATATTCTCTTTATGAGAAAAATAGGCGTCAAAATGGTCGGTATCGGACCGTTTATACCAACAAAAGGCACGCCCCTTGAAAATTATCCGATGGGAAGTGCAGATATAACTTTGAACGCTTACGCATGTACACGCATAAGTATACCTCTTGTGCAATTACCAACAACAACGGCGCTTGGTACCATTGATAAAAGTTTGCAGTATAAAGGTTTTGAAGTGGGCTGCAACGTCATAATGGTTAACTTCACACCGGATCTTTACAGAGTAAACTACAAGATATACGACAACAAAAGAAAAGTTGAATTTT
>DYLQ01000099.1 GCA_020722015.1 Thermotoga sp. | reverse complement strand
AAACTGCCAGAAAAAAGAAATGTTGTAATGCAAGACCTGACCCCAATTAGCGTTTCTATCTTCACGATAGTAACAGGATTCATATACAGGGGACTTACACCCCATTAGTTCACGCCCATGCCGGGCGTACACAAGGCCATCAACTCGGACGTGCAAAAGTGCCGCTTCGTTCTGCTTTTGCACGCCGGTTATGGCGAACGTTGGGCGTAAGCAAACATGATATTTTAACATTAAGGAATTATTTTGCTATGATCCAAAGACTGTATGTACACAACTTCAGATGTCTGGAAAACTTTGAACTGGACATAAAGGATTTGCCCTCTGCTCTTTTGGTTGGGAAAAACGGTTCAGGTAAATCAACTGTCGGGAAGGCATTAGAATTACTTCAGAGCATCAGTCGGGGTATCAACAGAATGAGCGAACTTGCAAAACATAACATTATCAGTCCGAAAGATTTCGCTCGTGGAAGGTCTGATGTTCCAATCCGTTTTGAAATAGAAGTATTGCTTGACCAAAAAATATACAAATATGTCCTTGCCCTGGAGTTGCCTGAAAAATTTAAAGAGTTTCGGGTATTTGAAGAGCAGTTGACAGTTTCAGGAAATCCGATTTATTCCCGAAAAGAAGCTCAAGTCATCCTTTACAAGAGTTTACAAAATTATGAAGCTCAGTTTCTTGTGGATTGGCATCTTGTTGCTCTTCCGGTAATTCAGGAGCAATCAGAAACCGATCCACTTCGTATTTTCAGAACTTGGCTTGCCCGCATGATCATTTTAGCCCCAATTCCAAGCGTGATGGAAGGAGAGTCCAGTGGTGAAACTTTGGAACCGGAGCGAGATGGTTTGAACTTTGGGAAGTGGTTTTCCGGATTACTCAGTCGTTATCCTGCTGCCTACACACAGGTTGACAAATATCTCCGTGAGGTTATGCCTGATATTCAGGATTTTATGAATGAATTGATCGGTAAAGACTCCAAAAGTATGATTGTTCGCTTTGAAGCAAATAATGCAAATATGAGCGTTGACTTTAAAGACCTGTCTGACGGTGAGAAATGCTTTTTTCTTTGCGCTATTGTCTTAGCTGCCAATAAATCATACGGACCTCTTTTTTGCTTCTGGGATGAGCCTGACAACTATCTCTCCTTGTCAGAGGTCGGTCATTTTGTAACATCGCTGAGACGGTCATTTAATGATAAAGGCCAAATTTTGGCGACCTCGCATAATGAGGAAGCAATTCGAAAATTTTCAACTGAAAACATCTTTGTACTTGATCGAAAAAGCCATTTGGAGCCGACATTGATCAGACGGCTCCGGGATATACCTGTCAGAGGAGATTTTGTAGATACCCTGATTCGTAGAGATATAGAGCTATGAGCATAAACAGATATAAACCGTGCATTATTGTGTTGCCGGAAGATCGTGCCAATGAAGAAATTACAAACGGATTCATTCTGGCTCCGAACATTAATGACCGTGCTATCAAAGTTGAACGGCCCGCTAAAGGTTGGCGAAAGGTTGTGGAAAAATTCACAACACAACTCGTCCCCGAAATGCGACAATTCACAGAGAGCTTTGTCGTTTTGCTTATGGATTTTGATCAGCGTGAAGATCGGCTGGCTCGTGTAAAGAGTCAAATTCCAGAGGACCTGCAAGACAGAGTATTTGTTCTCGGAGTGTTGTCTGAACCGGAGAATCTGAAAAAAAATATCAATAAGACTTTTGAAGAGATCGGAGACTCTCTTGCAAAAGATTGTCCCGATAATAAAAATGAATTATGGAGCCATGATCTTCTCAGACATAATAAAACTGAATTAGATCGTATAGTTTCATCAGTTCGTCCATTTCTGTTCAGAGTGTAAAAAATGTTGAAATATAATACTCCCCGAAATCTGGACAGGGCAACATGGTGCATGGTAGGTTGCCATAATAGGAGAAAAGGAGGAAATTATGTCAGACAACATATCAGGGTTCTCAATTTACCAGCAATGATTTCACTGGAATCCTTGAAAAAGAAGGTATCCGTATCAGCATGGACGGCAAGGGCCGGGCTTATGACAATATCTTTGTGGAACGCCTTTGGAGATCAGTCAAATATGAAGAGGTTTACCTTCATCAATACCTGACTGTCTCTGAAGCCCGTAGAAGTCTTGAGAAATATTTCATGTTTTACAACACAGAAAGGATACATGAGTCACTGGGGTATAAGACCCCTTATGAAATTTATTGTCAAGAACCATTAAAACAGGTGGCTTGAC
>DYLQ01000098.1 GCA_020722015.1 Thermotoga sp. | reverse complement strand
TAAACCCCTAAGGCGAGCGATCTCGAGAGGCAAAATTTTCCTTATTTTACGGGATCTTCCGGCTAACGATTGTTTTTGTCATCCCCAGAGTCCATCGAAGATCGCATTGGCTTTATCGTATGGGATTCCCAATCAAAGCAAGTATGATAGTGTGCTTTGGGTATGATATAATTATGTAGAATAACAGTTAACCGATATCCTTCTTGTTTTCTAAGCACTAATTTGAAAGGGGGGTTATATTATGAGAAAGTATCTTTTTTGGGTGATAGCCGTTACGCTTGTGTCTGTACTGCTGAGTTCTTGTGCTTTGAACGTGTTCAAGGGATTAAATACACCTACGAATACTTTGGCCCTTTCTCAAACGGCCGTCGATGAATCGAATAGCGGAAATTTTGCAGGTGCGCTTTCGAGTTCGATGCAAGTCTTAAATACGGTAAGTAACGGTACCGTCCCATCAACGGATCTTTACAGGGCCGTGGTACTGTCCGATACGTCCACATCTGCAAGAAATACGCTTTCAAGTGTGACGAATTTTCTGAACACAACGACATCGACGAGTCTTGCCCTTAAGAACACGGCCGAGGCTATGCTTAATTCGATAAACGGCACTATGAAATTGAATGCCGTAACGCTTGCGGCGAGTTTTATCTCGTTCTACCAACACAGCCAGAGTGTTTCTGTGTCTTCTGTGTCTGCGTCTGATAGCACACTCGTGCTTTCGGTCATAAAATTGTTAATCTCATCTTCTCACAATCTTCAACTTATGCAACTTCTTGAGGCATTGTCCGGTACGCTAATCCGTTTTGATCCGTCCAACTCCAACTGGCTTTTATCAGAGGGAATATATTCAACCTTTCAGATTCCAATTATTCTCTTTGATTCTAACGGAAACGGTGTACTTGATTCGGGCGATCAGATCTTCCAATACCTGTGGAATTACCAGACGAACACTTTCAAAACTCAGCTAACATCTCAAGATTACAACGGCATAATTTACAACGTTCAGCTTCAAACTTACAACAACATCCAAAAGTCAAACGAGGTTTATTCAAATTTATCAAAGGCACTCTCTGATTTTAGTAGCGCGCTTGCGGCCATGATAAATTCTTCGTCCAATGCCCAAACCACGCAAATTCTTACAACGATAAAAGGCTATGTTGATAGGCTTGAACTTGCGATGTATGCTGTCAATGGATTAATGATATCTCAGATACAATACCTTGGCGATATTCAAAATCTCATAGGTTTGTGAGTGATCCATATGAAAAACTTTTTGATACCTATTTTGATCGTTTTGTTTTCGGTTTCGATCTTCGCATTTGATGTTAGTTTTTACAGATCCGCCCAAACACTCGAGATGGGCGAGACCTTCACCGGAATTGCCAACGATCAGAACGCGATCTTTTACAATCCCGCGGGCATAACGCGTATCAAGGGATTTTTCTTCACACTTCCGGATTCGAATGCCGGAGTCAGTGAAGGACTTGGCAATGCAGCTTTGAAAGCCTTATCGAATTGGGAACAGATTCAATCTTTGATGCAATCGACTAATACTGCATCTCTTGTCGAATACCTTATTCAAAATTATCTGCCGTACCTTCAAAACAACAATTCTGCGCTGGCAGGATCGGATATGCTTGTCGGATACGGCTTTGGAAATTTCGCAATTGCCGGCGGTGCTTTTGCTCAAGGATGGGGTAAATCCGTTTTGACACAGTCAAATACTTTGTCATTGAACGCATCGGCCGGAGTTTATGCATTCGGAACGGCGGCATTTTCAATGAATCTTGGGCAGGCAAAGTTAGGCGTTGGCGGAACGTACAGGTATGGATATGCATTTCCTCAAATATACGATATAAACAACGAGTCTTTGCTTGTAGCGAATTTCAATCCAAATCTCACATATGCGGCAACGTCTGGTGTTGATTTGGGTTCTATGATCTCTTACGGTCAATTTTCGGTCGGTGCCGTTTTACAAAACGTTCTTAATCAGCCTGATATGAGAATCGGCCTCGGATACACAAGCGAAAACCTTTCGGCAGGGATAGACTTTGAAAATGTTCTTAACGCCAACTACACGTTATTCAGAAAATTTCATGCCGGTATTTCTTACAAGCTTAGTTTTCTCACGCTTTACGGAGGACTATCTGCAGGATGGTTTACCGGCGGTGTTCAAGCGAATATCGGCCCTGTGTTCATAAACGTCGGAACTTACGTGCTTAATTACGGAGATTACGCCGGGTACGATTATCAAAGAATGTACACGG
>DYLQ01000097.1 GCA_020722015.1 Thermotoga sp. | reverse complement strand
CCAGCCTAAGGCTTGTAACACAGCCTACGTTATCCTAATCATGACACTCTGGAGTACTTCTCCAGCTCCAGACCCTGTCGTCTGATATTAAACAGCAAGCTGGCGGTGGTTGCAAGCAGTGTATCAGACGTAAAAAGTTGGGATAACATTGGCGAGGAGAGACTGTAAAAGCAGCGTCACAAGGCCCGTAAGGGCACTCCAACGGCTTATTCAAAGAGCTGATGGATGGTAGTATGATAAATTGCGACGAAAGGAGGAAACAAAAGAGGTGCTTTCCTCTACTGCCGTTAAAACAGCATAGCTTCCAGCACCAATTTTTGTGATTTTTTAAATTAGAAATCTAAGGCAAGTTCGGAATTCCTTTAAAAACGAGCATATAAGATATTTATACGTCTTTAAGAGCAAATAAGCTTTGAAATCGCTGATTTGCTCTTATTTTCTTTGATATTTACCATTTTTGTAGCATTAAAGGACATTTGACAACTTCGATTTTTTGTTGTATATTTAAGCAATATTGATATTTATTCAAATTTAGTTATAATAATGGACATTTCCAATCACTTGATGAAAGGGGGAAACAAAATGAACAAGAAGGAATTGATCGATAAGGTGGCGGAAGAAACCGGATACCACAAAAAGGAGATTAAGGATGTAGTCGAAAGCGTTCTCTCGACTGTCTCAAAGTCACTTTCCAAAGATGAAAAAGTTCAACTCGTTGGTTTTGGAACTTTTGAAGTCGTCAAGAGAGCAGCACGCGAAGGCAGAAACCCGCAAACTGGCAAGAAGATAAAGATTTCCGAAAGAAAGGTTCCGAAATTCCGCCCAGGGAAAGCTTTTAAGGAAGAAGTAAAATGAAACAACGCGCCTTACCGGCGCGTTTTTCTACGGTGAATTGAATGTTGATTTTAATCTTAATATCGATTGTCGAAATCACATCGGTTATTTCTCTCGTTTGGAATATACACGTTTTAAGGCATTTTGAAAGAGAAAAAAGAATTGAAGGAAAGATATCGCTGATAATTTACATATCTTTAAGTGCTTTCGGAGTTTTTATATCTGCTTTTTTGATTTTAGTTATACTAAATCTTTTTTAAAACCAGCATGTAAATTCAAATTTGACGGAGAGCAAATTGCCTTGCAGGTGGCCTCCGCAGCGAAGCGAGGACCAGACACCGAAAGGTAATTGCTGAAGTCAAATGACCTCATTTTTAAAATTGGTTTAGTATATTTTGATCAACGGTGTTTTGTGAACTACCCTCAGCTAAAGCTTAAGGCTTCCTGTTTCACAGATCCTTGTGCATTTGATGCAATTACTCTCATCTCCCAATTGAAATGGGGAGTCTTCCCATTCCTTTTCATAAAATCATTTGGCTTGTCATGCCCGAGTTCATCGGGGATCGCAGTTATTCTTTATTGAACGAGATTTCCGATCGAGGTCGGGAATGAGTGGATGGGAATGATCGCTTTCAAACTCTTGTCTGTATGTAAATGTTTCCTCCACCGTTGAAAGAATAAAAAGATCTTTGATCGGTATCAGAAATTGAATAGGGCTTGAAATCCAAAGATGGTTCAAAAGCGATAACGTGTTCCTCCTCTATAAAAGTCGTCGCCGATACCCACTTTTTGTGAATTATTCCCATCGGCGCTAAAAAGACGCCGCCTTTTCCAGTAACTTTCAAAAGAGTCTTATTCTCATCTTTAAAAAAACCCTTTGAACCTCCCCAATCGCGATCCATGGAGATATCACCGTAAAAAGCAAGAATCGAATCTTCTCTCAGATAAATGGATTGCCCGGATTCAATAAGATATATATCACCGTAATTTTTAGTGGTGAAAATCGCTTCCGACGGATAAGTATCAACGTAAAAAAGAGAAAATCCGTTTCCGGAATCTTTCCATTTCAAGTTCGTGTCAAGAGAAATCAATGAATCTAACTTTGAAACAACTCTATCTCCTATTTCTATGACAATCCGTAAAATAGGATAATATGGCTTTCCTATTATCTCATATCTCATAGCGCATCCTTTCAAAACGCATTTAGTCTGACATCACATTGCCCAAGATCTTTTCCATTTTGATTATACCATACTTAAAAAAGTCGTTGCGAATGAACGTGCTTTCCCTTTGAGAAACGATGATATACTAAACCAACTTTAAAAATGAAGTCATTTGACTTCAGCAATTACCTTTCGGTGTCTGGTCCTCGCTTCGCTGCGGAGGCCACCTACAAGACAATTTGCTCTCCGTCAAATTTAAATTTATACGTTGGTTTTGAAAAAGAT
>DYLQ01000096.1 GCA_020722015.1 Thermotoga sp. | reverse complement strand
CATCGAACACCAAACGATCTGCTTCTTGCTTTCCGTCTTTAAAGATTTCTTCTCCGTTTTTGCTTACCAAATACTTTCCCCATAGAATTGGCAAATACACTTCCGCTTTACATTCATTCGGAACTGAAAGATTGAGTTTGAAAGCATTACTTGCCTTTTCCCACGAAACCGATATCTTTCCTCTGACAGTTGTGATTGAAGACGAAACATGATTCAAATCCCCGACTATGTACGGTTTTACTTTGAATTTCTTCCATCCAGCGTTGATTGGAGATAGCCCTGCAAGGTACTTGTAAAACCACGCATCAACGCTTCCGAACATCACATGATTGTGTGAATTCATACCACCTCCCATTAACTTTTCCCATCTTTCCCACAACGTCGTTGCACCTTCTTTTATCATGTAGCCAAAACTGGGATAAGATTCTTGCGTTACGATTTTGTATGCGATGTCTGCATATCCGTTTTCTGTGAGCACATCAAATACGTATTTCGTGCCAACTATGCCTGTGTCAAGATGGTAATCCTGATCATTTGTTATCAAATTGACCAACTTTTGGATCGTTTCTTTCTTACTCTCTTGTGGCACCATATCGTAAAACAGAGGGAGTATATTGGATGTTTGACCTGTTCCTTGATCTATTGGGCTCATCTTTATGACATCATAGCCATTTGGAGTTAAAAATCTTTTGTTAAATGCTTCTTTTATCTCTTCGGCAAGTTTTGAATAATAACTTTTATCGTCTTCTTCTTTAAGTACGTCTGCCATTTTCGAGAGTAAAAGTACGTCGTTGTAATAATAGAATGTGGATGTTAATTCAACCGGCGTTCTTTTTGGAAAGACACTTCCGGGAGGACACCAATCTCCGTATTTCCCAAGTTTTGAGATACCATTCTCAGAATTGTTTTTCAAAAAATCAACGTATTTTTTCATGCTTTCGTAATGTGCTTTCAGAATTTCCGCTTCGCCGTAGTACCAATAAAGGTACCATGCGATCGTTATGTAAGCGGTACCCCATGCAGGATCGGCAGGATAAAATTTTGCGTTATAGGTAGGAGCAACGTCCGGAAGGGCGCCATCTTCTCTTTGGGAAAGCTGGATATCTTTTAACCATTTTTTGTAGAATTCAAGCATGTCGAAGTTGTAAATGGCCTCTTCTGCCGAAAGCTGAGCATCTCCCATCCATCCGAGTCTTTCGTCTCTTTGCGGACAATCCGTTGGGATACTCATAAGATTCGAAAGTTGAGCCCACAAAGTGTTTCTGTGAATGTTGTTTATGAGTTCGTTCGAACAATAAAAATCTCCTACTTTTTCAACATCTGTATGAACAACTCGACCTTCCAAATGCTTTAAGGTGGGAACGCCCGGAAATCCTTCGATTTGAGCATACCTGAAACCATGATAAGTGAACTTCGGTTCGTAGACTTCCGCTTCCCCACCCTTTAGGATGTACGTATCCGTTGCTTCGGCATTTCTTATCGTTGAAAAGTTAAGCGTGCCATTTGGATTTAGAACTTCTGCATATCTTAACTTTATTTCTGTTCCTCTCGGACCTTCTACATGCAGCTTTACCCAGCCCGTGAAATTTTGACCAAAATCGTAAACATACACACCGTCTTTGGGGCTATGCATTTTGATCGGTTTGAGTGTATCGACAACTCTTATAGGTGGCATTATCTCCGGAGAAAGCGCCGGGCCTTTTGTTTCGATAACCTCTTCCCAATTTGAATCATCGAAATCGAATCTATCCCATTTCTCCATCTCAATCCTTGCATCGTATCTTTCTCCGAAATAGATCCCATTTTCCGTTAAAGGGCCATGTGACACTTTCCATGTTCCATCCGAGGCTAAAACTTCTTTTTTGCCATCTTTGTATTCTATTTCAATTTGGGCTATCATTTTTGGGAAATCGTATCCATAAGCTTTTATATGTCGACCATTGCCAACCACAACTCCGATGGCATTTTGTGTTTGAAGAAAATCCGTGACATCGTAAGTCGAATAAAGCGCTATTTTTGAATAATCCGTTTGTGCGGGATCAAGCACTTTATCCCCGACACGTTTACCATTTATTGTCAGTTCATAATATCCAATTCCGCTGATATGGATTTTCGCATTTGAAATCTCTTTGTTTTTGATGATAAACGTTTTTCTGAAATACAAGGCATAACTTTGGACGAATTTCTTCACCATCCAGTCTCCGTTTGATTCAAAAGTTTTCGGATCTTTTTTCGTTATCCACCTTGCATTCCACTTCACATTTTCATCTTCTGATTTTGAAATCACAGCCATTTAT
>DYLQ01000095.1 GCA_020722015.1 Thermotoga sp. | reverse complement strand
ACTGCCTTAATGTAACCGAAATGTTAAGATTTGTGCTTTGACAAACGATTTTTATGGTAAGATCGCATCCAGTCATTCCCGCCCCGATCGGGAACCCTGTCCAATAAAGTCCAACTGCGATTTCTGATGGACCCTTCATCATTGTGTTACCTCAAAGATAATGTGCATAAAATTAAGCTTCCCTGCTTTTGTGTGAATTCTATTTTCATCTTTTGACAATACTTTGCAAAATGTGCATTTATGAATTCTGAGCCATTGCCTGAGTTTATGCTTTTGATCTTGAAAGGGAAGTGGACGTTTCCTTAAGGTTTTAATTCGAATCTTATCTTTCAAGAGTGAATTGGGCTTTGTATGAGAGCGTCCTTTGAGATTTATCTCTTTTCTCTCAATTAGCATACGGTCAATTGTCGCAGAACTCATCTTGATCAAAAGCTCTTTGACCATGCAATTCGAGATTCTCTATGACATCCTTAATAGATGCTTTCAAGTTCTTTCCACATGGGAAACCCATTATGTGCCATATGAATTTCAAAGCTTCGAATGCATCTTTGTACAGAGATTTCCTTCCTCGAGTTTCGACTTTCTTTTTATTCTTTTTATCTTTCTGATCTGAGGAAGTTCTTAACGATCGACAGGCATAGTTTCGATTGAGTCCTGTCGTTTCTACAACGTTGTCTATGATCTTTGACTTATCCGATTTGGACTTGTAATTATAACCTTTACCCAATTCTCTTATTAGCTCTTTTCTTATCAACATATTGAATTTTTTCATCTTCTTAGACCTCCATTTAACGATTAGTCTAAGAAGATTTTATTTCGTGTACTTTTATTTTGATTCAATTCGCTAAACGCTTTTAAAATTGAATTTGTGATAAAATAAAAACATGATGATGAATTTAAGAATGTCTACGGAATATGAAGCAGACCTGCAAGAGAACATTAGAAAGCTTCATGAATCGCTGAAGAAAAGGAAATATATTTTCTGGACGGATCTGGATTTGATCATAACGTAAAGTTGGGATACGGCTGGATAAAAAAAGGCGAAGAGAAATTGATTAAGACAAACACGGGGAATTGTTCAAAGAACGCCTTGAAAAGATAAGAAGAGGGTTCAGCGGGCAGAAGTTAGTGGCCTAAATTCCGAAAGAAGCTCTCTATTTCAATGGAGAGGAGTTCACTACAGTACAACGGTGAATATCACATTATGCCAAAGTTAAATTACAAACGAACTTTTTTACTCGGACTAGGTTTTATGGTTGTTTCTATGATATGGGCCGGATACAATGCCTATATGCCGATCTTCCTTGGTAACTACACGAGCAGCAACATGTTGATCGGATTTGTTATGGTGTGGGACAACATCGCAAATGTAACTCTCCTTCCGATAATAGGTGCTGTCAGTGATAACACCCGTACAAAAATAGGAAGACGTATGCCCTACATAATCATCGGAATGCCTCTTGCCGGAATAGTCTACGCGCTTTTACCGTTGCAAAAAAGTTTTTTGACCTTAATTGCCGTTGATCTTGTGTTCAATATTGTTGTCGCAACGTACAGGACTCCGGTAGTTGCGCTTATGCCTGATATAATTTCTGAAGAACACAGAAGCAAAGCGAATGGCGTCATAAATTTCATGGGAGGTTTAGGCGCGCTCGTGATGTTTTTCGTAGGTTCGCAACTTTACAAGGCAAATAGCGCATATCCCTTTTTCCTTGTGACCATTCTTTCATTTATCGTGCCTATCATTTTGTTTGTGGGAATAAAAGAACATCCTTTTGATAGACAAGAAAAAATTGAAAAGCAAAATATCTTCAAATCTTTAATTGGAGTTCTTACAAACAAAGACAGAAACGCACTTATAACCTTTTTATCCATATTCGCCATGATAGCCGGCTTCAGCTCGATAGAAACATTTTTCACACGTTATGCCGAAATAGCACTTAAAATAAGCCCAGCAGTTTCTTCCTTTTCACTTGGATTTTATTCGATAGCTTTCCTTGCTTTTGCGCTTCCTTCAGGTTTCATAGCCACAAAGATCGGTAAAAAGCGAACGATGATGATAGGCGCACTTGGAAGTGTGCCTGTACTTCTGATCTTCATGACGGTCACGAACTTCGCCATATTTCAAATACTGCTTCCGATTGCCGGGGCACTTAACGCCATGTTTACAATAAATTCCTATCCTCTTGCCGTAAGTTATGCGGCATCTGAAAAAACAGGCACCTACACGGGACTGTATTATGTCTTTTCTTCTTTGGCAGCGATAATAGCACCGCCAATTTTCGGATTTTTAATGGATTCAGTAAGTTTTAACATGC
>DYLQ01000094.1 GCA_020722015.1 Thermotoga sp. | reverse complement strand
TCTATTGACGTTCAAACAGTTTTGGATAAAGGAACCGTTTTCACAGTAGTTCTTCCGCGTAATCCATCGCAGTCTAAAAATGACAGTATAGCGTAAGAAGAGCTCTCTTTTGCAAAACAGGGTTGTTTACTTTCAATTGGTTAAGATTTGTATGAATAATGGCGTGTAAATCAATAATATCAATATATTACGTTGTCATGTTTTTAGGGTTTTATCTGAACCACCGGATTGAAAATTTTATGGAGATTATGTTTCGCTTACATCGTTCGTTGTGCCCGCCAAAGTGCGTGGGAGCTTGTTTAAAGCAAGGCAGTAGTGCTTGAATATTGTGATTTTTTAATAAAAAATATGAAGGAGAACACCTGTGAAACCTGAAGAAATAGGAATACTGGTTGTTGACGACGAGGTATCGGTAAGAGATTCTCTCTACCAGTGGTTTAGAGCTGACGGCTACCGGGTTGACACCGCCGGCGATGCCGCGGGCGCACTGAGAAAGCTGCAAGAAACCGCGTGGGATATCGTCTTACTTGACATTAAGATGCCCGGGATGGACGGCATAGAACTTCAGGAACGTATAAAGAAAATTGACGTCAACGTTGTTACTATCATCATGACTGCTTACGCCTCCGTTGATACCGCCGTTCAGGCCTTAAAAGACGGCGCATTTGATTACATTACCAAACCTATAGATCCGGATGACTTGAGTCGGCTGATCCGAAACGCCGTTGAGAAAAGAAGGTTGGTTACGGAGAATATTCAACTTCGCCAGCATATAGAGGAATTATTGCTGCCCGATGAGGTTGTCGGAGAGAGTCCGGCGATAAAAAAGGTGATGGAAATGGTGGACACGGTTGCCAGAACAGATTCGACCGTTATGATCCTTGGGGAAAGCGGAACGGGAAAAGAATTAGTTGCCAGGGCAATACACAGCCGGAGCGCGCGCAGGTATTTCCCGATTATTGCTATAAACTGCGGAGCTTACACGGAAGGTCTGCTCGAAAGTGAGTTGTTCGGCCATGAAAAGGGATCCTTCACCGGGGCGATGTACAGAAGGAAGGGAAAATTGGAGATGGCCGATAAGGGCACGCTGTTTTTGGATGAGATCGGCAACATCAGCCAAAAGATGCAGATGGATCTGCTACGGGTGATCGAGACAAAAAAATTTACCAGATTGGGAGGAGACAAAAATATTGATGTAGATTTTCGAATTATCTGCGCGACCAACAAGAACCTGGAAAAAGGCATCAAGGATGGGAGCTTCAGAGAAGATCTGTATTACCGGTTAAATGTTTTCTCGATCGTTTTACCCCCATTGCGGGAGAGAAGAGAAGATATCATGTTGATTGCCCGGTATTTTTTGAAGCAATACTCACAGTCCATGAACAAGGATGTCCTCGATTTTTCCCCACAGGCTATAGAAATATTTACCGGGTATGATTGGCCCGGAAACGTCAGGGAACTGAGAAATGCGGTCGAAAGGGCGGTTGTTGTAACGAAAGGGAAATACGTTCAGGTTGACGATATTTCCTTTCCTTTTCCATCCTTGACGGGCGAAGAAGGTGGTGACTCCTTGGAAGAAGTCGAAAAAAGGCAGATCCTGAAAATATTGAATCGGACAAAGGGCAATATTGCTCAGGCATCCGAGATTCTTAAAATCAGTCGCCTTACTCTCTATAATAAAATTGAAAAGTACGGCCTGCGAAAGGATGACCTTAGTAATTATTACATGTGATGCCTTCCATTTTTATCATCCCGATTGAGATCGGAGACGATTCTTATCTCGAAGAGCTGGGAAAGTCTCTCTCAGCCACTTTCCATATAAAAACAAAGATAGCCAACATCAAGGTCAATTTAAAGGAGACCTTTGATGTCAGAAGGTCTCAATATAACTCCTCGCTTGTTTTGCAGCAATTGATAGCTAATCCTCCCCGTGATGCGGAAAAGATATTAGGTGTTGTTGACGTTGATCTTTTTATTCCTATCCTTACCTTCGTTTTTGGGGAGGCGCAACTTGGGGGGATAGGAGCGGTCGTTTCGATGCATCGCCTTCATAACCGTTTCTACGCAATGCCTGAAAACAGAGAACTAACCGCCGAGCGTCTGCTTAAGGAATCTGTTCATGAACTAGGGCATACATTTGGTCTGATCCACTGTACACAGCCGGGATGTGTTATGAATTCGTCCACTTACGTTGAAAATATCGATCAGAAATCTTCTGAGTTTTGCTCGATATGCCGCAGAAGCCTTAAAAAAGAGGAAAAAGGTTCTGTTCAGAAATTATTTAGATTTCCGTGGCCCGGCAAGAAGGAGTGAAACGAGTTTTACTGAAGGTAACGAATTTTGTGAT
>DYLQ01000093.1 GCA_020722015.1 Thermotoga sp. | reverse complement strand
ATAGATCTTTGCGGAAAATGGAATGTCGCAGATGACGAAAAAGAATTCGAGTTTATGGGAAATGTCCCCGGAACCGTCCAAGGCGATCTTGTCGAATTAAAGCTCATGCCCCATCCTTACATCGGGGAAAACGAAAAGCTCTTCAGAAGGCTCGAAGAAAAGTCATGGGAATATTCTAAGGATTTCGAGGTAAAAAATCTCGAGAAGAAGTACTACGATCTCGTGATCGATGGCATAGATACGCTTTCCGAGGTGTACATCAACGATAAGTTCGTCGGAAAAACGGAAGACATGTTTTTGGGTTACAGATTTCCCATTAAAGATTTCCTGAAAGTCGGAAAAAACACGATAAGCGTAAAGATACTTTCTCCTATAAAGGTGCCAAAAGCGCTCGAGCGAAATTATGGAAGGCTAAATGCCGGGGAAGAGAGTGCAAGGACCTACATTCGCAAAGCTCAATACGCTTACGGATGGGACTGGGGCGCGAGAATAGCGACATCCGGCATATGGAGAAAGATATACGTAGATGAAAGAGACGATGCATACCTTGAAGGATCGACCGCTTATCTTGAAGACAATCGTGTTAAAGTTACAGGATACGTCAAATCTGCCGAAAATGCGCAATACACGGTCAAGGTCTTCGTCGATAAGAAAGAGATGGGAAAATACGAGGTCAAAGCCAACTTTGTGGATCATCTCTTTGAAGGCACCTTCGAGCTCGGAGCGCTGAGTTTGTGGTATCCAAGAGGGTATGGCAAAAGTGATCTCCATGATTTTGAATTTAAGCTTTTTAAAGGAGACAAAGAGATATCTTCCGAAAAAAAGAGAATAGGACTCAGGAGCGTAAAACTCCTTCAAGAAAAGGATGAGGAAGGTGAATCTTTCATCTTTGAGATAAACGGTAAAAAGATCTTCGCAAAAGGCGCCGACTGGATTCCGTCAGACAACATTCTGAGCTGGCTCAAAGACAGCGATTACGATCGATTGTTGGAAATGGCGGCAGATGCAAACATGAACATGTTGAGGATCTGGGGCGGCGGCATATACGAGGACGAAAGATTTTATCAAAAGTGCGATGAACTCGGCATAACGGTCTGGCAGGACTTCATGTTTGCGTGCGCGGAATATCCGGATCATCTCGAATGGTTCAGAAAGCTTGCGGACGAAGAGGCAAGATACAACGTCATCAAATTAAGACACCATGCGTCGATAGTTTTGTGGTGCGGCAACAACGAAAACAACTGGGGCTTTGATGAATGGGGCTACAATCACATGCACAACGGAGAACATCTCGGAAATACGCTCTACCTTCAGGACTTACCTCGAATATGCGCTCAAGAAGATCCATCTCGCCCTTACTGGCCTTCAAGTCCTTACGGAGGAGTTAAAGCGAACTCGGACGAAGCAGGAGACAGGCACGTGTGGACTGTATGGTCGAATTGGGTTGACTACAAAGGATATCTCAACGATAAATCAAGATTTGTGAGTGAATTTGGCTTTCAAGCCGCTTGCGATCCCAAGACGATAGATTTCTTCGCGAAAAAATCGGACAAAGCCATCTTTACAAATGTCATGGTACGCCACAACAAGCAGGTCGAAGGGCCTGAGAGGATAATGAAATTCATCCATAACCACTTTGGGACAATTAATGACTTCGATTCGATAGTTTATCTTTCTCAGTTAAACCAAGCCGAAGCCATAAAGACAGGCGTTGAACACTGGAGAGAGAGAAAGTACAAAACTTCGGGCACGCTGTACTGGCAGTTGAACGACTCGTGGCCTGTCTTCAGTTGGTCATCCGTTGATTATTTCAAAAGGCCGAAAGCACTTTACCATTACACGAAAAGATTTTACGCGGAATTTTTGCCCTTGATCAAAGCATATGAAGATGAATTGAGAATAGTCATCGTCAACGATGCGCAAGAGGTCGAAGGACATCTTGAATTCGCTCTTTGGACCTTAGATGGCAAGAAATTGACAGAGAAATCTTTTGATGTGAAGATACCATCCGATTCGGTTTTGAACGTTGATAAATTCAAGACGGAAGATCTCAAAAAGGCAATTGGTTTCGTGAGGTTAAAAGTCGGAGACAGAATCTTTGAAAATCACGAGATCTTTGCGAGCCTAAGGGAAGTAAAGTTAGAAGATCCGAAGATCACATTTAAGAAATTCGGCGACATACTCGAGATAAAGGCGGAAAAGCCTGCCATAGGAGTGAGAATAGCGACCGAAAAAGACGAAGTGCTCGAAGATAACCTCTTTACGATCTCACCCGAGCATGTAAAAAGAATAAAGGCACCCATGTCAGATTTCAAAATAACCAGTGCGTACGATTTTCTGAAATAAG
>DYLQ01000092.1 GCA_020722015.1 Thermotoga sp. | reverse complement strand
GCTATGTGTTTGTTTTTGACTGATTTTACCTCTTGACAAACTATACCGAAGACTTATTTCCGACTTGCCGGAGGCTGGCAATCCTAACAACAGCACAATATCAAAGGTTTTCATAAGATCACCTGCTTTACATGAATTTTTCTAATGAACCATATTTGAATACACGCAATTGCAACGAGAATTCCAAGTGCCATTATTCCAAGACCTTTTAAACCACTTGTGAGTTGTATTGCCAATCCACCAAGAAGAGGTCCAATGCCAAAGATCATGCCTATTATCGCTTCATGGAATCCACCTTGTTTTCCTTCATCGGCATCTTGAGAATTGAGACCGTAAAATATGGCATAAGTGTAAGGAACTGCATAACTCATTCCGGCAAACAAAGAAATAAGGAAAAATACCATGGGAGAAACAGGCATGAATATGAGAAAAACGGTTATGGGAAAGGCCACAAGAAAGATCATGGATATCTCTGGATTGGCAACCCAGATTTTGAATCTTCCGAGTACCAAAAAGGTTATCAGAACACCTATGTTCGCTCCGACTATCAAAAAACCGCTAAGACTTATCGGAAGGCCACTCATACTTATGACTTTCGGAAAAAGAGAAAGTACGGCCGAATAAATAAGACCGGAAAGAAAAAGGGTTGATCTGTAAACTTTTCTGTAAAGATTTATTTTTGGAAAATCTATGGGTTTGGATGGTATTTTAAGACTATTGGCCGGCTCAAAATGAATGGATTCGCCACGTTTGATGAAATCGTGTCTTAAAATGTAGGAAGCAACGAAGCTTAAGATGATCCCATATCCGAAGGTGATGTAAGGATACTTGACTATCAAAAATGGACCTAAAGCCATACCTATTATGTTTCCAACGCTCCAAGAAAGCGTAAATCTGTTTATGGTCATTGCAGGATCGATTCCGATTTGCTTCTCTCGCTTCGAAAGTAATCCTTCTATTTGTGGGAAAAATGTCCCAAAAAAGAAATTAAGACCTATAGAAAAAGCGAAAAGCTCCGCGACGTTAGACCAGAAGAACCCCAAAACGTTAAAACCTCCAAAGATCATCGTGGCGAATATCAGCAATTTTTTCTGTCCGACACGATCGCCCATTCTTCCAAGAGAAAGACTTGCCGTTATGTATGAAAGAGCTCCAACGAAATTTATCATTCCTATCGTTGAAAAAGGAAGTCCCCACTTTGCGGCTATCGAATTTATAGCCGATGTAAGTAAATAAGAGAGTATCGAAAAATTATTCGAAAACAAATGATAGAGATGAAAGTAATTTTTTATCTTCACATGCACACCGAAAAAGATCGAGATTACGATCCCAATCTCTCTTTTAAGATGTTCTGTATGTATTCAACTTCGTTCGTTATAACCATATAAGCCTCTTTTTCTATGGCATATTCCATTTCTTCTTTATCGTTAACCGTCCAAAAAATTATCTTTATGCCTTTATCTTTGGCAAATCCGATGAGATCGTCTAACTCTTTTAAACCTTTCGCGTAGATGGGAAGATTGTAAGAAAAAATTCCAAGATCAACACTTTTCTTCTTTATGTCCGATATCTTATCTATGTGAGTTTCATCAAAAAGAAAACCCAATTTCAAATTTTGATCGAGTTTTCTCGCATACGATATGCTTTTATGGTTAAAAGAAGAAATGAGCACTCTATCAGGATTTTTGGTTTTAATGAGTTTAACAGTCTTTTCCACAAGTTCATCTGAATCTATGACATCCGTTTTTAATTCAACGTTTATTTTAAAAACAGGTCCTATCAGATCGAAAACTTCTTCGAGTGTGGGGATTTTTTGACCGTGAGAATCATATTTTCTGAGTTCTTCAAAGGTCATTTCAGAAATAAGCCCCTTCCCGTTGAAGGTTCTGTCTATCGTTTCGTCATGACATACGACGATTCTTCCATCTTTTGTAAGATGGACGTCCAACTCTATTCCATCTGCCCCATATTCAATGGCTTTTTGAAAGGACAGTAAGGTGTTTTCAGGGTATTTTGCGCTGTACCCGCGATGACCGTAAATTAACATATTCTCACCTCTTATCATATACTAAAACTTTTTCAAAATCAACGTATAAATTTAAATTTGACGGAGAGCAAATTGCCTTGCAGCTGATCTGCGCAGCGTAGCGAGGACCAGACACCGAAAGGTAATTGCTGAAGTCAAATGACTTCATTTTTAAAGTTGATTTAGTATATTCTATCACAATCAATTTTCTTCCGTTCTCGTCCATGTAAGCCATCATCATTATGGGCTCTCCTTCTCCCATCTCCACGATCAAATTTCCAATATCATGACACTCCGCTGGGGATAAATCCCCACAGCTTCTTCGGGCACCCGTGCGTACGCGTCTTTCACAGTATTTGCAGCGTAGCTGCTACTGTATTGAAAGCGTAATGGGC
>DYLQ01000091.1 GCA_020722015.1 Thermotoga sp. | reverse complement strand
GCTCCGCTTTGACTATCGCGGAGAGGGCGAGAGTTCAGGGGCGTTTGAGGAAAGCGATGTTGTTAGCCGCTTACTCGATATATGTGCTGCTGTAGATGAGTTGTGAAAGATATCGGGAATAAAAGATGTGTGTTTGTTTGGCTTTCGTTTGGGTGCTGTCTTTTCCTTGATGTCTGCTAAAGAAGTTAATTGCAAATGTCTTGTGCTTTGTGAGCCTTTATTTGAATTAAAAGAATATATTCGTACTTTAATACGTGCCCACATTATCACAGTAAAAGAATATTTCCCAGACGTTAAAATTAGCTCTGAGGATGTTATTGAAAAAATGGCAAATGACGAAACTATTTCTGTCTATGGTTTTCATATTACGGGTGAGTATTTGCAACAGTTAGCTAAAATAGATGTTGATAAATTCATAGATGATTATGATGGCTACTCTTGTATCCTTACCTTCAGTCGCAAAAACACAGAAGATGTTATCCCGGAAAGCATAAAACAATGGCATGAAAAAATGAATATGGCTGGCACTTGCCAACACATTTCAGTTGAAACGGCATTTTCATGGATGACGAAAAAAATATGGACCGATAGAATCTCAGATCTTGCTGAAAAAGCTATTATGTCTATCCGGACTCAGTATGAAAAAGAGTAAAAATGAAGTGGTAACCATCCTCAATCAAAAAGGGGAGGTTCTTTATGGAATCTTAACATCTCCTGCCAAAGAGGTGCGTTCTGGTGTTATTATAATTTTTTGCCAGGCTGGATTGGCCATAAAGTCCGGGGTGGGTAATCAGTTTAGGTTGATGTGTGACAATATGGCTTCCCGGTGTCACGTTTTACGTTTTGATCAAAGTGGTACGGGTGACAGTCAAGGGAGTGTGGCTGCCGATATTTTAATGAATGATTTTTTCTTGATGGTTATGAGGGGATGTTTCGTTGATGATACGGTTTCCGTAATCGAATGGGTTCGTGAAAACTTTTCGGAGTTTAAAATCATTCTTATGGGACAATGTGGTGGTTGTCTGACGGCGGCATATGCCGGATCGCGATACATAGATGATATCCATGCTTATATTATGCTGGCCCCACCTGTGTTGTATCTGCCGGAAACCAATCAAAAAAAATCTTCTGTACGAAGTTTTGATGCTAACATAATTTTACGAATGTATTTTAAGAAACTATTTTCGTTAAAAAGTTACATGAACTTCTTTAGAGGAAAATCTGATTTATACTTGTTGTATAATAGTTTTTTATCTGTGGTTAAAAACAGGTTGTCTTGCCGAGTCTTGAAGAAATCCGTCTGTACCCATGAAAGATTTAACCAAATGTTTTGGGATGCATTCCAAATCATTGTAAAAAAGGAAAGAAAAATTCTTTTTATTTTTCCAGAGATGGATAATGAAACATATGATTTTAATACGGAATTCAAACCTTTAATAACACAATATATTTCCTCTGGGTTGGTCAGCCTGGAGTATGTTCCTGAAAGTGAACATTCTCTTATGTTTAAAAAACATCGGCTTTATGTAGATGATGTCCTTGACAGGTGGTTAGATATGTTCTGTTCTGTTACAACTTGAAATACTGTGGTTAAGCCATGAAAAAAGAGAACCTCTCATCTTGTATTCTATGTGGTTCGAAAAAAATACATCAAGTTGACAAAACTTCAGATTTGGCTTGCTGTGAAAATTGCGGGTTATTGTTTGCTAACCTAAGACCTTTTTCCTGAAACAGATGGCATTCTAAAACGGATTTTCTGTAGATGAACCAAAAAAAATTAGTGATTAAAGGATCTTCTCTAAGTGCGCTCGTCCTGTTCGCCCAGATAGCTGTGGCCTTTTTTTTAATGCCGTTCACAATCCGGATGTTGGGTGAGCACAATTATGGTCTCTGGATTCTTATTTCGGCATTCGTAGGCTACTATGGCATGCTTGATTTTGGTATCAGCGGGGCTGTGTTGCGTTTTGTGTCCCGGGAGATTGGAGCTGGTCGAAAGGAAAGCACAAAATACTATATCAACAGTGCTTTGTTTTTTTTGTGTGGTTTGGGATTGTTAATCATACTCATATCGCTTGCTGCTGCTTGGGGTGCGTCTTTCTTTATCGCAGACAAGGAGAATTTATCTTTCTTTAAATTTACAATAATTATTCTCGGACCTTCCATTGGTCTTTCATTTCCGTTGAGGGTTTTTGATGGCGTTCTCAGTGCCCATCTGCGCTTTGACCTGAAGCGCTATATTGAGTTTGGCGTCCTTATTTTAAGAACATTGGCCATCGTTGGTTTTCTGGAAATGGGGTATGGCATTTATGGCCTTGCGATAGCTACAGCCTCAATGGGCATCGGTGAGTTAGTTGTTAAAACACTTGTGTGCTTTAAGATAGACTCCCATCTCAGATTGGGAATAAAATTTTTCAGATTGGCTA
>DYLQ01000090.1 GCA_020722015.1 Thermotoga sp. | reverse complement strand
GGCGACATCGTCCCCGAAGGGGAAGAAGATGGTCAAGGCAAAGGGGAAGAAGAAGTAAAAACTTCTTGATGTTTTCTCTAAAACTTCTAGATGTTTTTCCAAAAACATTTAGAAGTTTTTGTTTTCCCGTAGGACAAGCCTATAGGCTTGTCCTACATGCTATAATCACGCCAGTAATTTTCTACTCGCGGAGTCTCTTATGTCCTTCAACTCGAAACTCATCGAACTACTGAAAACCAACCATAATCTTGTGGACGACGAAGGCGAATTACTGATTGCCGCCGTGCAGGACCGCGCCTGGAAGATGGACCGCGACCTTGTAAAACTTTTGCTTTCGGACAAAGAAATTAAAGCCAAGTTTTTCGATGAAATCGAAGGACACTGGATTTTCAATATCAATACCTTTCTCGAATACATTTCCCAAAAGAATTTTCTGAATAACTCTTATACCCGCTTTCGTAACCGCATTGGCTTGACCATTGGCGAGAAATATTTGCGCGAGCGTGGCGAAGTGGCGTTGGTGTGGCCTTACAAAGACACTGTTTTGGAAGGCGGACAGACGAAGGAAGAAGAAAAGCGCAAAGAGATTTTCTTCAATGAAGTGCTGGCGCAGGATGAAATCAACCGCCTGCTCGACCCCAAAGTGTTGACGAATTTCACACGCCATACAGCGAATGGCAAAGAACCCGTAAAAGACTTCAAGCGCGATGAAAACGGCGTGATTCGTGAAAACCTGATTCTCAAAGGCAATAACCTGCTTGCACTTCACACCTTGAAAACTCAATTTCGCGGGCGGGTGAAGTTGATTTACATTGACCCGCCGTATAACACGGGCGGTGACACCTTTGGTTACAACGACAACTTCAATCATTCGACATGGCTCACTTTTATGAAAAACAGGTTGGAAGTTGCAAGAGAGTTGCTCTCTGATGAGGGCTTCATTTTTGTTCAATGTGACGATTATGAAAATGCTTATTTGAAAGTGTTAATGGATGACATTTTCGGAAAAGAAAATTACAGAAACTCGATCTATTGGCACAGAACCTATGCAGGAAAAACTGTTTCCAAAAATCTTCCTTGGAATGTTGACACAATACTGCTTTATTCAAAAAGAGAAACAACAAACCTTATGCCCATAACGTCAGAACTGACGAAGAAGGATATTAATTCTTTCAACAAGGATGACAACGACGGACGAGGCCCTTATGCAACCGTAAGTCTGCAGAAAACGGGAGGCCCTGGGCCTGAAACCACTTATGATTACATTGATAATAACGGGCGGGTTTGGAAATGTCCTACCAAAGGATGGAGGATGAAAAAAAGCAAACTAAAGGCATTGGAAAATGATAATCGGCTCTACATCACCGAAACAACCATAAGAGAAAAATATTACCTAAAAGAACGCCTTGAAATCGGAAAGCAGATAGATAATTTTTGGGGCGATATTGGGAATATGAATCGAAGTAGCGATATTAGCTACGATTTATCAGGTCAGAAACCTGAAAAGCTAATCGAAAGAATTATTGGACTTGCGACTTCAGAAGGAGATATTGTTTTAGATTTCTTTCTGGGCTCTGGTACGACTGCCTCAACCGCTCATAAAATGGGTCGGCAATTTATTGGCATTGAACAATTGGACTATGGGAAAAAAGATGGTGTTGCCCGATTGCAAAGCGTGATAGAGGGTGATGAAACTGGTATATCTAAGTCTGTCAACTGGCAAGGCGGCGGCGATTTCATCTACTGCGAACTGATGAAGTACAACGAAGCCTTCATGGAGCGTATTCAAGCCGCGAAAGACATCGAGGACTTACTAGACATCTGGCAAGAAATGGCGGAGGGTTCATTTTTGAATTGGTATGTCAATCCTGAAATGCCTGAAAAAGCCATTGAGGATTTTGTGGCGATTGGCGACCTTGAAAAGCAAAAACACCTGCTGGCAGAATTGCTGGATAAAAACCAGTTGTATGTCAATCTCTCGGAGATTGATGACGCGCAATTCAAAGTGAGCAAGGAAGATAAGGCATTGAACAAAGCATTTTACGGAGAATGAGGAGCAGACCTGACATGTCTCATGCGCGCCGTTGTTAATCGTGGCGCGTGCGCGGACATGGGTCACGGTTAATCAACCCCTCTCGGAGACATGTCAGGTCTTTACCTGATTGGAGAATTTATTTCATGCCCGACCTTTTCCTTTACCAATCGTTGGACGCTTTTTCACAGTTCGGCGGATTGCGAAAAGATATCCCCGATTCTGTGAAATTGAACCTCAACCCGAAATACGAATTACGCGGCTATCAGATCGAAGCCTTTGCGCGCTTTTTCCATTGCTATAAAAACGATTATCCAGGCAAAACCCCGCCCCTGCATTTCCTGTTCAACATGGCAACGGGAAGCGGCAAGACGCTCATCATGGCGGGGCTGATTCTTTACCTGTACGAACAGGGC
>DYLQ01000089.1 GCA_020722015.1 Thermotoga sp. | reverse complement strand
AAATGGTTTTGATTAAGTCTTATATCATAACTGTATATTCCGATGTCTTCTCTGCGGCAGAATCCTATATGTTCAGAATCATTCCATTTGTAATTTATCCCCTTATATGAAATAGCTCCTTTAGACACAATGTATCTGGTCCCGAAATTAGCTGCAATTCTATCAGTAACACCTTGCTCCCATCCGTGTGAGGGCGGAACAAAAAGTTCGGGAAAGGACCAACCAATGGATTTGAATATTTCAGCGCTTTTTCTGAAATGTTCAGCTTGTATTTCCTCTGGAACTTTTGTGTTTGTATCAAGGCAGAAGAATTCCCCCACATGTCCCTCGAACGAATGAGTCAAACCATGGTATCCGATTTCTATATATTTCGAGTTATCATTTAGAAAGTCAAACAATTCTTTAGCATACTCAAGCGGCTCTGCTTCATTTGTCACTTTATGAACATCAAGGTATTTCATGGTGAAGCATACTGGTATTCTGGTATCGAATTCCTTTGCTAGATCTCTGATAGCAATATAGGTATCTAATGGAACACTTACCCTTGTCCCGTCCGGACGGTTGACGAATGGGAATGCGCCATCGTCAATTACGATGAAAAATGGATATTCAGGCCTGACCATTTTTATATATCATGCGGTTGTATTATCACGATATGTTGTTTACGGCTATCGTGTTTATGCCGTAGTCTATGAACCTATATCCGTTCCTTGAAAGGAGGTCGTCGGCGGAAAGCTTCGCGACATGCTTCATGTGCTGGTTTTCATATCTGATTATTTCCGGGCGACAATTGGTTTTGAAGAGCATTTTTGGTATTTCGAGGTCTAATCCCTCCGCATCTATTTGTAGGAGTGATATTTTTTTTACATTGTGCTTTATTAGGAGCGATGAGAAGGAGATTTCATCAACTTCTCGTTCTCTTATAAAATTCTCATGAGGTTTAGAATCTTTAAACTTTGTAAGATGTTTTCGATTCAGGCTTGCTATCCCAAGACACCATTTTGGAACAGGGGCATCCGGTTGGAAGTAAAACATCCTGACCGGTCCGTCCTCGTGAGTTAGAGCATAATTTTCAAAAATAAGCTGTGGTTCTGATGTGTAATTTTTCTTCAAACGGTCGAAGTATTCAGGGATAGGTTCGACAAGTATGCCACGAAGATGATATTTCATGATTAGAGGATGGAGTTCGTTGCTGTATATTCCGTCATGTGCGCCTATCTGTATGAAGAAGAAATCATCATTTCGGGACAGATTGTCCCTAACAACAAGAGCAAGAAGGTCGAATGGGCGGCTGATTCTGGAATCAGCTTGCTTCAATTCATAGCCCATTTTTCGCAGTAAATTTCTAATGAAATTTTTCATGATTGTAAATATCTCAACATCTTCTTAGCCACGTGCTTCCAAGTATATTCCGATTCAATGAGTTTTCTGCCATTTATCCCAAGCTCCTCACGAAGATTGTCGTCTCTTAAAAGCTTTATAATAGCATCGGCCAATTCTCCGTTGTCGTTAGGATCAACTACAATCCCGCAATGGGCATTTTCGACAATGTCCGAGACTCCCTCGCATCTTGTGATCACAACAGGCGTTCCTGCGGCGGAATATTCAAGTGTCTTCATTGACGAGCGGTAGCGGCCGACCCCCTTTTCTCCCGGGTATGGGGTAACTCCGACATCAAAAAGACTGCTATAAAGTGGGATTTTATCCCAGGGTTGGTATCCGGTAAAGATAAATTTTTCAGCAACGCCTTTTTCTCTTGCAAGCCCAGGCAGATGATCTCCCCATATACCGTGTCCAACGACGACAAAGATGGTATCTGGGACTTCCTTTAGTATCGCCGGAGCTGCGTCAATCAACTTTTCAATTCCGGACCAAGGGAAAAGGTATCCTATGAATCCGACATATTTTTTTATAGGATCTAAGCCAAGCTTATCAGCGGCTTCATTCTTTGGGATTGGTCTACACCTTTCGGCATCAACGCCGTTGTAAATGAAATGCGCGACTCCGGGGCGTATCCTGTATTTTTCTTCAACCTTGTCCCTCACCACTGGTGTCACACAGAATAGGGCATCTGTCAACGCATAGTTGATTCTTTCTGTCATGGCGACAAGCCAGACCCTAAAAGAGCCATGCCCTCCCATCTCCATTTCCTCAGTATAGAATCCATGCACATGCATGCAGTGCTTAATTCCAAGGATTTTTGCCGCGATTGCTCCGGAGACACTATATGCCACCGTATTCTCATATATGAGATCGCATCTCTCACGGATTCCATATACGAGAAGATAGATGAAGAGGAAAAATGGCTGCATGAGTGCGGCGACAAATCTGATGTCTATGTACGGCAGATATACCACCTTGAATGGCAGATCCCCCTTATACGGTTTACGACTGCTCACAAAAAGAGTCAGGTCATTGCCCATCGTCTGAAGATTTCTACAGACTTCGACGAGATGCACCATACCTCCGGGAGTACTCATCTCCCCCGA
>DYLQ01000088.1 GCA_020722015.1 Thermotoga sp. | reverse complement strand
TTCACTACTACCCTCCCATAAAAATCGGGCGAGTACAGTTGCATCTCACTCTTTGTCTATTCGGCCTCTGCAATAGCCAAAGATTCTCTATTTTTGATCTAAGAAATCACTTTTTCGGCACTTTTGCAGAGCGCCACTACGTGGATCATAAAATGCATCAGCATTTATAAAGACCCACCGAGCGGCTAAGCTTTGAACCAAAGAGCAATTGGGCCGTTAACACTCCATGACGGAGCTTTATGAACCCAAATGGCCTGCAACGGGCCATATTAAGTCAAATCCCATATAGAGATTTGACCGCCCAAAGGGATCTCTTGACTTTCGCCAAGCAGATATCCGTTGGGTACCGGTGCCTTTTGGACTATGATGTATCTGAAACAACATCAGATACCGTTTACATCATAAAGCATTAAATGAATATAAACATTATGCAACTCTCTCTGGATTATTGAGTTTCTTATGATAGCAAACTGCAATCGTTCTTGCAGCGTTAAGATCAGCATCTATTTGTCCATGTAGATTACACTTACCTATCTTCATATTATTATCCACCCCGCGTATATATTCTCCATTACTTCCTTCTATAAGACATTTTGCACAATTCTGGCTCGTTCCTGCAGGATCAATTTCGTATACTGGAATGCCATCCTTTTGAGCCTTATACCGTATAAACATACCAATTTTTGCATAGTCAAAAAGGCTTAGCGTGTAATTAAGGTTCTTAAGTTTTCTGGATTTTTTACGCCCATGTTGCCGCATCTCTCTGAGCCGCTCCATAACTATTACAGAGTTATTTGCACGTGCTAGATTAACTATCCCTTTCGAGACATTATGAAGCAAGTTCTCAACTTTATCCTCTATACTACGTATTCGCTTTTTCATCTGATTTTCGTGAAGATGAATATTGTGTTGCGCGCGTACTTTACGTTCTAAATTTGCAATCGCTTTCATTAGATTGCGTCGGCGCATCTTCCATTTGGCAATTGGATTGCTAATCAACTTGTTATAACTAAACTTGTTAGACGCTGGATCATATATAGATACCGCAAGTAGATGAGAGACCCCCCGATCAATTCCAAGAACAGTCCTTTCTGAAAACCCAGTTGGGATAAATAATGGCTCATAACTAATCTGTATAAAATATTCCCATTCTTCAGGTTTTAGGTTCACAATCTTCTTATGAGAATAACGATTTATGGGCATTCTAATGAGTATAGGGTATTTGTTGAATGAAACAATATCCTTTCTACTCAAAACTTCTTCGCTCCATCCTGCGAGTTTTTCTAAATATTCGAGGCTAGGTGCATAGTTAGGCACATCAGCGAAGAACCTAGCTAGCTCTTTTTCAATTAACGTTGTTTCTGTATCTGTAAGATCTCTTCCTAACATCTTCGAAAGAGCTTTTATCTTCTCAGAACTAAGCGCCATTTTATTTTTCAAGCGTTCTTCTTTGCGTGCAACCTTTTCTGGTGCTTTTGCCTTAAGTAACATCTCTTCAGCTCGGTTAAGCCCAAAGAAACTCTGGTTTATCGCATATGAGATGTATTTCTTTACCGAACCATGCAAAAATTCATTGCTCTTTAGACTAGAACCCCTTGCCGCTTGTACTGGAGTAGACAAAAAGTTGATTGTTATATCTTTAATACCACTGCTGCCTTCTTTTGCAAATGGTTTGAGAACCACCTTTGATTCACCAAAATTGAACTGAATTGCATTCGGGTGCAATGAAATACGTTTTGGTTTAAAGACTAAGCCTCCTTTTTCAATTTTCGCAATTGTATTTTTTCTACGTTCTATGAGCCGGCCTATTTTTTCTAGTTGACCCTTCCAGTATTTCATAGTATGAAAACGGCTTTTCAGCAACCCACTTGTAACCCAACTTTTCGGCCTAAAAAGCTTCCTGTTATTTGGGTCAACATCCTGCGCATTTTCTTGATTGATACACTCTTTAATTGCATTGTATCGTGCTTCAACCCTCCCCATTTCATACTTAAGTTGTTTTGCCCTTTTCGCTAATGCATTTTTTAAATCTGAAACATCTGTGTTTGCCTGATTCAACTGTGTCTTACTGAATTGCAATGTATTTACTTCTCTAGGAGATAACTCTTCTAGAGTTGTACCGGCCCCAATCCTATTACAGATTGAAGCCCACTTCCAAAACATCTCGTTTAAAATGAGGTACTGCTCTTTTGTGGGCACCAGCTTAAGCTTAACTGCCAGCATGCAAGGTATATACGCGGGCACATATTTAAAGATTACTCCGGACATTTTCCACTATGGAGCTAATAATAAACGACTTTGCGGCTTTCATAGGCCGACGCTCAGAGCGGTTCTATGTACGCATTCCTGAGAAAGAAGAACAAGAGTTTGCTGCCGATAAAGTAGAACAGATAATCATCGCAAGAGGCTCTTCACTATCTATGGGTGCAATAGAGCTTGCAATGGACAGAGATATTGACATCGTCTATTTAGACTGGAGAGGCATGCCGATTGCAA
>DYLQ01000087.1 GCA_020722015.1 Thermotoga sp. | reverse complement strand
TCCATATCGTCCATAAACTTATAAATAAGCGCAATGGTAATCTGCTCCACCTGACTTTTGGGGTCGGGGACTTTACCGACAAGGATATCTCGTGCAGTATCGATTCTTCGTTTGGTTTCGTTATCTAACATAGCTTCCCCAATTCGTTATGCTGCAAACTTATTGAGCGGTACAAAGTCCTTGATGTATTCGGGAATTGCGTTGCGCAGTTCAGGCGGTAGTTTCTTAAACGCCTCGCCGTAGGGAGAAATATTTAATAGTGCAAAATTCTTATTATCTATAATGGCTCTGAATTCCGCGTCAAGGATGTATGCCTTGAAAACGGTTTTGGCGTAGGTAAAATATTCTTCTTTGGGCAAGTATCTGCTGTCAAACTTATCGAATTCCTCGTCCAATAGTTCATTCTTTGTCTTAAAATAAGGAATCATGCCGAAAATCTTTTCGATGATTTCCCGCATGGACACACGGCGGTCTATCTGGATGGATGAACGAAGTTTCTCAAGCGTAAAATATTCTTCCGGTTTATTAAGGATATGATTCTCAAGATAAGCCATTAACTCATCCCATTTACCCGCTTCTGCCTGTTTTTTGAGTACCGGATGCTCAATGATTGTCTTTTCAAATTTCTCGAAATACATTCTATCGATCTTCATACCGTCAAAACCGACGATTGTTTCTGCAACTGTTAATATTGCGTCTGTCCGAGTGGATTCATAACTCGAAGGTGGTGGGGGTGGTTCTTGAATGTCCCCACCTGAACCAAATTTTGGCAGTTTAAGCACTTCGTCATAATTAAACTTTTCTTCAAAATATTCGCAGTTGGCAAAGAAGTCGAACATCTTAAAATTCTCTTTTTGCTTTTCGCCTATTTGACTTTTTAATTGAGGGTCAATGATATCTATGGCGAAATTATGTTTTCTTGTTCCTCTGCCTTTAATCTGAATAAAATCCGTTGGGGAGAAGATTGGCCGCATAAGGCAAAGGTTGAGAATATCCGGGCAGTCGTAACCTGTTGTCATCATACCGACAGTCACACAAACACGTGTTTTACTGGTTTTATAGGATGGATTAAAATTTCCGCTGCCGGAGAGCCGATTGTTTGTAAAATTGATAGTGAACTGCTGAGCGTCAGCGATTCGTGATGTAACCTGTATGGCAAAATCGGATTGATATTTCCCCGGGAACATCTGATGAGCCATTTCATTTAAAATCTGTGTGATTTTCGCCGCATGATTTTGCGAAACACAAAAGACAATGGTTTTTCCAATCTCACCGCTTATCGGGTCTCTGTAGGCGTTATCTAAAAAAGCCCTGCAAAAAGCTTTGTTGGTATTATCTGAAAAGAACTTTTTCTCAAAATCCTTCTGGATAAAAGTCTCTTCAACTTCTTCTCCGTCATCATTTTGCATAGTTACGGAATACCCCAGGTCTGAAAGAAGTTGTGTTGTAATTTCTGTTCTTGCGTCCACGACAACAGGATTGACTAGAAATCCTTCCTTAACGCCATCGACAAGTGAATAGCGGAAGGTTGGCTCGCCGTTTTCACATCCGAATGTTTTATAGGTATCGAGAAGCAGGCGTCGTTCAAGTTCACGAGGGTCGTTCTCGCCAAGCTCTGCTGTATCTATATGCTTTAGATAATCCTTCGGGGTTGCTGTTAAACCCAGTTTATAACCGATAAAGTACTCAAAAACCGCTCTACTGTTTCCGCCGATACTGCGATGGGCCTCATCCGAAATTACAAGATCAAAATCATCGGGGGCAAACAACCTTTTATATCGATTCTTTGATAAAAATGTTTGGATAGTTGATACAACAATTTCTGCTTTTCGCCAATCATCGCGGCTTTCTTTATAAATAACGGTCTTGTAATCATTTTTAAGATATGCGACAAACGCTTTATATGCCTGATCTTCAAGTTCAAGTCGATCTACCAGAAATAAAACCCTTCGGGCATTTCCAGTTCGCAGGAATAATTTAATTACCGCGGCCGATACAAGTGTTTTCCCTGTACCTGTAGCCATTTCAAAAAGAAAGCGGTCTTTCCCTTGCCTAACGGCATTTTGAATTGAATTGACTGCTCTAATCTGATACTTTCTTAAAAACTTAAGCTTGTTTAATTCAATGTATTTTTTACGATTTTCTTCATTTATGTAAGAAGGGTCGTTGACATAATCTGGTTTTTGAGTCAGTACAATATAATCTTCATTGACAATTTCTTTGACTAAGTTATTTCTATCCGGCTTAAAAGAAGCATATCCCTTTACCGTTTCAGGAGAAGGAAAACGGCTTATTATGTGAGGATTACCCCTTTCCAAATCCCAGAAATAATGAATGTTCCCATTTGATAGAATGATAAAGCGGCAGTTTTGTGAAACGGCATAACGCCGGGCCTGTTCCTTACCAAAGAGAGGGTTTTTATCTTCAGCCTTTGCTTCTAATACAATAAACGGGAAGCCTTGAGCATCAAGAAGTAAAAAATCTATATAGCCATTTCCGGTTTTTTCAAAATCTTCTCCAAACTCATTCAATTTCTCT
>DYLQ01000086.1 GCA_020722015.1 Thermotoga sp. | reverse complement strand
ATCTTTCATCTCTCCTCATACCACGCCTTCATGAACGCTTTGTACTCTTGATCTTTGTTCAGGATCTTCTCCCACCAATTTTGATTTTGGATGTACCAATTAACAGTATATTCGAATTGTTTATCGAAGTCTCTATCCTGAACCCATCCTAAATCTTTTATCTTAGAATCATCTATGGAATATCTCACGTCATGACCCGGTCTGTCTTTGACATGATCTATCAATTTTTCGGATCTGCCAGTTATTTCAAGTATTTTCCTGACAATCGAGATGTTTTCTCTTTCGTTGTTTCCGGCTATGTTGTATGCTTCTCCTATTTTACCGCTTTTTATCAGCAAATCGATGGCCCTTGCCGTGTCTTCGACGTAAAGCCAGTCTCTTTCTTGCCTTCCGTCTCCATAGACCGGAAGCGGCTCGTTCTTTAGGGCCTTTATCGTCATGACGGGGATCAATTTTTCGGGATATTGATTCGATCCGAAATTATTCGAAGGTCTTGCTATGACAATGGGAATGCCATACGTCTGGTGGTATGCGTAAGCCATTCGATCGACAGCGGCCTTTGCAGATGAGTAAGGGTTTCTCGGATTAAGAGGATCTGCTTCTTTGAAACTCTTTCCTATTGCATGACCATACACCTCATCCGTTGAAATATGGATGAATTTCTTCAGATTCGAAACGTTTTTTGCAGCTTCAAGCAGAGTGTACGTTCCATAAACATTTGTCTTTATGAAAGCATCCGCATCGAAGATGGATCTGTCCACATGAGATTCGGCCGCAAAGTGCACCACAACATCGCTTAACCTCATGAGAGCTTGATCTGTTTTGGAATCGATTATATTCGCAACCACAAAGACAACTTTGTCTTTCTTTAAGATATCCTTTACCATGTCATAGAGATCCGATTCAACGTAATTTGGGTTGAACCCTTCAAGCTTCGATGTGAGTCTTTTTAATTCGGCAGAACCATCCGGAACAGCATAAGACAATCTTTCCCCGATCTGTTTTGTAACACTCAAAAGATCATCTTGAGTTTTCGGGATCAAAAGGTTAGAATCGTTAAGGTATTCTTTCAAATTGTCAAGCACGCCGGCATACGTCAAAGAGTCAAGGATAATCATCTTATCATCGGTAGTTTGAAGTCTGTGCTTTACAAAGTTGCTTCCTATAAATCCTGCTCCTCCTGTAACAAGTAAAATCATAAAAGCCTCCTAATTAGCCACGCGCCATTTTCAATTCTTCCATAAATCTTTCCGTCATATCTTTCCAATCGGTTAAATTATACCCTATCGTTTGCATCATAGGGAAACTGTCCATAAAAGAATATCCCGGGCGCATCGCCGCAGTTTTGAACTCATCGCTTTTGACAGGGATCAACTTTCCTTTCCAGCTTATCAGATCAAGTATGTATTTGGCCCATTCGTATCTCGAACATGGCTCGATGCTTGTCATGTGGTAAAGCCCATAAGCGCCGGCGTTTATCAAATCAAGCGTCGCTTTTGCAAGGTCAACTGCGTATGTGGGTGATGAAATCTGATCGTCTACGACTTTTATCACATCATTTTTTGTAGACCATTCCAGCACTTTCTTCGCAAAATTCGTGTCGTTGCCTTTTCCGAAGACCCAGCTTACGCGAATGATGAAATATTTTATCGATAAAGATTGCACGAATCTTTCTCCGAGCAATTTACTCTTACCGTATTGATTCAAAGGATTAGGATCGTCTGCTATGTTGTAAGGAGTGTTTTTGCGTCCGTCAAAAACATAATCCGTGCTGTAATGCACAAGCACGGTGTTGTTTTCTTCACATGCTATCGCTAAATTTTTCGGGCCTATTCCGTTGACAAGGTAAGCATTCTTCCAATCTTCTTCTGCTTTATCAACGGCATTGTACGCGGCACAGTTTATGACAAAATCCGGACGCTTAGATCCGATCGCCTCTCTTACCGATTTGAGATCTGTTATATCTAAAGTCTTGTGATCAAAAGCATCGAAGGAGATATTTCGCTTTTCTGATTCTTTCATTATCTCCTTCGCAAGTTGGCCGTTGGAGCCGGTAACAAGAAATCTCATGAATCTCCTCTCAACACAAAATTTTTTTCAAACAAGGCCTTTTCTTATCCTTTTCCGACAATATCGGATCAATCCCGTTCAAAGGCCAATCTATCCCGATATCCGGATCGCTCCAAAGTATACCGCAATCTTCATCCGGATAATAATAATCCGTGCATTTGTAAAGAAAATCCACCTCTTCAGAAAGCACAAGAAAACCGTGTGCAAATCCTTCCGGAATGTAAAACATCCTTTTGTTCTCCTCACTCAAGATGACTGAGTACCATTTTCCAAATGTTGGAGATCCTTTTCGAATATCTACTGCGACATCGAAAACTTCTCCGGTTACGACACGGATCAACTTTCCTTGCGGGTGTTTATCCTGAAAATGAAGTCCACGCAGCACTCCTCTTTTCGATCTTGAATGATTGTCTTGGACAAACTCCATCGTCAGATCTATCTCGGCAAAATCTTTCTTGTTGTAAGATTCCATGAAAAATCCCCG
>DYLQ01000085.1 GCA_020722015.1 Thermotoga sp. | reverse complement strand
GTGTTTTATACCAACTTTTCACCTTTCTTCTTTGAAATTTACTTCCGCATGCGGAAGTTACTTCCGGGGGCGGAAGTGTTATAATGATAAGGGTGATAAAATGCTTTTTGATCTTAAACCGAAAGAGGATATAAAAAGTTTCTTTGACAGAGAAAAAGAAATAAAAGATCTCGTTGATTCAATTGAAAGATATCCCATTACGATGGTCACAGGTTTGAGAAGAATTGGAAAGTCTTCTCTTGTCCGTACGGTGATAAACGATAAAAGATATCAAAATGTATGTTTAGACGGTAGAGCCATGTACGCTGGTGCCGGAGGAAACATAAAAAAGTCAGATTTGGTTCAAAGATTTCAAAATGCTCTTTCCGACTTCTCGGATTTTGAAAAATTCAAAACCTTTTTGAAAAATATCGAGGGAATTTCTTTTAAAGATTTTTCGCTATCGATGAATTGGAAAGAATTGGATTTAGTTACCTTGTTAGAAAGAATTGAAAAATTTGGTAAGAAAGAAAAAAAGTATATCATCATCTTCTTCGATGAAGCTCAATACTTAAAATATTACGGCGTACGTGGAGGGAAGGACTTACTTTCACTTTTTTCTTACACGTACGATAACCTAAAGTTCATAAGGATAATACTGTCTGGTTCTGAGATCGGTCTTCTCCACGATTTTTTAAACGTAAATGATTACAACTCGCCAATTTACGGAAGACCTTTAGGGGAAATTTCTTTAAATCCATTTGATAAATCAACATCAATTTCATTTCTTGAAAAGGGGTTTAATGAGATAAAAGCAAAGATCAACCAAGAAGATATTCAAAAGGCTGTCGAAATTTTAGATGGAATACCAGGCTATCTTGTCGAATTTGGTAACAGATATACTCAGTTTTCGGATCTTGACAAGGCTATAAAAAGTACATTTCAAAGCATTTCCGGAATGGTAAATGGGGAGATCGAAGAATTAAAAAGCAGGAGTCCGAGATATGTTGAAATTCTCAAATACATTTCGAATGGTATAAACACATGGTCTGCTTTAAAAAATACTTTTTTTGCGAAAGGTGATACGATATCCGATTCAAGACTTTATGAAACACTTAAGAATTTGGAAAAAATGACGTGGATAAAGCAAGAAAACAACAGAGGAGAATATGCAATAATAGATAGCGTTTTGCAAGAAATACTGAAAAAACAATGATATGTTCACAAACAGCATAGTATAATCTTTTCATACGCATAGGAGGTAGAGGGATTGGCTCTTTTTTCTTTCTGGTGGCACATGGCATTTCTTTCATTTTCATCAACACTTTTCAGTGCAAACACCGTCATTCCTGCTTACGTAGAAAAACTTTACCACTCGCCACTTCTCATAGGTATTATCACATCCATACTCATGGGATTTCCGGCTGTAACACAGATATTTTTCGCGATCTTTCTCAAAAACCAAAGGTTTAAGAAACTCTATTTGATATTGGGCATACTTGCCAGGGCTTTGGCCTTATTTTTACTTTCAATTTCAGCATTTTTCATAAGCCAGCCCCATTTATGGGGAATTGTCATGCTAGTGGGCTCATTGAGTCTTTTTGCCACGATGGGTTCATTTGCCGGGATAGCTTACATGGATCTGCTTGGAAAGGTCGTCCCGAAAGAAAAAAGGTACTACTTTTTTCCTGTAAGGCAAGTAGTGGCAGGGATCGCTTCCTTTGTCGGCGGTCTGATGGTCAGATATGTGGCAGATGCTTTATCTTTTCCAAACAACTATGGCATCTTGTTTTTGATGGCGGCCATATCTGTCGCAATAGCAACTCTGTTTTTCCCATTAGTAAAGGAACCTGAGAGTAAGATAGAAGAAAAAATTTCCGTCAAAGAGCTTCTTGGATCGATACCTGGCTTTTTCACCGACAAAAAATTATTCTGGTACATAATAATCCAGATACTAAGTGGCATCTACATGATGGTTCTTCCATTCTACACGGTATACACGATCAATCGTTTCGGAAATGTCGTCGGAAATCTCGTTATCTTCCAAGTCCTTGGAATGGTTCTATCAAACGCCCTTTGGGGAATCGCATCGAAGCGACACGGAAATTCAATGATAGCCAAGATAGCGGCTATCCTTGCGGCTTTGACAGCTCTAACCGCGGCTTTTCTTCCCTCAATCGGATGGTACTACGCTTTGTTCTTTCTGACTGGAACGATCCTCAGTGCAAGAGGGATCTTCATGGATGCGTATCTTATAGAGATAGCTCCAGAAGAAAAGAGAGTCATGTACGTTGGAATAAGTGGAACAATCGGATTCGTGGGTTCTCTTTTTCCAATATTTGGAGGGCTTTTTGTTGAGGCTTTCGGTTTTATGTTGACATTTCTCATCGCCTTCGTGGGATTGACGATTGCCTTTTTCGCAACTTTCAAACTCGATTGAGAAGGTACATTTTTCCCGATCGTCACGACTTGTAAAACAGGAAGCCGAATCGATAAGATATCGTGGCTTGTATTCTATACTGTTCGGTGTCTGTGCCGACGTCGGTTCATTCCCGATCAGGTCGGGAACGGACCGTCCCACGTCATCTCCGAGTTCATCGGG
>DYLQ01000084.1 GCA_020722015.1 Thermotoga sp. | reverse complement strand
TTAAAACCGCCGCCGCGCCCGCTCTGCGGGCGTTGAAGCAAGCGGGCAAAAAGGAGGGGTCCTGGGGGAAGGAATTTTTGCCCGCCTGTTCTGCCCGCCGAAGGCGGGCTGGAGGTGAGAAGCGTTTCCGCCGTTTAGCATTAAGCCAAACATCAAAGCAAAACAATTTTCAATTCTTTTTAAAAGAAAAAATAGCGCGCGCAAAAGCAAAAAATTGAAAGAAAATTGTTTTGCTTTGCTCGCCGAAATTCGGCGGGCGGAAACGCTGGGGCGGGTCTAAAAGTCAAAATCTAGATTTTCGTCAAAAAAAGTTCTGATTTTGTCCAAAAGGTACCGCCAATTTACAATTTCAGCGTTTTTGATGGTTGTTGCCTCGCCCTCGCGGGGACGATTCTTTTTTTCGGCGGAATTTGAAGCCGTGCCAATTTCATTGGCACGCCGCTTTAAAAATTATGCGCTTAACTCATCTGCCATCAACTCTGCTTGCCTTAAGACATTTTCTGTTGCAATCAATTGCTGATCTGGCGGATAGCCATATCGGTTCAAAATTCTTTTTACATCTCGACGCAACCTGGCGCGAACACTTTCTTTTAAAGTCCAATCTATGGTGGCATTACCTTTAACGCTTCTAAAGACTTCTATTGCGATTGCAGCCAATTGCTTATCACCTAAAACTTCTTTTGCACTATCGTTACTAGCAAGAGCGTCATAAAATGCCAATTCATCATCTCTAAGATTCAATGCTTCTCCTCGTTTGTCCGATTCGCGAATATCTTTTGCGAGCTTTACCAATTCTTCAATAACTTGTGTTGCAGTTAGGAGATTATTTTGATATTTTTTAATTGCACTTTCCAACATTTCCGATAATTTTCGGCTTTGGATAAAATTCTTTCGCATCCTCATCTTAATTTCATCGTTCAATAATTTTTTCAATAACTCCAAAGCAAGATTTTTTCTTTCCATTCCCTGAATTTCTGTCAAAAATTCATCAGACAAAATCGAAATGTCTGGTTTTTTTATTCCTGCTGCATCAAAAACATCAACAATACCTTCTGAAACTACGGCTTTATCTACAATCTGTCTAATAGCTGTTTCAATTTCGGCATCAGATTTTCCTGATCCAGTCGGCTCAAATTTTGTTAGTCGCGCTTTCACCGCTTGGAAAAACCCGATCTTATCCTTTATCTCCATCGCTTTTAAATTTGGGACAGACAAAGCAAACGCTCGCGACAATAACGCAACTTGTTTTGTATATCTGTTTTTTCCGTCTGGGAGTCCAAGAATATGTTCTTGCGCCTCAAGTATAATGGTAAGTTTTGCCTGTGTATCTACCAAAAAATATTTTTTATAGTCAAAACCATTAAACATCTGCTCAACAATTTCAAATTTTTCAAGCATCACCGCGACCGCTTCATTCTGATCAATTGTTGGCGCACCCTTGCCACCACTCTGCGTATAAGTCGCAAGCGCAGTTTTCAAATCCGAAGCAATACCAATATAATCAACAATCAAACCGCCCGGCTTGTCTTTAAATACACGATTCACACGCGCGATAGCTTGCATGAGATTGTGTCCACGCATCGGCTTATCAACATACATCGTGTGTAAACACGGCACATCAAAACCGGTGAGCCACATATCGCGCACTATTACCAACTTCAACTCATCGCTTTCATCCTTGAAGCGATTGCCGATAAACTTCCTATCTTGTTTGGTCGTGCTATGTATTTGCCAATTTTCAGGGTCGGACGATGACGAAGTCATCACGACCTTAATTGCCCCCTTACTCAAATCTTTATTGTGCCAATCAGGACGAATTTTGATAATTTCTTCATAAAGTTCTACTGCTATTCTTCGGCTCATACAAACCACCATTCCTTTACCCTCAAATGCTTCGCGCCGTTTTTCAAAATGATCAACAATATCTGCCGCAACAACCTTAAGTCTATCTCTGTGTCCAACGATTGCTTCCAATTGTGTCCATTTTGCCTTGGCTTTTTCTTTGGCTGTGCTTTCTTCACCTTCGGTTATCGCGTCAACTTCTTCATCAAGTTTTGCCGCTTCCTCTGGTTTTAAATGAACCTTCGCAAGGCGGGATTCGTAATAAATACGAACAGTCGCGCCGTCTTCTACCGCTTGGGCGATATCATACACATCAACATAATTGCCAAATACTGCTGGAGTAGAAGCATCCTCTTTTTCGATTGGTGTGCCGGTAAATCCGATAAATGAAGCGTGAGGCAAAGCATCGCGCAAGTATTTAGCAAATCCATATTTAGTAATAATTTCACCATTTTTCTCCGTTGTTTTGGCGCCAAATCCATATTGACTGCGATGCGCCTCATCGGCAATAACGATGATATTTTTTCGGGTCGATAACAAATCAAAATTTGCCGAGCCGTCTTCCGGAAAGAATTTTTGAATAGTCGTAAATATTATCCCGCCACCGGCAACTCGCAAAAGTTCTTTTAGATTTTCTCGGGTTTCAGCTTGTACTGGTTCCTGCCGAAGCAATTGTTTGCAGGAAGCAAAAGTATCAAAAAGCTGATCATCTAAATCGTTTCTGTCCGTAATAACGACAATTGTCGGATTGTTTAATTCCAAAAC
>DYLQ01000083.1 GCA_020722015.1 Thermotoga sp. | reverse complement strand
ATACCGGATTTCCTCCATCCGGCGTGGAATCCTTGCATGGCTTCGAAATTTTCACGGTTTATGTAAGTCTCGCCGAACTTTATCTCATTTGCCGCTCTCATGGCAACGTCTATATTTTGAGTGTATATGGAAGAAGTAAGACCATATTCGGAATCATTTGCCATATCAATCGCTTCATCGAGATCTTTGAATTTCACTATTGGCAAAACCGGCCCGAAGATCTCTTTGTGAATTATCTCCATGTCTTGTTTGCAATCTACCAAAACGGTTGGCTTGTAGAAAAAGCCTTTCTTTTTATCTTCCGCTTTTCCTCCCGTTACCATCTTTGCACCTTGCTCGATTGCCCTTTTGACCATGCCATCGACTGATTTTAGGGCGTTGGAATTTATCAAAGGCCCCATATCGACATCTTCTCGCAAAGGATCGCCGTAATTGGTCTCTTCCATGGCTTTTGTCATCTTCTGAATGAATTCATCGGCTATCTTTTCGTGGACATACACGCGTTCCGCACAGTTACATACCTGGCCCGTATTTATCACACGTGAATCCTTTATCGCTTTTACCGAGAGATCTACATCCGCATCGTCCATGACTATCGCAGGAGCCTTTCCTCCGAGCTCAAGTGATACCTTTGTTATGTTTTTCGAGGCCAATTCCATTATCTTCGATCCCGTCTCAACGGATCCGGTAAAGCTCACCATGCCGACCTTTGGATTGGAAGAAAGTTCATTTCCCACAACGGATCCCTTTCCGCTTACAAGGTTGAAGACTCCGGCCGGCAGATCGGTATGTGCGACGATCTTGGCAAATTCAAAGGCGTTGTTCGGCGTGTCGGAACTCGGCTTTATCACGATTGTATTGCCTGTTATAAGTGCCGGCGCCATCTTTCTGGCTATCAAAAAGAAGGGGAAGTTCCATGGCAAAATTCCCGCCACAACTCCTATAGGCATTCTGTAAAGGAATATATTCTCATTCGGTCGGTCGCTCGGTATTATCTCACCTTCGAGCCTTCTTGCCCATTCTGCCATGTAGTCGATGTAATCTGCCGTGAAATCGACCTCAACGCGTGCGAGCGATCTTATCTTTCCTTGCTCTTCTACCAACGTTGTCGCCAACATCTCGGCATTTTTTCTAATCCCATCCGATATCTTTCTGAGATACTTTGCACGCTCTATCGCCGGTAATTTTGCCCATTTCTTTTGAGATTCGTACGCTGCATCGACGGCCTTTTTCGTGTCCTCAACTGTGCCTTCGGGACACTCGGATATCACCTCTTCAGTCGATGGGTTAATGACGTTGAAGTATTTCCCAGACGACGAGTCCACAAATTTCCCGTTGATAAACAACTGATAACGTCTCATACAAACACCTCCATTTCACATTTGTCACTTAATTCTGTTGTATAGTCCTTCCCACAACATAAGGTCCTTCAGGAATCGCAACTATGAAAGGATTTGAAAAGTATTCAGATGCGATCTTCAATCCTTCATCGATGGAACTTATCGGCTTTGCAAAGGTAAGCTGGCGATCTGATTCATTCAGGGAAGAAAGTAAAAAGATATTTTTTGTCCTATCAAAGACTTTGGTGAATTCTTGAACTTCCCATTGGTCACTTTCGAAAGTTTGAGAAGTTTTATGATCATCCAAAAACGCTTTTGTTCCCTTTTCTTTTAGCTCTGCCATTAAGTGTCTGAATGATTCCTTTCCGAAACCGAACTTGCACTCGGAAGCCATTATTATCACACCGTCTTTTTTCACCACTTCAGCCGCTTCCACAAGGCCCTTTGCGGTTTGGTAATAATTCTGATCCAAAGGATACCCTCCGTTTGAAGTTATGACGATATCTGCCTCTTTTTCGATCTTGACGATCGAGTGATCTGATACGAATTTGCATCCCACTTCATGGGCCTTAAACAAATCACCGGCGAAAATCCCGGTTATGCGCCTTTGATCGTCCAAAGACACATTTATCATGAAATCGCATCCAGCGATCTTGGCGACGCTTTTTGACATTTCATCGACAGGATTTCCATCCAAAGAGCAACTTTTTGACAACGGATGGCCCATGGCATCGACGCTATGAAAGATCTTCAAAGTCTCTATTCCTGTTATCCCAGGACATATCGCTTTGCGTCCTCCGGAAAAGCCCGCCATGAAATGCGGCTCTATAAGGCCTGTGCAAATTTTCAGATCGGATTCCATGTACGTTTTGTTCATGATGGCGGGACATCCATACGCCCCATAACCGAGATTTACAAGAGAAGATTCGTCGTAAGCGTTGTGATTGATGATCTTTACGTCGTGCTTTAAGACCGCTTTTCCAAACAATTCATCGAACATCTCATGCGGCACGGGATCGTGTGTGCCCGTTGCGATGAGTATCGTTATATCCTCGTCCCGGATTCCGGCTCGTTCCAATGTTTCGATCACAGGAGGAAGGATGATCGAATTTGGAACGGGCCGCGTCGTATCCGAGACGACTATACAGACATTCTTTTTACCACTTGCTATGTCCGTCAAAGGTCTTGAAGATATAGGATTCTCAAGTGATCTGATGATTTCGGATCTCGGATCTTCGATCGCTTCTGCTTCGGGCTTTTTCAGAATAATTGCACTGTCGGGTAAATCCACCTTTTTGAAGTTCTTCCCGTATCTTATCTTAACTTCCATCATTCCACCTTCTAAT
>DYLQ01000082.1 GCA_020722015.1 Thermotoga sp. | reverse complement strand
TTAACTTTAAAGAAAAAATAAACAACAATGAGAAAAATATTTATACTTTTTTTGAGTTTTTTGATTGTATTTTTACCGGTCGGGGCGAGTAATTTGACAAAATCTTTGGAAACTCTGGCCGCAACAAGAAATATTACTGGAACTGAAACATGGCCTGAAGATACACTTGTGAGTGATAATATCGTAGTGCCATATGGCGCCACTCTTGTAATCAAGAAAGGGGTAACAGTATCTTTCACAAATCATGCGAGTATCATTATCTATGGCGGTGAATTGATTGTTGGGGGGACAGTGAAAGATCCTGTGAAATTCAAAGCTGCTGATTCAACTGGGGTTGGCTATTCCATCTTCGCGTCAAATCAAGGGAAAATAACAATGAGGAACGCGGACATAAGAGATGGCGGCGCCAATATTGCTCAAGTCTATGAAAAAAATCGCTTTACTAATCAGGCTTTCGCTGCTGAATATAAGGGCGCATTGCAAATAGACAACGGAAAATTGGAAGTTCAATCCTCCAATTTTCACGATAACGCAAATGCCATTTCTATCAAGAACAGTTCCGCTTCGAATATCCGCGTCAATCGCTCAAGATTTTCGGATAATTTTAACTATAATGTTGTTTCAAGTTTCTATAGCGGGAATCTTCCCGATTTCAAGTTTAATTGGTGGGGAAGACCGGACGGACCGCAACCGGTTTGCGTTGGCTGTGCGGTTTACAGCGGAATTTTGGGACAAATCAATTTTTCCAATTGGCTGACATCTGAAATTTTTCGCGATCCGGTGATTATCATTCCCGGTATAATGGGATCATGGGAAGTTGATGGAGAATGGAAACTTGATCCGATTCTCCACAGTTACGACAATATCTACAACAAGCTGATTCAGGAAGGATATACGCCAAATGTGGATTTGTTCAAATTTCCATATCAATGGAGAAACAGCAATATCCAAAATGCCCAATTTCTTGCGGAAGCGATATCGGTCGTGAAGGCGGCGAATCACAATTGGCCAAAAGTGGATCTTATCGCTCATTCGATGGGCGGTCTTTTGGCAAGGCAATATATTGAAAGTGATGGGTATAATTTTACAAATGATGTTGATCAACTGATTACTGTTGGTACGCCGCACAAGGGAGCGCCGAAGGTTTATCCAATGTGGGAAGCTGGTGAATTTACTGATTTATTTGGGTTTATTGGTAAATTAATTTTGACTCGCGAAGCCAAAAAAGCCGGCTACGATAGTCTGTTCCACTATATCCGCAATATTCCAAACCTACGAGAGCACCCGATGCAATCCGTGCAGGAACTTTTGCCGCAATACAACTATATTTTCGATCTTGATCTCAACGCGCCTCGGATATATACAACCGGAAGTCCGCAAAATGTATTTTTGAATGACCTGAATAGTGAGGCAAAACTGAAAAATATGCTGAAAGTCGAAAATGACATTATTTATGGAAAAGTGGATGATGAAAACACAATATCTGCTTTTGAGGTCATTCACGCTCCCGCTTTCGGCGATTATTGGGCTGACGGTTATCCGAAAAACTATTACAGCTTGTTTTGGGGAGAAGAAGGAGTGATATATGGCGAAGGAGATGAAACTGTTCCGGTTTCCTCCGCAACAGGAATCGACGCGGACTACAAAATTCCAATTAACGCGTCTCATAATCACCTAACCACTGAAGCGCAGAGCGATATTGTCGAGCTTCTTACGGGCGCAGAACCGAAAACAGAAAAAGTGGGAAGCGCAGGAACATCAATAAGAGATATTTTGCTTATCCAAGTCTATTGTCCAGTTGACATACAAGTTGTTGATCCAGACAGAAATGTATTTGGAAAAAATCAAAATAATCCGCCGGATATAACTTATGTGAACAACAGTGATGACGAAGAATTCATCACTATTCCGAATCCGAAAGATGGAGAATACAAAGTTGTCGCAACAGGAACCGGAAACGGTGGAGAATATGAAATTGAAGTGGCAAAAATCACAGAAGATCAATCATCGCTCCAACTCGCGCGAGAAACAAAAACAATTTTGTCCGGAGTATCCGCGCCAGGAGATTCTGAGGAAAAGATATTCAAAATAGATAATGGAAGGATTATGCCATCTGACACAACTCCTCCCGTCATCACAATCACTTTCCCCGAAGATCAAAAAACCTATTTCAATGACCAATATAATCTCCCGGTTGAGTATACGATCACGGATGAAACCTCTCCGGCGGAGAAAATTGAAAAAACAATCATCTACGACGGAGCGGAATTTTCCGAAAATGAAATTGATCTTTCTCTCCAAAAGCTCGGCGGGCATACGTTCAAAATATCGGCGGTGGATGAAGCGGGAAATCAAAGCGAGCAAATATCCACTTTCCAAATTTCAACCAATATCAGCGCTATCCGAAAAAACCTTGACCATTATTGGAACTTAGGGCTCATCAAGAAAAAAATTGCCTGCAGATATTTCAGCAGAAAACTCAAGAATCTGGAAAAATTATTCAATCTGCTTGAAAAAATAAAAAATTCCAAACTGAAACCGAAACAGAAGCAAATAGCGATTGAGGCGCTTAAAAGAATTATCAACGCGGATATCGATCGGATTATCCGTCAAATCAAGCGCAGATCTCCTCGATGGATTGACGCAAAAGCGGCTCAATTGCTTATGGAAAGCTTAAATGCGATAAAGATAAAATAA
>DYLQ01000081.1 GCA_020722015.1 Thermotoga sp. | reverse complement strand
CTTGAAAAATCATGAATATGAGGCGATAAGATGAGAAATGATCTTAAGGAGAAGGTTAAAAATTTCAAAGTAGAAGTGCCGTCTTGGGGCTTTTCAGACTCAGGCACGCGTTTTCACGTTTTTCAAATTCCGGGAGCCGCGAGAAATGCCTTCGAAAGAATAGAAGATGCGGCACAAGTTGACAAATACACGAAGGCCGTTTCAGCGGTTGCGATTCACATCCCATGGGATAGAGTGGATAATTGGAAGGATCTTGTCAGATTCGCACGGGATAAGGGATTGAAATTGGGTGCCGTAAATCCCAACTTATTTCAAGATGAAGATTACAAATTCGGAAGCCTTACGAATTTGGACGATAAAAAAAGAGCGAAAGCCATAGATCATGTGCTCGAATGCATAGATATCATGAGATCGGTTGAATCTAAGGTCTTATCTTTGTGGCTTCCTGACGGAACGGATTATCCCGGACAAGGCGATTTTGCCAAAAGACAGAGTTTACTCATCGATTCTTTAAAAAAAATATATTCTGCCATGGCCAATGACATGACCTTGCTCATAGAGTACAAATTCTTCGAGCCGGCATTTTATCACACGGATACCGCCGATTGGGGCATTGCTTACGCGCTCTCTAAAGATCTCGGAGACAGGGCAAAGGTCATAATCGATCTGGGTCATCACGCACAGGGCACGAATATAGAGTACATAGTCTCTATACTATCGTCGAGGGCAAAATTGGGAGGCTTTCATTTCAATTCGAGAAAGTACGCAGACGATGATCTTACCGTTGGTTCTGTCAATCTCTACGAATTGTTTTTGATCTTTGTTGAGCTCAACAAATTCTTCGATCTGTCTTCCGATAAAAAACCAGCCCTTGTGATAGATCAAAGTGCGGCGATGAAGCCAAAAATTCAAGCGACGATCCAATCTGTCGAAGCTTTGCAGATCGCTTATTTGAAATCTCTTCTTGTGGATACAAAAGCTTTGGAAACGGCTCAATTGAAAAATGACATAGTCTTATCCGAAGAGATCATCAAAGATGCTTTTTTAACGGATGTAAGGCCTATTTTGAAACAGTCAAGAGAGGAAATTGGATTGGATCCTGACGCACTCGGCGCATTCAGAAAAAGTGGATACGAAGAATCGATGGCATTAAAGAGAGGATGAAAACCAAATGCGATCCCCGATGAACTCGAGGATGACAGGCTAAATCGAAGAGCGATTGCCTTGCAGATGTGCCGGAGCTGTCCGAATTTTGACGGTGTTGTCGGCCAGGTCGAAGTGATAAGGCGGTAAAAAATACGAAAAGAGGCTGATATTTTGCACTTTTTGTCTGTAGATGTAGGGGCATCCGGAGGAAAGGCCTTTGACATATCTTATGACGGTAAAAAGATTCAAGTCGCCGAGATTTACAGATTTCCGAATGCTCCAGTTGAGATAAACGGCATTGATTACTGGGATATATTCGAGATATACAAAAACGTTTTGAAATCCTTGGAGATGATCTTACAAAAAAATGAGATTGAATCCGTTGGGATAGACACATGGGGAGTAGATTTCGGCCTTTTGGACGATAAAGGCTTTATGATGGGCACACCTATGCATTACAGAAATTTTTACAAATTGAATTCCATGCAAAAGGTTCTGGATAAGTTGAGTAAAAAGTGGATCTTCGAAAGATCTCCCACACAATTTCAGCCGTTCAACACGATCTACCAGATCGCCGAAATGAAAGAATTGGGCATGAAAGCCATCGGCTGTGCGCGAACATTGCTTGGAATTCCGTCTTTGTTGATTTATTTTTTGACCGGTCAAAAGGCAATCGAATTCACCTTCGCAACGACGACGCAATTGTACAATCCGAATTTGAAAGATTGGGACGATGAGATGATAAAGGCCTTGGATCTGCCGGATATCTTTCCGAAAATCGTAAATCCATCTACGGTCGCAGAAGAGGTAAATCTCTTTGGAAAGAAGTTCAAAGTCGTCTTTCCTCCCACACACGACACAGGTTCCGCTTTTGCCTGTGTAAGCGATGAAAATGCCATGATAATAAGTACCGGGACGTGGTTTTTGGAGGGGATTTTGTCAAAGAATCCCGTCAAAAACGAAAATGTGATGAAATACAATTTTGCCAATGAGGGATGTATCGACGAAGGATACAGGCTACTTTCAAATTCCACGGGCATGTGGCTTATCGAAGAATTGAGACGCAAATGGAAGGTGGGATACGATGAGCTCATCGAAATGGCAAGAACGGCAAGACCTTTTGCCGGCATGATAGATGTCGACTCGTACGATCTGCAAAAACCTGATGATATGGAGTTGGCAATCGTAAACGAATCCGTAAAGCTCGGAAAACGTATCGAATCAAGAGCTGAAATTGCAAGGACGGCATTCGAAGGGATTGCGATGAAAACAAAATGGAATTTGGAAAAACTTGAGGAAGTTTCCGGAAGAAAGATGAAAAAGATAAGGATGTTAGGTGGCGCTACGCGCAATAAGTTGATCTGTCAGTTTATATCCGATGCCACAAATCTTCCAGTCGAAGCAGGGCCTATTGAAGCAACAGCGATCGGAAACGGACTGTCTCAGATGATCGCAAACGGTGTTATTGATCTGGATGATATTTCAGATCTCGTCCGAGTGTCTTTTGAGATAGAAAAATACGAACCCGAAAATGCAAACATGTGGCAAAAAACATACGACGAATGG
>DYLQ01000080.1 GCA_020722015.1 Thermotoga sp. | reverse complement strand
AACAAAAGAGGTGCTGCCTTCTGCCGTTAAAACGGCATAACTTCCAATACCAATCTTTTGTGAAGCTTATGAGCTACCCAACAGAAGAGCTTACACAGAAACATGTGCTGCGATAGGAAATTTCATGTGGAACTGGAGAATGTTGCTTGCGACAGGTGAGGGAAGATTCGCAGATGTTATGGAGCAAACACTTTACAATGGATTGCTATCCGGCATATCTTTAGACGGTAAAAATTATTTCTACGTTAATCCTCTGGAAGATAGGGGAAAGCACAGGAGACAGCCATGGTATGAAGTGGCATGTTGTCCTCTAAATCTTGCACGCACGCTCGGATCGATTCAGAATTACGTGTATGCGGTTTCAGAAGATGGAATATGGATCCACCTTTACGAAGAAAGCAAGGCGAAGATAAATCTATCAAATCATGATATTTTAATCTCTCAAAAGACGGCATATCCGTATGAAGGGAAGGTAAAAATAGAAATATCGGTAAATTCGCCAAGTGAATTCACGCTGTTCTTGAGGATCCCAGGCTGGACAGACGGGAAATTCAACGTTGACGTTAATGGAAATCCAATAAAGTCAGTAGTTGAAAAAGGATATTTGAAGATAAAGATGATCTGGGAAAAAGATATCGTCACAATCGAATTCCCGATGAAGATAAAAAAGGTGAAAAGTAACTCGTTTGTCAGAGAAAACACAGACAAAGTTGCAATTACAAGAGGTCCCGTTGTTTACTGTGCCGAAGCTTGCGATAATCCAGAGTTTGACGTATGGAATCTTACCGTTGGCACCTCAAAAATCCGTGAAGAACGGGAAAATAACATTGTTGTGCTGAAGGGAAACGGCTTTGCAAAGGAAGACAATTGGGATTTGCTTTATCAAGAGAAAGGAAAGGATAAAAATGTTCACCGCCAGGTTGAATTCACACTTGTACCTTACCATATGTGGGCAAATCGTAAACCTGGACCTATGGCCGTATGGCTTTTTGACAGAAAGGGATGACATAAATGCTTAAAGGAATAGATCCTATCATTTCTCCTTATTTACTTAAAGTTATCGATGAGATGGGACATGGTGACGAGATATTGCTTGCGGATGGAAATTATCCTGTCGAATCGGCCGGGAAAAATCATGATTCGATTGTGGTAAGAGCAGACGGAATAGGCATACCATCTCTGCTCGAGGCGATAATGAAGTTATTTCCTCTCGACACTTATGTGGACTATAACGTCGTTCTTATGATGTCGGAAAAAGGACAGCCTGAGATATGGAAGAAATACGAGCAAATTCTTGACTCGTCCGGTGAGACAGTGAGAATAAAAAAAGTTCCGAGACTTGAATTTTATGACGTTGCTGCCAAAAGTTATGCAATAGTGGCAAGTGGAGAAAGAGCTTTGTATGCAAATATTCTGTTGAAAAAAGGGGTTGTGTGATTCCATTAAATTATGAAAGGATGTTTGAATTGAGAGAAGAACTTTTCGAAGGAATTGAAATAAAGCCTATAAAGCGCATCGTTGTTGATGAAAATTCACTGAAGCAAGTTCCGTCAATTTTGCAAAAATACACAACGTCGAAGAAGTTAACGATCATCTGCGATCAAAACACTTACGATGCAGCTGGGAAAGAGGTTATTTCATCTTTAAGATCGGAAGGATTCGATCTTACCATCTGCAAATTCGATATGATTAAACATCTCGTTCCAGATGAAAGATCGATTGGTGAGATCGTCTTGAAAATGGATCCGCAAAGTGAACTTTTAATTGCCATCGGATCCGGTACCGTAAATGATCTGACAAGATTTGTGAGTTTTAAAACCAAGATACCATATGGTGTGATAGCAACGGCTCCGTCAATGGACGGATACACATCCTCCGTTTCTCCGCTGATAACAAATGGCTTTAAACGTACATACAACGCCGCTTATCCCCAGTTTGTGATAGGTGATTTGGACGTGCTTTCAAAGGCTCCTTATGAGATGATAACATCGGGTTTTGGGGACATAATTGGGAAATACACGTCTCTTGCGGATTGGATGATAAGTAGTGTTGTTAACGGAGAAGATTATTCTGAAGATATTGCCGGAATAGTGAGAAAATCTATTGAAAAATGTGTTCAAACGGCTGATCTGATGAAAGAAAGAAACAGAGCGACTGTGGAAAACGTTATGGATGCACTTGTGCTTTCCGGAATAGCAATGCTTAAAGTGGGAAATTCGAGACCGGCGTCCGGAGCTGAACATCACATTGCCCATTACATGGAGATAAAAGATCTGATGCGCGGCAAAATTCCAGCATTTCATGGAGCTTCTGTCGGAGTTGCAGAAACGATAGTTACAGATATTTATCACAAAATTTTTTCGATGAACGTCGACGACATCAAAAGATCTACATCTCAAAGAAATGGTGAAAATGAAACCGAATATAAAAAACGGATCGAAAGTTGTTTCGGACCAATTTCAAATGAGATCTTTGAGGAAATAGGAGATTTTTACATGAATGAGTCCGAAAGAATTAAAAGACAGGAAAAGATCGTGGAAAACTGGAATGATTTGAAAAAATGGGTTGAAGAAAGTGTGCCGACATCCGGTCAGATCAAAAAGTTACTGGAAACGGTGGGCGCTCCAACAGACCTGAAATCTATAGGCTCTGATCTGCAGATCACCGATATTGTTGAAAACGCAAAGGAAATAAGAAAAAGATACACAATCTTAAGGCTTGCCGACGATATAGGGTTGGATGT
>DYLQ01000079.1 GCA_020722015.1 Thermotoga sp. | reverse complement strand
AAACGTAATTTCGTCCTTTTTGGAGCGTTTCTAGCTCTTTTACGGCTATATTCTTATTAGCGAAGGAGTGGAAATCGTGGGCAATGGTCGAATATGCCTCTTTCATACTCTCCCGTGAGGTGTCTTTTTGCCCCGTTGATCTCGCTAAAACTTGGGTTATCGGCTCATCTTTTGAGTAAAGCAAAATGTGCATATGAGGACTGTGCTGATCTCTATGCTCAACGGCTGAAATGATTTGCAGATCGGGAAATCTCTTTTTGACATATTCCAAGCTTTGTTTTGACCAGTCTTTTTCATAGCTTTGTTGATCGCTATTGGTCAATGCGATAGTAAATTCCGTGAATTTTTTTTCTCTCTGATCGGGTCGTTTTTCAAATTTCTCTAATTTTTTTTGAGCCTCTTCGATATTTTTCTGATTGGTTGCGATTGATTTTGGCTTATTTTCTTCGATTGCTTTTTCAAGTCTTTTACTGTAAGTTGAGATTTTTGTCTGTAAAGATTTGATCTCTTTTTTCTCTTCGAGGGATAAAGTTTCGAGGGGTGGCATTTCGTTTTCTTCGAGGACGAGAATGTCTTTTTCTTGATTTTTTTGGCGTTCTAAATTGTACGAATTTTTACCGCTTGCGCTTGCTCGTGAGCAAGATTTGATCTTGACCGCTGTATTCATTTTAGCCTCCTGCAAGGACACCGGATATTCCGACTAAACGCAGTTTTGTTGGAATATCGCCTACGGTGGTATAATCTTTTGCAAGATTATACGGGGTTCGTGCCAATAAAAATATTAAATCAATCTCGTTACAAAAGAGGCTATCAGTCGGCAGGGATAGAGGGATGAGCCGTTAGTCGCATTTCGTTCAATGCCATAGCGAGGGTGTATAAGTCATCTGCAAATAACGATAATTGCCCGACAACTTCTACCCCAATTTCTTCTTTGTCTTTGATGAGATTTGCGACGTAGTGGAGGTACATATCGACGTTTTCCCCAAAATCTCTGATTTCTTCGTGGTTCATATTGCCCCCTCTTCTTTGAGTTGTTTGACGTACTTTTGGGCGGTCGGTTCGCTAATCCCTGCTTCCTCTGCCACCGCCTTAGCGGTTATCTTCTTGCCATACAATCGGAGGATATTTATTGCTCCTTGTATCTTCGCTTTCGTCCGTTCTTGCCGTACTTTTGTCGCTTTTGCCGCCGCGTCTGCTCTGCTCATTGTATGTACTCTCCCATCTAATTTCCAATCTCTATCTCTGTACCATTCCCACACGTTGCGAACCTTAGCCCGTAGGGTGGAACGGTCTTTAGCTTTTGTGATGAATAGGTCAAACGCCCAATCTTTGAGAGCGTCGTAATCGAGGAAGCCGGTGCAACGGATCCGTTCAATCGCTTGTAGTTTTATAGCCCAAAAAATAGCGTCCTTTTTGTGGTGGGGATGGTTGGCTAAATTTTTCTTCCCCCAATTCCGAGGGAGAGAAGGGAGGTTCTGAAATTGCCGAAGTTCATAGCGGTTAAGAGTATCTGTTTTTGGTGCAAAATCAAGACGATTGGCAATCTTCATACCCATTGAGAGACGAGCGATAACGTCGTTGAGATAGGCTTTGCCTTTGGACGTTCCAAAGTAGCCATCGAGGAGCCACGCAACAGTGTACGTTTCGGAACCCTCTTTGCGGTGATAATAATTTGGAGTAGGTAAGCCGTATTCGGCTATTTCTAAGCCGTCTCCTGACGCTCTTAGGTGGAGCCAAAAGCCTTGACCTACCCTATCGGTTTGGGTACAATTCTGCATACTTTCCAAGTTCAGCTCAAACCCAATCTTGGCGGATGGGGGTTTGAGCTTTTTTTTTGCCCAAATTCTACCATAAAAAATAAACTTCAGTTAGTGAAATTCATTTTTTTTTGCCTAAAAAACTCCATCAAAAAAAATAAACTTCATACGCACTAAGGGGTAAAGCACTTTTTCGTTAGAAAATGGGCTGACTGCCCCTGCTTCCTGCAAGGATAAAACCTACACCAAAGAAGAGAAAAAGAGAAGCCTTTTAGTGGCGAACCATCACAGAACACACAGCCGTGGAAGAGGAAAAAATGAAGCAGGGAGAGGTCATCTTTCGATTCCCTGGCTTTTTACCTTTTCGGGTTCTTTGGCTCTTTCGGATAAGGTGCGTTCTCGGTTGAGTTGTTGCTCTTTTTTGAGGTCGGGGTGATTTCGTATTTTCCCCACGATTTCGTTCCGTTTTTCGGAAAAGCTTTGATAGATCTTTTTGACTTCTTGAACGGCTCGATCTGAGAGTTGAGCAATTTTTTCCTTGAACGCCTGATAGGTTTTTTTGTCGATTTGTAGCCCCTCTTGTTTTGACCCCGCTTGATCTCTGAGCGTTATTTTTTTGGTCTTATCGTCGTTTTTGAGCTGTTTAAATAGCTTTGAAACTTCGCTCTGCGTGAATGTTGTAGGCTTTTGAGTCATCGCCGTTTTGCTGTCATCGATTTTTTTGGCTTCATCTAAAATGATTTTTTCCGCTCGTTGAATATCCCTAATCTCGAACTCTAAAACCTCTCTTTTAAAAATCAATCCGCTCGTGGTTCCCTGCACCGACGGCTCAAAGTTGTTTTTGAGCTGATGAGAAAATCCGAGATAGTCGGGGATTTGGTGAACAAAATTTCTAGATTGCGCTCTAAGGTGCTGTAAACTGTTCTGAGCCTCGTAATTGCCTTTTGCCTTGTATTGACCCAAAGAAACGTAATTTCGTCCTTTTTGGAGCGTTTCTAGCTCTTTTACGGCTATATTCTT
>DYLQ01000078.1 GCA_020722015.1 Thermotoga sp. | reverse complement strand
ATGTCAGCTTCCCAAGCTGGACGTCGTGGGTTCGAGTCCCATCGCCCGCTCCAAACTAAAAACAAAGGCTTAGGAAGAAATTTCAAAGTCTTTCATTCCAACCGCATTTCCAACCTCCAAAGCAAAAAGTATTGCCTCCCAGCGAGGGTCGAGGGGAAATATTGATTGTCTATTTCCCTCTGTGCCAATGTAAGTGAGACACTTCCCCCCTTTGAATTTAGTGTATATAATTAAGCCTGAATCCGTGGCACACAATGTGCGATTTAGTCTATGCCGCCAAAATTGGCTTTTACCCATCGATTTTTGGTTCCCATGTGTTCGGATGGGTTCACGTCAAATAAGACTTGCAGCGCAGCGAGACCTTTGCAAAACGCCGCCTTCGCGCTCATAAATCTTTTTCGACCCCGCGACGTCTCGCGGCGGCTTCAAAGGATAGGCGCTCTGGTAACGCTTGCGTTTTTTACGCCTTTAAAGCCTTGCTGCGACGGCGGGGTACCCCGAAAAATCTTTAAAATCGCGCTTCAGGCACCGTTTTTCAAAGGTCTCGCTGCAAGAAACGCATATCGTGGAAAACGCTGCCAAACTGGCTATCCGCAGCAAAAGAATGTATGTGGCAAAGTGTTCCAGGCGGTCGGCATGGCCCTGCCGCAGATGGTCCGCCAAATTTACTGGCTGTTTTTTTACAAATTTGGCATGGGGATAGTGCCAAAAACATTTTTATGCCTTGTAACCACATGCTTTTATGGAGAAATAAAAATTTCCCTGTTAAAGCCCAGTCTAAATATTCTTTGACAGGATCATTAAAAACGTGCATCATTTACACTGAATTCTGAATATGAAATGTTTGTGAAACTGATAAAAAAACAAAACCAAGTGTGAGTGGAGTAATTTTCAATACTCGTAATATTCGTACAAAAGGAGGAAATAAGTTCATGCCGATTTACGAATACAGGGCGAAAATTCCATCGAAGGGTTGCAGTTTCTGTCGCAACTGGTTTGAGTATATTCAAAGTACTAATGAGGCCCCGCTTGTTTATTGTCCAAAATGCGGTAATGAAGTCAAAAGGATGATTTCTTTATGCCATGCCGTAGTGACGGATTTATCTCCGGAGCATAAACGCACCGAGGAAAAGATAGCAGAGTATGAACGAAACGGTCTTTTCAGCCATGCCGCGGAGCTCGCCGATAAATATTCACATGAGACGAAGGACAATCTTTTTAAAGAAAGAGCGCTTGAAGATTATAAAAAGGCCGGATATAACATCGACAAGACATTTAGTGATGATTGATGCCGGTGTATTTATATTTCATTGAACCGTTAATTACTGGGCTAATCGGGAAATAAATCAGTTGATCGTGGATTACATGTCTTATCAGGAGGTAACAGGGAGTTTTTAAACGTTTGCCCGAGGCGGAAATTTTTATCGGGTTGCTGAATGATGTTAAATTCCTTTGCGATCTTTTTTCTTTGCAAGAGATTTTTCCAGAAAGGGAGGCGCGGAAATTTGAGCGGATGATGGTCGAGAAATATTCCGGCGAAGCCCGTCCGTTCTTTGTCGGGGTGAGACTCTTAGCTGACGGCACCCTTTCTTAGAAGGACTGCAGAAACGCGTTGGCAACGGCTTTCGAGTTTTCGCTGTTAAAACCGATTCAGGAATCGCATTTTGGGAATTTCAAAGTTTAACGCAGAAAACAAGATGCCTGCTGCGATCGACAGCAGCATGCCGCTGATCCCGAATCTTTTTCCAAGTTCCGAAGCGCTGCGCGACGTTGGCATTCGGATCTGAGCCTTCGGCCGATATGGCTATCTTCCTGCGTTAAAAAAGTCTTCAGCTTTTGATGGATTCCGGTAGAAGGGTTTTCCCACCATTGTTGTGTTCTTTGCTGAAAAATAGTTTATCCATCTCCGGGTAAAAAGAATCTGCGTCCACGTAAAGGATGGCCTGCCACCCTTTTTGTCGTGCACGTCCGACATGTCCCGGATCATCATCGATGAATAAAATCCTGTCCGGCGGTGTTTTTAGAACGTGAGCTATGTCGTCATACAGCGACATATCGCGTTTCCCCTTGCCGACATGATAGCTGTTGAAGACATGATCAAAGTGTTTGAAAAAATCAAACTGCGCGTCCAGTTTATCCAGCATATCCGTCTGGTCGCTCAGTATGCCGACGGTCACGTTTTTTGCTTTTAACCTGTTGACAAGGTCGATCATCCGGTCTCTCAATCGGAACCGGGACATTATTTCGTGCATCAAAGACGCATCATCCCCCCGGATGCCTGTCTTTTTTCTCAGGGCTTCCCAAAAACTTCTTTCGGAACCTTTTCCGAGGATATAACCGGTTTCGTAAATGGTATCGTTTGCCGTTTGCAGAAGAAGAGCTTCATTCAGCCCGTTGGCCTTCGCAATGGCCGCATGCCCTTTTCTCCATCCTTCCTCCGACAGCACGCCGCCAAAATCGAACAAAACAACGTCAGCAGATCCTGTTGTACCCAATGATTCTTTCAACCAAATTCCTCCATTTCACGGATGCCGCATTCTTTCTAATACTACAACCGGAAACAATTTTCTTTCGGAGTTTTTATACCGTAATCATGGACATACTTCAACCGTGATTCCATGCTACGGGACGGCGGTGACGACAGAAGAACCGAATGCAAAGGGGATGTTCCCCGCCCGGTTTTTGAGGAGGGTTATATTTATTGAGAGGAGGGATATATTTTTCCTATTAGAATGAGGTGATTTAGAATCTACCGCCTCGTCAATGGCATTTATGCCGAAAAGGAGG
>DYLQ01000077.1 GCA_020722015.1 Thermotoga sp. | reverse complement strand
GGTCCTAAAGATTTTCAAATTACCTTAAATTCGAGGAAGTATGTGAACATGTGAACACTTACTTTGAATCAGGCATGTCTATGATAACGGCTTTGATCATAGGATCCGGTATTGTGTAGATTTTGGACATCTCTTTGTATTCTTGCTCAAGAAAGCCCTGTTTTACAAGTGAAGAAAGACCATTGCTGAGAGTTTGATCCGTTATTCTGACATTATGAGACGATATGTATGTCTTTATTTTGGAGAAATGATCGAAGCCGAGCGAGATCGCCTTTAAGATGTGGATGTAGTTTTGTGACCTTTGTTTCAATTCTTCTATTTCTTTTCTGACAAGTTTTTGAGCCATGATTTTTGTTTCTTCAAGCGCCGTCGATACATCTTTTTTTGAATACACTATGAATCCGTACATCGCAAGATAACCGACTATGCCGTCGAGCAATGCAACTGCTTTTTCGATCTCTTCTGCTTTTATCTTAAACCCGATTTGATCAAAGCCTTTTGAGAGAAAATCAACGGACTTTTCTTTTGAAAATCTTTCAAGACTTATTTCATCTATGTATCTTCCGAAAAGTGGTGCCTGAGGATCATCGGAGTTCAAAAAATCGTGAAGCAATCCTATTTCGGATCCTGTCAGGATAACGACGATGTTTGTAAGATGGTCGTAAATGTAGGCTAAAAGGTTAAGGATGTCTTTTCCGCCTTTTCCGTAAAATCGAAGATTTTGAACTTCGTCTAAAGCTATGATGAATTTCTTACCGCTTTTTTCAAGTCCTGCGTTTATTTTATCCAAAAATGTGAAAAGATCCATGCCGCTTTTTTTGCTCAAATCAATTTCAACGCCGTTTACCGTGATCTTTGAGATCATCTCGAACAAATTTTTTACTTTTTCTTTCTTAATCGTTTTTTTGATGGCATTAACAAAGGATAGATCGAAATCGTCTTTTGATACTCGACCGTCATGCACGAAACGACGGCAATCTATGAAGATGCTGAGAAATTGATCCGAAACTTCTTTCAAAAATACCTGAAGCAGCGATGTCTTGCCAATCCTCCTCAATCCGTAAAGTGAAATCATTCTTCCGCTTTTGACGGATCGTTTTAATTTTTCAAGCTCTTCTTCGCGATCGTACAGATTATCTCTTGACCTTTTGGGCTCGATTGAAAAGTACAAATCCTTGCCCCCTTGAGTAACTCAATGTGGGTTGAGTAACTCAACCTATACTGATTATACACCAAATCTTTTTCTACTTACCAACCGTTATTCTCGACCTGATCGAGAATCCAGTCCGATAAAGTCAAATGACTTCGACGAATTCGGGGATGACGGAAAGCGATCGTTAACCTCGAAGGACAGATTGAAAGTCGGATTGTTAGCGTTGTTTCAAAATGGAAAAAAGTGGTAACACGTAAAAAAGTATGGCAAAAAAATGCATTGCACTACCGCCTAACACGAATAAATGCCATATGGCATGATGATATTTCATCTTTCTTCGGATGTAAAAGATCGTTCCGACCGTGTACAGGATACCACCGAGTAAGAGAAATACAATTCCACCGATTGGTAATCTTTCAAGCAATGGCTTTATGGCAAATACTATCATCCATCCCATTATTATGTAAACAACGGTGGATAAGATAACGAACCTTTTCACGAAAAAGATCTTAAAAAGTATTCCAACGACGGCAATACCCCAGGTAATTCCAAAGAGTATCCATCCTACTGAGTCTCGAAGAGTTATAAGCTCAAACGGAGTGTAAGTACCGGCTATAAGAAGATATATCGAGGAATGATCGAGAATCTCGAAGACATTTTTTACTTTTCCATTAGGCAAAGCGTGATAAATCGTTGACATCGTGTAAAGTATTACAAGAGAACCACCGTATATCGTAAGACTGATTATATACCATGGATTTCCGTAAATACTTGAAAAAACAATCAAAAGTACAAGACCTGCTATTGCCATCAACGCGCCAACGCCGTGCGTTATGGCATTGGCGATCTCTTCATCTAAGGTGTAGTTTTCTATGTTCTTCAATTAAAACTCCCAAATTATCATTCTAATGCAGTTAAATTATATCAAATTTTTGATACGGATTCGCGTTCTATGAATTTTGCCTTTAGAACGACATGTTGAATGGTATGTACGCTTTCGTTTTCCATTGCATCAAGCAAAAGTGTTGCGGCTGTCATGCCAATGGCATCTGCAGGCTGAACAACGGTGGTTATAGACGGAGAACATACCTTCATCCATTCGGCATCGTCAAAACCTATGATCGAAAGATCTTCTGGGACTCTCAGGCCTAATTCTTTGACGGCTCTTATAAGGCCGAGTGTTGTGAAATTATTCATAGCGATCATGGCTGTCGGTCTTGATTCTTTTTTTAAAAGTTCAAATGCTTGTTTGTAAGAATCTTCTTCTCTGAAAAAACCACTTTTTACCCACTCTTTGTGGTACTCTAAATTGAACAGTTCCATGGCCTCTTTGAAGCCATTCAGCCTTTCATGACCGGTATAACTTCTTTCTATGCCGTATATGGCACCTATTTTAACATGTCCATGATCTTTTAAATATTTGACGCTCTCATGTATGGCAGAACGATTGTCTATGACGACAGAATCACAGTTAACGGCATCTATGAGCCTGTCAAAAAGCACGATCTTCATTCCATGTCTGATGAGATTCCTGTAAGCAGAAAGATTATAACTCTCCGCCGCAGGCGCTACTATGAGGCCATCAACTTTTTTTGAAACAAGCAACTCGAGATATTCAACTTCTTTCTGTGGATTTTCACCGACGTTGCATATTATGAGGTTGTATTTTTTGGCATACAAAATTCTTTCTATTGCCGATATGACCTCG
>DYLQ01000008.1 GCA_020722015.1 Thermotoga sp. | reverse complement strand
TCAAAGTAATTTCCTTTTTCATTCTTTTTTGGGACATCGATGACCTTTATAGTGACGGTTTCATTTCTCATGTGGATCGTCAGGATATCTCCCACTTTGACCTCGTAGGACGGCTTGAGAATTCTTCCGCCTTTGGAAACACCCCCGAGATCTATTAACTCCTGAGAAATCGTTCGTCTTTTTATGATACCAGCGAGTTTCAAAAACTTATCAAGCCTCATCTTGACCTCCAGATCACATCATCTGAGATTATAACACATTGTAAATTGACGTGCTTTGTAAAATATGGTATGATCTTGTCAGCAAGATAAGAGAAGCATTTCGTGGCAAAATTCAAACAAGCGGAGGCTTAACCCTTTAAAATCAACACAAGTTAAACGAGTTACAAAAAAACAAACTTTGAAAGGGGGTAAGTCTCATGAAAGGAAAAATATTCAGACTCGCTATTGTTGCCGGCGGACTTCTGAGCTTAATCATGGCTGCCGTCGGAAGTTCGAAGTGGTGGTAATTTCCCGAAGAGGTGGATCGTGTCTTTATCGTTGAAGTTTTACATAGCAATTATCACGATTATTTCCGGGGCGCTTATCTGCGCCCTCCTCTTCTTTCATGAACCAATCGATCCGTGGTGGATGATCTTAGTATGGGGCATAAGCGGATGGGTTGCCGATGCTTATCCCATCGAGGTAAGAAAGGTAAACGGAAACAAATGGGTTATAGGATTGGGTATGACGTTTAACCTTTCTGCGGCCGTTTTGTTTTCTCCCATCAGTGCCATGATAATATCGATGATTGCTGGTTTACCTGCCTTTCATCGACTTGCATGGTACAAGATCGTCTTCAACGTTGCCCAGATTTCGATAGCGACCTTTTTGGCCGCTTTTACATACAGACTGTTTCCGGTAAATCTTGAAATAGTCAGGATCTTTGCCATCGCGGCGGCAATAGGCGTTTATGCCTTAATCAACAACTCTTTTGTTGCCGGAGCCGTGAGTATGGCGGCAAAAAAACGATTCGGTGGCATTTTAAGAGATGTCTTGGTTGATTTTTTCGGAATCAGCATCTTCATATCTTTGGCAATAGCGTATCTTGCAATATACATTTATCCGTACGTCGGCTTTTACGTCATCTTCGTCATATTGGGCCCTTTGCTCGCGATAAGGTTTGTCATAGACCTTTACAGGAAATTTCTCAACACGAAACTTGAAGCCATGTACGCGCTTATGAAAGCGCTTGAGGAGAAAGATCCTTACACGGCAGGCCACGGTGAGCGCGTGAGTTTGTATTGTGAGGTGATGGCCGAGAAGATGGGCATATACGGAAAGCAGCTCGACGATCTGAAAATAGCGGCGCAACTTCACGATATAGGCAAAATTGGCGTTAGAGATATCGTTTTGAACAAGGCTGCAAAGCTCACGGATGTTGAGTATGATGAAATAAAGAAACATCCTGTTGATGGAGCAAGGATAATTTCCGAAATACCTTCTCTTAACAGAATCGTACCATGGGTGAGATATCATCACGAAAGATGGAATGGTACGGGTTATCCTGACGGAAAAAAGGGAGAGGATATTCCGTTAGAGGCGAGAATAATAGGCATCTGCGATGTCTACGATGCTTTGACGACAAAAAGATCTTATCGAGATGAATACACTCACGAAGAGGCCATAAAGATTATCGTTGCGGGCAGCGGAAAAGACTTTGATCCCGAACTTGTTTCGATTTTGGTGGAATCTCAAGATCGATTCAACGAAATAAGAATTGCAAAGGCGCCTTCTTACATGGGTGAAAGATGATATACATCTACGTTGCAGTGGCGGCCATCATCGCCGCTTTGATCTTCAAAAAAAACGTATGGAATCCTCTTAACACGGAATTCAAATGGTTTTATCTTGTTTTTGCGCCTTTTATCTTGGAGTTGATTGCCGTCTTTGGAAATTTGGGAGAAGTGGCCAATTATCTTACGTCGATTGCTTACGTACTTTTGATAATTTTTTGCATCGCGAATTGGCGCATAAAAGGCTTTCCTTTTATAACGATAGGGGCAGCATCGAACACGATCGTGATCCTTTTGAACGGCGGAAGAATGCCACTTTCAAAAACAACGCTTGTACTCGCAGGACTTCCGGCCGACACGATGGATCCAAAGCACATTTTGATGACCTCATCGACGATTTTACCTTTTATGGGAGATGTGATTCCCGTCAACTTCTTAGGCCTTCATTATGCCTGCAGTATCGGAGATCTTTTCGTTTACACGGGACTTTTCCTTTTGATCTTTTTAAACTCGAAAAAAGCTCCCGCAAAACGTGGTGCGTAGAATCCCTTTATCCTGTCATTACCGACCTGTTCGGGAATCCAATCCGATAAAGCCGAATGCGATCCCCGACGAATTCAAGGTTCAAATTTGGTATAATATACATGGTAAAGTTTAATTCAAGAATTCTTTGGTTCTGGTGATTTTATTCAGAAGAAAAAGCTGTGAGAGGTGAAAGATTTGTCTAAAACTTTTTACGTGACAACGCCGATTTACTACGTGAATTCCGATCCGCACATAGGCTCTGCTTACACGACGATCGTTGCAGATGTTGTCGCAAGATATAAACGTATGATGGGTTACGATACTTTTTTTCTGACGGGTACGGATGAACATGGTCAAAAGATTCTTAGAGCTGCCAGAGAAAAGGGATTGGAGCCACAAAATTTTGTCGATGATCTTGCCGTTAAATTCGTGAAGTTATGGAAAGCACTTGAGATATCAAATGACCTTTTCATAAGAACAACAGATGATTATCATATCAAGACCGTTCAATCTTTTTTCCAAAAAATTTACGATAACGGAGATATATATCTCGGAAAATATGAGGGATGGTATTGCGTCCATGATGAAACCTTTTGGACTGAAAAGGATATAGGACCAGATAGATTGTGTCCCGTCTGTCATAGACCGTTAGAGCACATCGAGGAAGAAAATTATTTCTTTAAACTTTCGAAATACACTCAACCTTTGCTTGAATATTTCAAAGCACACCCTGATTTTGTTGAACCTGATTTCAGAAGAAACGAGATGATGAAGATCCTTGAAGGAGGTCTTGAGGATATAAGCGTGTCAAGGACTTCTTTCAACTGGGGCATTCCATTACCGTTTGATCCCAAACACGTCATCTACGTTTGGTTCGATGCTTTGATCAATTACATTTCGGCCATTGGATACGGAAGAGACGAGGATATGTTTAAAAAATACTGGCCTGCAGACGTGCATTTCGTTGGAAAAGAGATAAACCGCTTTCACTCTTTGATATGGCCGGCCATGCTCATGAGCGCAGGACTGCCTTTGCCCAAGAAAATCTTCGCTCACGGATGGCTCACGGTAAACGGAGAGAAGATTTCAAAATCAAAAGGAAACGCAGTCGATCCGAGAATACTCGTCAATGCTTATGGATTGGATGCCGTTAAGTATTACCTTTTGAGAGACATATCTTTTGGAAATGACGGTGACTTTTCGGAAGATAACCTTATCATCAGGATAAATGCCGATCTCGCCAATGACCTGGGAAATCTCGTTCACAGAACGCTTTCAATGGTGAACCAAAACTTCTCCACGCTGCCGGATCCCAAAGTTGAAAGCGCGGTTGATGAGGATTTAAAGCATTTACTTTTGAAGACGATAGACGATTATTTCAAATACATGGAAAAATTCAAATTCACGGAATCCTTAACGCAGATATGGGATTTGATCAAATTTTCAAACAAGTACATCGACATCACAACACCGTGGTTGCTTGCGAAGGATAAATCCAAACAAGACAGACTTGCAAGTGTACTTTACAACCTTGTCGATGTGATAAGGAATGCCGCTATAATGCTTTCTCCGATAATGGTGAATACTTCACAAGCTCTTGGTAAAAAAATAGATCAAAAGATAGATATAAATCTTTTGGGATGGCACAAAACAATTTCAGGAGTAAAAATAGAAATCGGAGATCCTCTATTTCCGAGGATAGATACGACTAAATTAAAAAAGGTGATAAAAATGGTGGAAACAAATGAACAGATCTCTGACAAAAAGCCAGAGGTAACGATAGAAGATTTCTCAAAGTTAGATTTAAGAGTTGCAAGGATAAAACAAGCCGAAAGGGTACCAAAATCAGATAAACTTGTCAAATTGTTGCTTGACGTAGCGGGTGAAGAACGTCAGATCGTCGCCGGTATAGGTGCGGTTTACACGCCTGAGTCTTTGATAGGCAGAGAGATAATAATCATTTACAATCTCAAACCGGCAAAGTTGATGGGAACGGATTCCAATGGGATGCTTCTGGCCGCTAAAGACGGTGGAAAATTAAGAATTCTAACGGTTGACGGTTTTGTTGAAACCGGCGCCAAAATTTCTTGAGGTGTGAATGATGGAAGAGATAAAAAGATCTATTTCGGAAGAGCTTGTCGAATCTTACATGAATTATTCGATGAGCGTCATAATAGGCAGAGCCATTCCGGATGTAAGAGATGGGCTTAAGCCAGTTCAGCGCAGAATACTTTTCTCTATGAAAGAACTCAACCTTAAAAATAACGGTCCTACGAAAAAAAGTGCAAGGATTGTCGGAGAGGTTATGGGCAAGTATCATCCGCACGGAGATATGGCCATATACGATGCCATCGTCAGATTGGCTCAAAATTTCACCATGAGGTATCCACTTATTCAAGGCCAGGGTAATTTTGGTTCTATAGACAGAGATCCGGCCGCCGCATCAAGGTACACGGAGGCAAAATTGTCGAAATTGGCCGAAGAGATGCTTGAAGATATAGACGAGAATACCGTTGATATGGTTCCGAATTTTGACGAAACGCTTAATGAACCGGTTGTTCTCCCATCTAAAATACCGCAATTGCTGCTCAATGGTGCTTCAGGTATAGCCGTAGGCATGGCAACATCCATTCCTCCGCACAACATAAGAGAACTTGCCGATCTCACGATAAAATTCATAGAAGATCCACAAATGAGTGAAGAAAAAATTGCCGGGCTTCTGAAGGGACCGGATTTCCCGACAGGTGGAATCATAATGGATTCTGAGGCCATAAAGAACATCTACTTGACCGGACGAGGAAGTCTTATCGTAAGATCGAAGACAAGCATAGAAGAGGTCAAAAACAGAAGCAGAATAGTCGTTACGGAGATACCCTATGGTGTTTCAAAGGCGGCTCTGATAGAAGAAATTGCGGAATACGCGAAAAATGCGAAAGAAACTTTGATTTCAGATATTCGCGACGAATCGGACAAAGATGGGCTCAGAATAATGATTGAAGTTTCGAGAAATGCCGATCCCAACATAGTCTTGAACAGACTTTTAAAGCACACATCCCTTGAGACGCATTTTGCCGTTCACATGCTTGTCATAGACCACGGAAAACCGAAGCTGATGAATTTAAAACAGATCATAAAGGCATTTGTCGATCACAGGTATGAAGTCGTAAAAAGAAGGAGCCAATTTGAATTCGAAAGATTCTCAAAAAGGGCTCATGTCGTCGAAGGATTGATAAAAGCATCAATGGCCATAGGCACGGTCGTTGATATAGTCAAAAATGCCAAAGATCTTGAAGGCGCCATCGAAGGCCTTATGAAGATACTCGGAGTCTCCAAAGAGCAGGCAGAAGCCATAATGGATATGAAACTTCAGAGATTGACAACTCTTGAACATCAAAAATTGGATGAAGAATACAAAACACTCACGGAAAACATGTCAAAGCTGAAAGAATTATTGGGCTCCGATGAAAAGATAATGGAAGAGATAAAAAAAGAGACTTTGTACATAAAAGAAAAATACGGCGATCAAAGAAGAAGCGAAATAACTCAAGATACAGAAAATATAGACATAGAAGACCTTATAACGGACGATGATATGGTTGTAACTATAACTCATAACGGATACATTTCTTCGACAAAACTCGAAAATTACAAAATGCAGTACAGAGGCGGAAAGGGTAACATTTCCATGAAAACAAGAGAAGATGATTACATAGAACACGCCTTTGTCGCAACGCGCTTGAGTTACACGGGATTCATAACGAATCTTGGAAAATTCTATTTCATGAAGAATTACCACTTCCAAGAAAGTGAAAAAGGTACAAAGGGTAAATTCATATTGAATTATTTCAATCTTCTACCGAATGAAAAGGTAAAATCCATCATTTCGATAGGCCATGATCTCGATCATTCAAAAGACCTTTGGATAGCCACGAAAAAAGGAAAGATAAAAAGAATGTCTCTTGGCAATTTTTCATTCAAAGTCAACGGCGTTAACGCCATTAGACTTGAAGACGACGATGAGGTTGTCGGCACATCTTTGACAGATGTCAAAGATAAAAATATCATAGTGCTTTCAACCATGAAAGGCTTTGTTTCTGCTTTCAAAGACGAAGACGTAAGGCAAATGGGGAAAATTGCAATGGGAATAAGGGGCATAAGACTTCAATCAGGCGATGAGGTTGTCTCTATGATCGTGGTTAAAGACAGTGAAATTGAAGATATTCAACTTCTTACAATAAGCGAAAAGGGTCTTGGTAAGAGAAGCCGTTTTTCTGATTATTCAGTTCACAGACGCGGAGCGCGCGGACTTAAGAACCTCAAAATCACGGGGAAAAACGGATTCGTTGTTGGGACTGCAAAGGTTGTGGAATCGGATGAGATAATAGCCGTTACAGCAGAAGGAAAAGCCATAAGATTCAAGGTTTCCGATCTTTCAATAACAAGCAGAAACACGCAAGGTTTTAAATGTATATATGTAGATGAAGACGATAAAGTTGTTACCTTTGCACCGTTAAGAGGGATCGATTCTTGAAAGTTGTTTGTGCCATAGAATATGATGGAACTGATTTTCATGGATCTCAGTTTCATCCTACGGTAAGAACAGTTCAAGGAGAATTCAACATAGCGCTTGAAAAAATTTTAAAAAGTCCTCTAAGCACCGATCTTGCCGGAAGGACAGATACCGGGGTCCATGCGAATTACCAAATCTGTTCATTTGAACTTACAAATAAAAGCATGAACGAAAATAATTTCAAAGAAGCATTCAACTCTTTGTTGCCAGATGACATACATGTTGTAAAGGTGTGGTTTGAGGATGATTCATTTAATCCGAGAAGCGGCGCTACGAAAAGGATCTACCATTATTTCATATACAACACCAAAGAAAGAAATGTTTTCTTAAGAAACAAGATGTGGTGGTTTCCTTATCACCTTGACGTTGACAAAATGAGAGAAGGTGCAAGATATTTTGAAGGCACTCACGATTTTACATCATTTGCATCCATGGACAAAGATGATGATCGAACACCTGTAAGGACGATTTACAGTGTAAGGGTGTTGACTCATTCCAAATACATACTTTTGAGATTTGAAGGAAGATCTTTCTTGCGAAGAATGGTGAGAAATATGGTTGGAACACTCGTCAAAGTCGGAACCGGTGATTGGCAACCAGAAAAAATCAGAGAATTGTTAGAGATAAAAGATAGAAGCAAAGCGGGTGCAACGGCGCCTGCTTATGGTCTTTATCTTTACAAGGTTTGTTTTGAACAAAAGCAGATTCGATCTGTCTATGAAGAAGAGAATAGATGAAATTCTTGTTTCACGGGGTTTCTTTCCATCTCGAAGCAGCGCAAGAGATGGAATACTTTTCGGAAGAGTGAAGGTAAATGGTAAAATGGTATCAAAAGCTGGAAAGGTAACAGATGAAAATTCAAAAATAGAGGTAGAAGGTAAAACTTACGTCTCGCGCGGCGCTTACAAACTCATCAAAGGCCTTGACGAATTCAAAATAGATCTGTCCGGAAAGGTTTGTTGCGATCTTGGATCTTCGACGGGCGGTTTTACACAAGTCATGATAGAGAAAGGTGCAAAATGTGTTTATGCCGTCGATGTCGGAGTGGGAGAGTTAAAAATAAATGATTCAAGGATCGTCAAGATGGAAAAAACCAACGCAAGGTTTTTGAAAAAGCATGATTTTGACCTTCCGATAGATTTCGTGTCATGTGATCTTTCATTCATATCTTTGAAATACATTTTGCCCGTGATAAAAGAAATTTTGAGTGAAGACGGATCTGCTATATGTCTTGTGAAGCCTCAATTCGAAGTCGGTATTCAAGGGATAAAAAACGGAATTGTGAGGTCAAAGCGCATCCATCTTCAAGTTCTAAAAGATATGCTTGATTTTGCTCAATGTGAAGGATTCAAAATCGGTGGTCTTACCTTTTCGCCCGTAAAGGGAGGAAGTGGAAACATAGAATTTTTGATGGAATTAAACAAACATTTTACCGGATCTTTTGACGTTGAGAATGTCGTCGATTCGGCATGGATTGAACTGGAGGAATAAAATGTCCATCATCGATAAGATATTCGACCCTAACAAAAGATTTTTGAAGAGAGCCACAAGAATCGTTGAAAATGTAAATGAATTCGAAGAAAAGATGAAATCTCTTTCGGATTCGGATTTCCCCAATAAAACATCCGAATTAAAAGAAAGACTTTCAAAGGGAGAGACCTTAGACGATCTTTTACCCGAGGCCTTCGCACTTGCAAGGGAAGCATCTAAACGTACGCTTGGAATGAGGCCTTTTGATGTCCAACTGATGGGGGCATTGGCACTTCACGAAGGCATGGTGGCTGAAATGAAAACCGGAGAAGGAAAAACGTTGGTTGCCGTTATGCCCGCATATCTTAACGCTTTGGAAGGCAAAGGTGTGCACGTTGTAACCGTCAACGACTATCTTGCCAAAAGAGATGCCAATTGGATGAGGCCAGCTTACGAACTTTTGGGATTGAAAGTTGGATTCCTTCAATCCGAAATGAATCAAGATGAAAGAAGGGTTGCTTACAATTGCGATATAACCTACGGGACTAACACAGATATGGGATTCGATTACCTCAGAGATAACCTTGCCTACCTGCCGGAGCAAAGAGTTCAAAGAGGGCACAATTACGCAATTGTCGACGAAGTTGACAGCATCTTGATAGATGAGGCAAGAACTCCCTTGATAATTTCTGGACCGGCTGAAAATTCTTCAAGACTTTACAAACAATTCGCATCGCTTGCCAGAAAACTCAAAAGAGATGAAGATTTCAAAATTGACGAAAAGCAAAAAACGGTTTCTCTGACTGAGGAAGGAATAAAGAAAACCGAATCATTACTTGGAGTTGAAAACCTTTACGATCCGGCAAACATAGAATACAATTTTCACATGCTCAATGCTCTAAGAGCCTTACAACTCTACAAAAAAGATGTTGATTACATCGTGAGGGGGAATGAAGTCGTCATAGTCGATGAATTCACCGGAAGAATTTTGGAGGGAAGAAGGTACAGCGAGGGACTTCATCAGGCCATTGAAGCGAAAGAAAATGTTCAGGTAAAGGAAGAAGCGATAACTTACGCGACGATAACACTTCAAAATTACTTCCTCATGTACAACAAAATTGCCGGTATGACCGGAACGGCTTACACCGAACGCGAAGAATTCGATCAGATATACAAAATGAAAGTTGTCATCATACCGACAAACAAACCCATGATAAGAAAAGATGAAAATGATCTCATATATAGAACGGAAGTTGAAAAATACAACGCCATCGTTGAAGAAGTTGCAAAAAGGCATGAAAAAGGTCAACCTATTCTCATAGGCACAACCTCAATAGAGAAAAATGAAAAACTTAGCGCTTTGTTGAAAAGCAAAGGTATACCGCACGAGATCTTAAATGCCAAAAATCACGAAAAAGAAGCTCAAATAATAGCCGGCGCCGGTCAGAAGGGTGCCGTTACGGTTGCCACAAACATGGCAGGACGCGGAGTTGACATAAAATTAGGCGAAGGTGTCAATGAATTGGGAGGACTTTTCATACTCGGAACCGAAAGACATGATTCACGCCGTATAGACAACCAATTGAGAGGACGTTCCGGCCGTCAAGGAGATCCGGGGGAATCGAGATTTTATCTCTCAACGGAAGATAATTTGCTTAGGATCTTCGGCGGAGACAGAATGAAGTCTCTTATGAACACCTTGAAAATTGCTCAAGGAGAACCAATAGAACATTCAATGCTTTCCAGTTTGATAGAACAGGCTCAGAAAAAGGTCGAGGGTATACATTTTTCAATAAGAAAACATTTGCTTGAACTCGATTCCGTGCTTGACAGACAAAGAAATGCTGTTTATTCTCATAGAAATTGGATTCTTGAAGGAACTGACGTTGAAGAACATCTCATGGATATTTTTGAGGATGTCGTTGACAGAAGGATAGAAAATTACCTTCCCGGAAGAGATATGGATGCGTGGAACTGGGATACCCTTTTAAATGAATTACAGGCGATCTTTCCTTTCTTTTCTTTGGACGGAAAGTCAAAAGAAGATTTGCAAGAACTCAAATCCGCGATCATGAAAGATGTAAAAGAAAATTACGACAAAAAGGTCTCTGAAATAGGCGAAGATCGCTTCCCACAGATTCTCAAGTATGTCATGTTGAAGGTCATAGATGAGAGATGGCGTTTACACCTCCAAGAAATAGACCTTTTAAAAGAATCTGTAAATCTTCGCGCCTATGGTCAAAAAGACCCTGTAATTGAATTCAAGAGAGAAAGTTACGAACGTTTTGAAGAAATGGTCGACGGCATGTACGATGATATCTCTGCGATAGTCTTCAGGATCGTCATGGTAGATGAACAAAAAGAGAAGGAACGGGCGAAAAAATCTTTCTCCGTGCTTCAAACTCAGCATTCGGACTTCACACTTGCAAGTGGAAAAGAGCAAGAAAAAGTCGATCAGTCAAAAAAGAAAAGAATGCGCGTTAAAAGATGAGGTGATCACATGATAAATTACGATCTAAAAGTTAAAATAGATGACGCTGAAAAGAGATTCACAGAACTTTCCAAAATTTTTGATGATAAAAAGGTTAAAGCGGAGATAGAGTCTCTTGAAGCTAAAACCTCTTTAGATGACTTTTGGAATGATTCAAGGAAAGCTCAGGATATATTGAAACAATTGAATGCCCTCAAAGAAAAATACAGGATGTTTGAACAAATGAAATCAAACATGGAAGAAATGGCAGTCGGCCTTGAGCTTGCCAATGAAGATGAAGAATTCATCCAACATCTTGAAGAGGTTGTCGATATGGCAAAAAATACCGTTGAAAAATTTGAACTCGTGATGATGCTCAATGGAAAGTTTGATGATTTGAATTGTTATCTTTCCATTCACCCGGGAGCCGGCGGAACAGAATCTCATGATTGGGCGCAGATGCTTTTAAGAATGTACACAAGATGGGCAGAGCGTAAAGGATTTGAGGTAGAAGAAATAGACATTCAACCAGGAGAAGAGGCAGGCATAAACAGTGCCATGATAATGATAAAGGGAGATTACGCTTACGGATTTTTGAAATACGAAAGAGGCGTCCACAGGCTTGTTAGAATATCTCCTTTCGATGCATCAAAGAGAAGACATACATCTTTTGCATCGTTAAACGTTTTGCCAGAACTCAAAGAAGATGTTGAGATTGAAATAAAAGATGAAGATTTAAGAATAGACACGTACAGAGCCTCAGGAGCTGGAGGGCAACATGTAAACAGAACCGATTCTGCCGTCAGAATAACGCACATTCCAAGCGGGATAGTGGTTACATGTCAAAATGAGAGATCTCAATTTCAAAACAAAGATACCGCTATGAGAATATTAAAGTCCAGATTGTACCAACTCGAACTCGAAAAAAGGCAGGCTGAATTGCAAAAAATTCAGGGTACTTTGAAAGAAATAAGTTGGGGAAGTCAAATAAGGTCTTACGTCTTTCAGCCTTACACTATGGTTAAAGATCATCGCACCGATCATGAATCCGGAAATATACAAGCGGTGATGGATGGAGAAATAGATGACTTTATTTATTCGGAACTCGTTCTCTTTGCTAAAATGGGTGTTGTTGATATTTGAGGTTTTCGTATCGACCGGCTTTTCATCTGTTTACATTTTAAATCAATCAGGAAATAAAGAAATAAACGATCAGGTTAATTCGTGGAACACAGAGTTCATGTTGTCGCTTGAAAAGATGTGGGGAATTTATCCTCAAAAACCGATTTACATGATCATTACAAGCGCCAATCTTGGCCTTGAGATGGGAAATGCCACAGATTACCCGACTTTCTTTCAGGTAACGATTGCCATGCGATCTCCTCTTTCCGAAGTTAAAGGCACCGTTGCCCATGAACTGATGCATGTTTTTCAATTCTCATGGATGGAGAAATATGGAAAGCAAATGCCTTTGTGGGTGATGGAAGGTCTTGCAACATGGTACGGCGGTAAAATGGGGTTCTATCCGGCCTCTTTGGATTACAACCCTTTTCTTTTTCAATCTGTGAATCCGCTCGAATACAAAGATTATCCTACCGACACCACTGATTTAGAAGAGTATTACGCAGAGGTTCATTCTCTTTTCGTTGAGATGAACAAAAAGATAGACTTTGAGAAATCACTTCCTAAAATACTTCAAAATGTGGAAATAACTTCCAACTGGAAAACGGCTTTTTCCGAATCTTTGGGAGAAAAATTCGATCTTTTCTATTCAAAATGGAGGAGTTCTACTTTCTATTATCTTTTGTTTAATTTAATAGCCTTTTGGGGAATATGGATATGCATTCCCATATTTTTCATTTACATCTTTTTAAAAAATTTCTTTTATCCGAAAAAGCGAGAAAACGATGATGATGATACGAAACGTCTTGAAGATATTTACGGAAAGGACTATTGGTCTAACGAAGAAAAGGGAGAATCAGATGAAAAAAGTGATGGTGATAGCGGGGCAAAGCGATAAAACCTACGGTCAAAGATTGACTTACAGAAAAGTAAAGCATATCTTGACGGAAAAAGGGATTGTGTGTGCATATCCGAAATTTTCTTTTCAGATGATACCCATTATGCCATTTTATGATGGATTGATAGTTTCAGGCAAATTAGAGAATTTTTTTGAAGAAGTTGCCATAATAGACTTGGCATTGGAGTTTGGAAAACCTGTGCTTTTTTTCGGTGTAAATTTAGAAGAAATGAAAAAAAGCCTTTTAGATCATATATCGACAGAACTCATGAGTTCCATGGTGAGTGGTTTTGTAACAGATGAAGTCGCAGCAAAATGGGCATCTTTGTGGTCACCTTCGAGGATAACAGCAGGCGTTGATGTGGCAAACGTGTATCTTTTGGAAAAGGCTGAATATGAAAAGGGTAAATTTGCCGTTTTCTCACCTTCGCAAGAGGGGATTTTGAAATATACTCCGGATCAAAAATGGTTCATGCACATGGATTCAAGGATAATCGTTGAAGATCCAAGAGATTCAAAAATTGCGGTAAAATTTGCCCAAAAGATCAAGGCAGATGACGTTGCGTTGGTTTTCGAAATAGATGACATCATTAACACGGTTAAAAATGCAAAATTCGTTTTATCCGAAAAATTTTACACGAGCCTCACGGCTATAGCCTTCGAAAGGCCATTTTTGCATGTCGGGAAAAAGGCCCTTAGGTATTTCAAGTCACTTTCGAATAACGTTTGTGATGGGGAAGAGACGGCTCTCGCCATTGCCTTCTCAAAAATCAACGAATTCGATCTTAATTCAGTCCAAAATTTCAATTCATCTGTAAAAGAAGGATACAAAAAAATGGAATTGGCTCTCGACGAGTTCATAAATTCTTTGTGAGGAGGTCTATGATGATTCAAGATCTCATCGATCTTGTGAAAGTCATGTTTTCCATGAGAAGATGGAACAACAAACCAACTTTTGATTCCATAAGTGAAGCTTCAAACAGTGGATTTGTGCTTCATATTGCCCATCTGCTTGCCATGATCGAGATTGAAAGAGGCAATGAAGTTGACATGGAAAAATTGATAACCCGCATTTTACTGAAAGATATGCCGAAATGTATAATCTCTGATATCTCTCTTTCAACCAAAAGGATGATTCAATCTTTGTCACCTGTTGCCTGGGATAAATTGTATAAAAATTCAATTGAAGAAGTTATAAAACATGTACCGGATCGATTTAAAGGCCGATTTGAAGATGCCATGATAAACTCAAGAGATCGATCGATTGAAGGAAGCATAGTAAACGCCGCAGATCTTTACGCAGCCTTCACAGAAGCTGGGATAAATCTGAGGTTTTTCCCGGAATATTTTAAAGAACCTTTTGAATCGATAAAAGACAACATGGAACGCGTTGACTTGGAATCGTTCAGAAACGTTTTGAGGAGCGACGAATTACGCGCTTATCTTTCACAAATAAGAACTCTTATTTACTCCATAAGATGGAATCAGCATCCAAGAACAGTGCCGACGACTGTATCAGGTCACACATTTTTCGTTACCTTCGTATCCTACCTTATGGCTGAAGAGACGGAAGGTGCTAATGTGCTTAATACGATTGAAAGGGCCATTTTTCACGATGTCCCAGAGGCTTTGACGGGAGATATCATTTCTCCGACAAAAAGACGTGTCGAAGGATTTGAATCGGCAGTTGAGGAAGTTGAATCAAAAATGGTCCACAAGATGCTTCTTCCGCTTTTGCCGGAAAAAATAGCGGAACATTATATTCCTTTGATGCTTAAGCCTTTTGACGGTGGAATCGAAGGAAAGATAGCAAGGGCAGCAGATCTTATGGGAGGTTTGATTGAATGTCAGATGGAAATAGAAAATGGAATGCAAACGGATTTCTTCAGTCGCGGGCACAAATCTTTAAAAAATCAATTAAAATCGATGGATTTGAAGGCCATCGATGAGATGATATGGCCTGATTAAGAAGTCGCTCAACAAAGACCGAATGCGATCCCCGACGAACTCGGTGATGACAGACCAAAAATTGGCTTAGCATGAAATATGCTATAATTAAGAAAAAGTCTACGGAGGCCTAAAATGGATGACTTACAAGAATTTGTCAGTAAATTAGTTGTGAAGAATGACACAAAAATAATTTTGCTTGTGATGGATGGACTTGGCGGCGCACCAAATCTCGGCGGTATGACGGAACTTGAGGCTGCCGATACACCAAATCTTGATATGCTCGCAAAATCGTCAGATCTTGGATTAAGTCTGCCTGTGCTTCAAGGAATAACGCCGGGAAGCGGGCCAGGCCATCTTGGAATTTTCGGATACGATCCGATAAAATATCAAATAGGTAGAGGCATACTCGAGGCTCTTGGAATAGGAATCGAAGTATCTGAGAAAGATGTAGTCGCACGTGGAAATTTTGCCACTATCGATGGAGAAACGGTCGTCGATAGACGAGCCGGAAGACCGGCAACGGAAGAAAATGTAAAGGCATGTCAACTTATAAATTCAAAGATAAAAGATATAGATGGAGTTAAAGTTCAGGTTTTCCCAGGAGTTGAACACAGATTCGTTTTAAAATTGACGGGAGACGGCCTTGGAGATGCTCTGACAGATGCCGATCCTCAAAAAGACGGAGAAAAAATGCTTTACACATCTGCAACCAGCGATGAATCTCGTAAAACAGCCGATATCGTCAACAAGTTTATAAAACAAGTGGCAACGATTCTTAAAGGCAACGGGAAAATCACGGGATGCCTGTTGAGAGGTTTTTCAAAACATCCTGCGATGCCGAAATTCCCTCAAATTTACAAGATGAGAAGCGCGGCAATAGCAACATATCCCATGTACAAAGGACTTGCAAAACTTGTTGGAATGGATATTTTAGAAGTTCCTCACGTTGACGATGAAGCGGGAAGTTTGCAGGCAGAGATAAAAGTTTTGAAGGACAACTACGATAAATATGACTTCTTTTACTTTCACGTCAAACATACGGACTCTTACGGAGAGGATTCGAATTTTCTTGCAAAAGTAAGTGTTATAGAGATAGTCGATAGGGCAATTCCACAGATCATGTCTTTAAAACCTGATGTGCTGGCAGTCACAGGAGATCATTCTACACCTTCGCTGGTTGGCGGTCACAGCTGGCATCCGGTACCACTTTTGATTCACTCTAAATATTCAAGGTATGGTCTTTCAGACAGATTCAACGAAAAAACCTGTGCAACGGGAAGTCTTGGTACAATTGAGGCAAAAAATATCATGAATTTGCTGATGGCCAATGCCATGAGGCTTGAGAAGTACGGAGCGTGAATTTTTTAACTGTGAGGTGGGGTATATGAAAAGGGCCTTTTTTATCGTTTTGATTTTCGCTGTCATGATAGGGGGTATCATGATGGCAGAACAACAAAAAATTCCTCCGGAAGTTGAAGCACTTGCGGCTGCCAAACTTATAACCATAGAACCTAACAACATCTTAACCGTTTCTATGAACAAATCAATGGGAAGCGAATACAGAAACGGTGAAAAAATCTCTTTCACGGTTAAGATCGCAAAAGCAGGTTATTTATACATAATAGACATGCCGCAGTACGGAACGGTAACCCAGATATTTCCCAATTACTATCAGAAAAAGAATTTTTTCAATCCAGGAACTTACAAAATACCTTCGATATCTGATTACAATTTCACGGCTTCCGGCACAAGATCGGGCATAGAATTCGTTCAATTCATTCTGTCATCCAAACCCTTAGACATTTTACAACAGCCGAAGGTTTCAAAAGATAATCCATTTCAAAGCTTAAGCAGTTCTCAAAAGGAAAGTTTTACAAAATTCAAAGAAAGCCTTGTCAAATCGATCGTTGTAATTCCTGACACTGACAGATGGACGGCATGGACATATTTTTATCTCAATGCGGGCGTCAAAACAACTTTGAATGTTCAAAGCGTACCACTAGGGGCAAAGGTTATCATAGATAACACTTATTCGTCGATCACACCGGCTGTATTTCAGGTTTCTGCCGGATACCATGATATAACGCTTTCCATGAATGGCTATCAAACATGGAAGGGAAATGTGTTTGTCGGAATAGGAGAGAATAAGTCGGTGAACATACCTCTTGTTCCTATCCAGCAAAACATGACAGGTGTACTTTCCATTGACGTTATGCCATCAAATGCCAACGTTTACGTTGATAACCAATTTGTCGGGAGCGGAGATCAGACTTTGACGGTAAGTACCGGCTACCATTTTGTTTCGGTGAGTTTGAGCGGATATGAAAGTTATTACAACGATTCTGTCTTAGTTAATGCAAATCAGACAACGTATCTTAACGTTAATCTCGTACCTTTGACTGGAAATCTTTACGTGTATTCTCAACCTTACGTCCAAATTTACATCGACGGAACTTACGCCGGTGGTACGGGATATTCGGGATACACTTACATAACCGGAATTCCTGCGGGGTACCATGTGCTTACCTTTTCAAAGGAATGGTATATCCAGCAAAAGATGAATTACAATCTGAATCCCGGCGATAATTATCTTTCCGTGAATTTGTCTCAGGCCGGAATGCTCAAAGTCGATTCGAACGTTTATCCCGTTAAAATCAAAATAGACGGTCAAGATTACGGACAAATAGATAAAACGGATAAGGGCTTATTTGTGCCTGTCGGATCACATGATGTGGAATTTTCAAATCCACAGTATTTAACTTACAAAGCAAATCTTAATTTCGCGTTTCAAAAAGTTACAGAAATTCCTATTTCTCTTGAATTAAAACCTTTAGAGATATCTTTAAATGCATCTCCGAATCCTTTCAGTCCAAATGGGGACTGGTTCGAGGACACGACGAATTTTTACGTTACACTCAGCAGAGTGGGATACGTTCAAATAACCATCTATGCCTCTAACGATGTTGCCGTATGGTACAGAAATTACAATGCACCTTACGGGAGATCGAGTGTGACATGGGATGGAAATGCCTTGAACGGTAATCCGATGCCAAACGGAGTTTACAGAGTTTCGGCAACCGTTCAAAGTTATGGTCAGACCATGTCAGCCCAAACAAATGTCGTAATAGACAGAAGTCATTACACTTATCTCAAAGAAATAACCATAATCGGAGGGATATTACTTTTGGTAGGACTTGTTTTACTGATCTTACAATAAATTTTTAGAAGGAGATGTTCTGAATGAAGTACGATGTAATTGTTATTGGCGGTGGAGCAGCAGGACTTGGATTGGTTGCAACTGCACTTTCAACCTATCCTGACAAAAAGATACTGATGATCAAAAAGGAAAAAGAAACGCTCGTTCCATGTGGAATTCCTTACACGATAAGCACTTTAAGCTCTGTCGATAGCAACATAATGTCCACGAAATCCGTTGAGGATGCTGGTGCTCAAATACTCGTAGATAAAGTTAACAGGATAGATCCAAAATCAAAAACTGTTTTCACCGAATCGGAAAAGAACTTCGAATACGATAAACTCGTCATTGCAACCGGATCTATGCCAATCGTCCCAAGACTGCCAGGAGTTGATCTTAAAAATGTCATGACGGTTCCAAAAGATGTCAATGAAATCAAAAAGTTAAAAGATTCTCTTATCAACACCAAGAAAGTCGTCATCGTCGGAGCTGGCTTCATAGGGATGGAGGTAAGTGACGAAATTCGTAAGGCCGGAAAAGATGTTACAGTCGTCGAGGCACTCGATAGGGTGTTACCTGTCGCGTTCGATCCAGAATTTTCGGAAGAAGCAAGGAAGATAATGGATAAAGAAGGAATAAAAGTTAAAACTTCGAGCAAAGTCAAAGAGATACTCGGGAAGGACACCGTTGAAGGTGTTGTACTTGAATCAGGAGAAAAAATAGATGCAGATCTCGTAATCCTTTCGATAGGATACAGGGCAGAAACGACTCTTGCCAAAAATGCCGGGCTTTCAATAGGCATAACTGGTGGAATATGGACAGATGAGTACATGAGAACAAGCGTCGACGATATCTTTGCCACAGGAGATTGCGCTGAGCACAAAGATTTCTTTACAAGACGAGCCAATAGGTTGATGCTTGCATCTGTTGCGGCTTTTGATGCGAGAGTTGCCGGTGCAAATCTTTTTGACATAAGATTGGTTCGCCAGGTCAAGGGGGATCTGAACCTATTTTCAACGTCCGTTGGAGGCACGATCTTCGCCGCCGCTGGCATAGATGAAGTAGATGCAAAATTCAATGGCTTTGATGTCGAGATAGGAATTTCGAATTCCGTTGACAGACACCCCGGGACGATACCCGATGCGAGTAAGGTTAAGACCAAATTGATCTTCTCAAAAAGCAGCGGAGTTTTGATAGGATGTCAGATGATGGGAGGCAAATCAGTCGGTGAAATGATAAACGTCGTCGGAACGGCAATTCAAAGTGGTATGTCAATAGTAGACCTTGTCGCCTTGCAGATCGGAACACATCCGCTTGTGACGGCATCACCAGTCGTTTATCCCATAATCAGTGCAGCACTTGATGCTTATGCAAAGTTGAACTGCGCCAAATCATAAAAATGAAGGCCATTATACTTTGTGCGGGAAAGGGAACAAGGCTAAGACCACTGACATTTACGAGTGCCAAGCAGTTAATTCCCGTGGCAAACAAACCGGTTATACTTTACAGCATAGAGAAGATAAAAGAGATTGGGATATCGGACATAGGAATGATAGTTAACACCGAGAACGTCTCAGCTTTTCAAGATGCACTCGGAGACGGATCAAAGTTCGGAGTGAAACTGTCTTACATAATTCAGACAAATCCCAAAGGACTTGCCGATGCCGTTAGTGTTGCAAGGGACTTTCTCGACGGAGAGGCTTTTTTGATGTATTTGGGTGATAACATGATTCAGGAAGATCTCGTCAATTTCACAAGAGATTTCGAACAAAATAAGCTTAACGCATCAATTCTGCTCACACCCGTCGATGATCCATCGAGATTTGGAGTGGCAGTAGTAAATGGCGATTCTGTGCTGAAAGTTGTTGAAAAGCCACAGAATCCACCCTCTAATCTTGCCATAACAGGCGTTTATCTCTTTGACTCATCGATTTTTGAAGGAATTACGAATATAAAGCCATCATGGAGAGGAGAACTCGAGATAACGGACGCAATCCAGTATTTGATAGAGAAAAATTACAAAGTTCACGGTCATGTGATATACGGATGGTGGAAAGACACCGGAAGGCCCGAAGATCTGCTTGAGGCTAACAGAAGAATTCTCGAAAATGTCAGACATTCAAGAAAGAACGGATCTGTAAATGGCGGTTCAAAGATAGAAGGCCACGTCATAATTGAAGAAGGTGTTGAGATAATCAATTCTACAATACGCGGACCTGTTTCAATAGATAAAAATTCCACGATAACAAATGCCTACATAGGTCCTTACACTTCAATAGGTCAAAACGTCATGATAGAAAATGCAGAGATAGAAAATTCGATTTTACTTGAAAATTCAATTGTAAGGAATGTCGATGTCAGAATAGACTCAAGCATAATAGGAAAAAATGCGACCGTATCAAGTATTGAGAAAAAACCAAAAGTTCATAATCTTGTCATAGGAGATTACAGTTCAATAAAGCTCGGATAAAGCAGGTGGGGATACCCCCACCTTCTATTTTTCCTGACTATTTTGATTGAAATCCGTTTGATCTTCTTCCATTCCCATGAAAACCTTCAAATGTTTGCTTCTGCTCGGATGTCTTAATTTTCTTAGCGCCTTTACTTCTATTTGTCTTATCCTTTCACGTGTAACGTTGAAGTATTGTCCAACCTCTTCGAGCGTCTTTGCTTTTCCGTCTATCAATCCGTATCTCATCTTCAAAACCATAGCCTCTCTCGGGCTCAAAGTGTTAAGCACCTTGTCGATTTGTTCGTGCAATATCATCTGTTCGGCTGCATCCTCTGGAGACATCACATTTGGATCCTCTACGAAATCGCCCACAGTCGATTCATCATCATTCCCAACGGTCGACTCAAGTGAAATGGTTTCTCTTGCGGCTTTGAGTATTTCATTTATCTTTTCTTTAGATTTTCCCATTTCTCTTGCAAGATCGTCTATGCTGGGATAGGTTCCGTATTCTTGCATGTAATTCCTTATAACCTTGTTCATCTTGTTTATCGTCTCAACCATGTGAACTGGTACCCTTATAGTTCTTGCCTGATCTGCTATTGCACGCGTTATCGCTTGTCTTATCCACCACGTTGCGTAAGTCGAAAACTTATATCCTTTTTTCCAGTCGAATTTATCAACGGCACGCAAAAGGCCTATGTTTCCTTCCTGAATCAGATCAAGAAAAGAAAGGCCTCTGCCCATGTATTTCTTTGCTATACTTACAACCAATCTGAGATTCGCAGCGGATAATTTTTGTTTTGCCTTTTGATCACCGGCAGCAGCTTTTCTGGCGAGTTTTCTTTCTTCACTCGGAGACAAAAGTGATATTCTGCCGATTTCTTTGAGGTAAAGTTTAACAGGATCTTTCAAATTAGCGCTATCGTATATAGAAGGTTGTTGCCCATCAAGATAAAAGAGATATTTCTTCACCTCAGAACTTTCCGTATCAACGTAAGTATCCGGCTCTTCAACTGTCTCATCGCTATCGTCATGTATCTCGATATTTTCTTTTTCAAGCATCTCGTATATCTTTTCAAGAAGGCTTGAATCAAAATCTTCGTCCGTTGGTATGGCACTGTCTATATCCGTATATGTTACGTATCCGCCTTTTTTCCCTTTTACGATCAGGGCATCTATCTTTTTCTTTGCCAAAGTTTCGTTATCTTCAGCCATTTACATCACCTCGCTTCCCTTTTAAAACGGCGTAAAGAGAAAGCATTTTTTTCTGGAGATTTCTTTGCCTTTCCGGATCCTTCGTTGATTTCATCTCCTCTTCTAATTTTGAAATATCGGATCTTATCTTCCTTTCATTTATCTTTTCAATCACAACTTTCAAAGCCGTATCGAAATTATCTATTTTCACATCCTTCGTTACTATTTTAAAGAATCTTTGACCTTCATTTGCATCCAACAATTCGAGGATTTGCTGGGGATAAATGCGCCCTTCAGATACAAAGTTAAATATCTTCCTTGAAAATCCAGAAAGATAATCCGAATTCACATTTTTCAAGATTTTGTTTCGTATATCTTCATTTACGAAAAGCAAATAAACGATCCAATCTTCAAAATTCATTCGCGATATTTTGACATCCATTTGAGGATTATTGTTCGATTTTCTTTCTGACTCCACCTTTAACTCGTACAACAATGATTTTTCCTCTATCATCAAATTCTTGGAAACTATTCTTACAAGATTGGTTCGCAGGATGGATGAATCTATCCATTTCGTTGCATCGGCAAATCTTTTGATTGCCTTTGACACGTCAGATGTATCTCCAAGAATCATTCTAACGTAAAAATCCCAGTAATTAACGGCATTCGACAAAAAAGCTTTGAATTCCTTTTTATCGTGCATTCTAAAATATTCATCAGGATCTTTTGCATCCGTAAAAGTTAGAACTTTAACGTTAAGATCATACTTTGAAAGCGTCTTTGAAAGTTTTTCCATGGCATTCATTCCTGCTTTATCACTGTCAAGGACAAGCAGTACATTTTTTGTCAGCGATTTTATGCTTTCCAAGTGCACCTGCGTAAGGCCGACTCCCAAAACGGCACAGGCATTTTCAAATCCGTTTCTGTGAAAAGATATGGCATCCATGTAGCCTTCGCAAATTACCGTAAAATCATTTTCCTTGATATGGGCCTTTGCTCTATCGAAAAGATAAAGGATCTTCGATTTCGAAAAATATTTGTTTTCGGATGAATTTATGTATTTCGGATCTCCTTCTCCTATAACCCTACCGCCCAAAGCCACGATTTTCGCGGAATTGTTCTTGATGGGGAAAATTATTCTGTCTCTGAAAAATTCGTAAATCGATCCGTTTACATTTCTCGATATCAAACCATAATTAAGCAAATTTGCAATATCAAAACCGGTTTTGGCTGCAACAGAAATAACGACATTTGAGTTCTTAGGTGCGTAACCTATTTCAAACTTTTTTAAAATTTCGATATCCAACTTTCTGTCCTTTACGAGATAATCCAACGCCGCTTTTCCTTTTGATGAAAAAAGCACTTCTGCGTAAGATTTTACCAACTGTTCCATGAACTGAGTGTATTCTGAAAATTCTTTGTCGGAATAAATCAAAGGAGAATCTATGTTACACATATCGGCAACTTTTTGAACTGCCTCCTGAAAAGAAATATTCTCTATTTTTTTTACAAATTCTATAACATCACCGCTTGCACCACATCCAAAGCAATGAAAAAAACCCTTGGTTGGATTAACATAAAAAGAAGGCGTTTTTTCTTCATGAAAGGGACAGAGCCCTTTATAACTTGAACCTGCTTTCTCAAGCACAATATAGTGCGACACAACTTTTACTATGTCGCACTGCGCTTTGAAATCTTCTAAACTTTTCACTTATTTTATCAACGCTTCGAGTACTGAGGACTCTTTCTTGCTTTCCTTTTTCCGTATTTTTTACGTTCAACCATTCTTGGATCTCTTGTAAGCAGATTATTTGCGCGAAGAGGAGATCTCAGATTCTCATTGAAATTCAACAACGCTCTTGCTATTCCGAGTTGCAATGCGCCTGATTGTCCTTCAAGTCCGCCGCCATTTACCCTACAAAAGACATCAAACTGATTCAGAGTGTTTGTAACGGTGAAGGGTAAATTCGTTTGAATTTCAAGTACACCGCTTTTTAAGTATTCTTTAAAAGACTGATAATCTTTTTCATTTATCTTTATCTTTCCGCTTCCCAGTTTTAGGTAAACTCTTGCAATTGCGGTTTTCCTTCTCCCAGTTCCATAGAAATCGGCATTTCCTGGCATCTAATTCACTCTTCCTTTCAAAGTTCAACTGACAAAGGCTGCGGCCTTTGAGCGATGTGCGGATGTTCGGAACCACGATAAACTTTTAGTTTTTTTAACATATGCCTTCCGAGGACATTTTTGGGTATCATACCTTTTACCGTTAACTCGATCAACCTTTCAGGATGATTTGAGATCATTTCTTTTGCCTTCATCTCTTTCAGGTTCCCCGGATAACCGGAATGTCTTCTGTAAATCTTGTCTTCCAATTTTTTACCGGTTAGAAGCACTTTTTCGGCATTTATGACGATGACAAAATCTCCGGTATCAACATGGGGAGTATAAGTTGGTTTGTTTTTACCCATCAGAACTTTTGCTATATCAACTGCCAGACGACCGACGGGTTTATCTGTGGCATCGACAACATACCATTTTCTATTTACTTCACTTGCCTTAGCGAGGTAAGTTTTTTGGCTCATATTTCTCCTCCACAATTCTTCTCTTTTCCCAATTTTCAATTTTGAAAAAAGTTGATATTTTTTTGTAAACCACAAAAACCACGACACTATCAGCTACGGTTTTTAAAAGATTGAACAAGACTATGATCCAAAGGTAATTCTGAAGTATAAAAGTGTAAGAAACATGCAAGTAAGGCGGATAAACCAACAGATTTAACCCAGCCATTCCGACGGTTGTAAGCGTACTTGCAATGATCAAAGACGTGATGGCTCTCATTTTCGTCTTTCGTCTGATGTAAATCATCGAAGATATTCCCACGAAAATGATGCCTGCTGCAAGATCCATGACTATACCCACTACATCTGTACCTCTTATGGCAAAATAAAGTAGGTCTTTGATGATTTCGACCAAAATACCGGCCCATGGACCTATCATGAATCCAACCATCAACGCGGCAATTTCACTGCCATCATATTTAAACCCAACAAGCTGTGGAATTGGAATTTCCAAAAGCATCAAAACAGTCGCAAGAGCAGAAAAAATTCCAATTACAGATATTTGTTTGGTCTTACTCATCAATTGATCTCCTGCACATTTGCATATTTTCTTCCATTTCGAACTTTGAAATGAACTTTCCCATCTCTAAGTGCGAAAAGCGTGAAATCTTTTCCGCGACCAACATTTTCACCCGGCCATATCCTTGTTCCACGCTGCCTGACGATTATATTCCCACCTTTAACGATCTGGCCATCTCCAACTTTTGTCCCAAGATATTTAGGATTGCTGTCTCTTCCGTTTTTCCCCACTCCAGTACTTTTAGTGGCAAAAAGTTGAATTTCTATCTTCATTTTTAAACCTCCACTTCAGAGATCGATACATTTTGGGGATACTGTTTTGAGATCTGGACAAGTGTCTGATATAAGGTTTTCATCATAAACTGGGCACATTCGTTGTTATCTTTCAAATCGCATCTTATCAAACCATTTTTTACTTCGTAATTGACGTCTATTTTCATCACCTCATTCAAACCCATCAAAGTTGATTGGGATACAGCACTTATCGCAGCACAAACAACATCTTTCCCCTTAACATCAAAACCTACATGACCTGTTATTTTAAATCCGTAAAAAATACCTTTACCGATCAAAAATTCACAACGCGTCATGCTTCGATTTTATCAACTTTGAGCATAGAATACCATTGTCTGTGATTCTTCACACGCCGGTACCCTCTTCTTCTCCTGAACTTGACAGTTATGACCTTTTTGTATCTGCCATTTTCCAAAAGAGTTGCTGTCACCTTTGCACCTTCAAGATAAGGAGATCCAACTCTTAAGTCTTTATCATCTTTTACGGCAAGAATTTTATCAATTACTATTTGCTCTCCGGCTGTCGCTCCTTTGACAAGTTCGGTTTTAAAAGATTCACCTTCTGAGAGTTTATACTGCTTGCCCCCAATTTCGAGTATGGCATACATCTTAACACCTCCTTTTTTTCAAAAAACCCACTGCTCCAAGGTGTGGCCTTTGCCATCTTGATACCCGGAACATGTGTCTCGAAATATTTTATCACAGATTTCATTTATTTCAAAAAACAAACAACCCCTTTTCCAATGAGGTCTATTAAAAAGCTGGCGGAGAGAGTGGGATTTGAACCCACGGAGCCTATTAAGCTCATACGCTCTCCAGGCGTACGCCTTTGACCACTCGGCCATCTCTCCACAATTAAATCCCTGTTTTTCAGGGATTCGTTTACTTGACAAAAATGTTAAAAAGTGATATAGTTTTATGTGTGTAACATTTTTCATTTTGGTGGGCTCAGGTGGATTCGAACCATCGACCGCCCGGTTATGGGCCGGGAGCTCTACCTGCTGAGCTATGAGCCCGAGAACATTAGCAATTATAAAACATTTGCTAATGAAAGTCAAGCAGGTCAACAACCCATCCTTGAAGAGGAAGCTTGTAAAAGCCCTGGTTGATTAGCTTAAGTCGTAGACTACGTTAATCCATAGAGGATTTGGTATCTGTGTCTATGCCGGAAGAACGATGAAGGGGTGAAGCGGATGAGTTTCAAAACAGTTGAAGGCCGTGTTGATCCCATAAAAATTTTGCTTTTGAAATATCCAAGACTGTTAATAATCAAAGCAGCGTTTGAGATTTTCAGCCAGCATAAAAAAATAGATCTTTTTGAACTTGAGATCAACATAAAAAGAGAATTTGAAAGATCTAATTATCAAAAGAGAGCCTGAAAGGCTCTCTAAATTTGTTTTGTGCGTTTTGGTGAAAGTTTGAAAGTGCCTGCTCTGTCATCATCGTTTACGAGTTTCGAATATCTGTTAGCAGCTTCTTTAGCCATTCTCTCGATTATGGACGGCAAATCGCTTTCCTTCATGAGATAAGAAATACGCGGATCTTTCTTCATTTTTTCTGACATTTCATATTTTTGATCCTTAACAGGATCGAGTTTCAAGTCGTTGATTTCATAATCTCCGAGTTCTTCGGTTATCTTCGAAAGCAAAGTTAAGACACTCTTGGAAAATATTTCTTGAATCTCAGAAGGCTTTTTTGATTCATTTAGCTTATCCCTGTAAGACTTCAAAATTTCTTTTTCAATGTAAGTGTAACTGTACATCATGATAACGCCCCCTTTAAAATTCTTATTCCGCTTAAAGCTACTATCACTGCCGTTTCAACTCTCAAAGTTCTATCCGTGAGCTTTATCTTTTCGAAACCCATGGAAGCGTACTTCTTTTTTTCTCTTTCTGTAAATCCTCCCTCTGGACCGAAAAGCAACACAAATTCATCTGAATTTCCAACATCTGTTAACCTTTTATCCGCATCAAGATCGAAGCGGAGTTTGCAAGCGCTTTCTGAAATTTTAAAATCACCTATGTCCATCACTTTTGGCATGTAAAGATTGCCACTTTGTTTAACGGCATCTCTGACGACCATAGATACCTTTTTCAATTTTGACTCCGTTTCTTTTCTGGTAGTTCTGTCCATGTTAGAAAGTACAATCGTCGATACTTCCAATTCTGTTGCTTTTTCAAAGATAAAACGCATTTTTTCCCATTTAACTGGAGAAAGTATAAGATCGATCTTTATCTTCTGCTGCGATCTAACCTCCACCACATCTTCAACACTTGCCATGCCTTTTTCAAGCATTTTGCCACGAAAAAGTTTGCCTTCTCCGTCTGTAAAAAGTATTTCAGAAGCGCGCTTAACCTTCATGACCTTCATGTGATTTATCTCATGATCATCGAATTCAACGATGTTACCTGTTATTTTCCCGAAAAATATTTCTGACACTTATATCTCCGTTTTTCCTCCCATGTAAGGTCTTAAAACTTTCGGAACCTCTATTTTCTCATCTTTGGTTTGGTAATTCTCAAAGATAGCGACTAAAGTTCTTCCGACTGCAAGGCCTGAGCCGTTAAGCGTGTGAGCAAATTCAAGTGCACCGTTGGAACGCTTTATCCTTACGTTAGAACGCCTTGCCTGAAAATCAGTCACATTACTGCAAGAAGATATTTCTTTGTAATCTTTGTACGACGGTAACCATACTTCTATATCGTAAGTTCTTGATGATACAAAACCTATGTCTCCCGTACAAAGTTCGATAACCCTGTAAGGAAGTTCAAGATATTGGAGTACCTCTTCGGCATCATGGGTCAAACTTTCAAGCTCATCGTAAGAATTTTCAGGTTTGGTATATTTCACAAGTTCAACTTTGTCAAATTGATGCTGTCTTACCATTCCCCTTACGTCTTTGCCGTAACTTCCCGCTTCTCTTCTGTAACATGGCGTATACGCGACGTATTTAAGCGGAAGATTCTTTTCATCTATTATCTCATCTTCGTGCATAGCAGACAAAGGCACTTCTGCCGTCGGAATCAGGAAAAGATCGTCAAGAGTTGTGGAATAAGATTCTTCCTCAAATTTTGGAAGTTTTCCCGTGTTCACCATGGTTTGTCTTAAGACGAGATGCGGAGGAAGAATTTCTGTATATCCATGTTTTGAAGTGTGAAGATCTATCATAAACGAAATAAGGGCTCTTTCCATAAGGGCGGCATCACCTTTCAATATCGTAAAACGAGATCCGGATATTTTGGAAGCCCTTTCAAAATCCATCAACCCTCTTTTGGGACCAAGGTCCCAATGCGTTTGGGGTTCAAAACTGAATTTCGTTTGTTCTCCCCATCTTCTTATTTCAACGTTGTCATGCTCGTCTTTTCCAATTGGAACTTTCTCGTAAGGAATGTTAGGAATAAGGAGCATGGCCTCGTTGAGTTTAGATTGAAGCGCTGAAAGTTTGTCTTCTTCGATCTTTATCTCATCCGAAAGTGATTTTCCACGTTCAAGAATGCGATTAACCCCGTTTTCATCCTTTGCAGATTTGAATTTGGCTATCTCCTTGGATATTGCATTCCTTTCGGCACGCATTGAATTGAGATTTGTAAGTATCTTCCTTATTTCTCCATCGATCTTCAAAATATCATCGATTTCAGATTCTGCCACACCTCTTCTACCAAGGAGCATTTTCACTTTTTCCGGATTATCGCGTATCAACTTTATATCAAGCATTAATCAGCCTCCCTTCGTGATATCGATCAATCTATAACGCTAACAGTTCCGTTTCCATAATTTGAAACGTATATCTTACCATCTGGACTTATTGATATTCCAAAAGGCTCCGTGCCAACGGATAATTTTTTGATCACCAAATCCGTTTGTGCATCTATGAAGACAATGGAATTACCATTCGCATCAGCGGCATAAATTGCGTTTACAGATGGATCAAAGGCTATCCCATCGATGCCTTTGGTAACATTTATGGTTTTTGCGACATTGAATTTATCTATAACACTTATAGTTCCATCCGAGGTGTTCAGCACGTACAGTAAACCATTTTCAGAATTTATAGCCATGGCAGAAGGATTCATCCCAACATTTAAAGTGCTATCTACCATGTTCGTTGTACTGCTTAAAACGCTTATCGTATTACTTCCCGAATTGGCAACGTAAATCGTACCGTTACTTTCATCAACAACAACATCTGATGGGCTTCTACCGACATTCACGGTCCCTATTACCCGGTTCGTTGTTCCGTCTATTATGCTTACGGTGTTGTCAAGGTTATTTGTGACGTATATTCTGTTCGTTTTTTCGTCGACCGCTATTCCCAAAGGTTCATTGCCAACCTTTATGTTCGACAAAACTTTATCTGTTTTTTCATCGATGACGGTAACGGTATTCCCACCAAAATTCGAAACGTATATCTTGCCGTTGTTTTTATCAAGGGCAATTCCCCAAGGGTTCATTCCAACGTTTATTTTAGAAAGAATGTTGTAATTTTTAAGATCAAAAACATCGACGGAATTTTCTCCTGAGACGGTTACGTATCCTTTGTCATTTTGAAAATCTATCAAAATCTCTCTCGGCTTTTGACCAACGGGGAAAATCGCAATCACCCTCTGCTGAACCCCAAAAAAATTAAGGTTATTTCTTTCTCCGTCTACCGTGACGGATGGGGTGAATTTCCATCCAGCCATTACAACGCTGACCGTAACTTTACCCTTAAGCCCGTTTTTTATCCAGTAACCTTTGTTGTTCGTGTAAACAGGAGAACTATTACCGGTGAAAACTACCTTGGCATTTTCTATCGGTTGACCTTCAAAATTCATGATATAACCAGAGACGGTATAAGTTTGCATGTAAAACCATCCCAAGATCAGCCCTACTATGACCGATAATCCTACCAAAACATATGTCAACAAACCATCCACAATTCATTTCCCCCAAGAAGGTGATCTTAGATCATCTTCAACAGAATTTCGAAGCCGTTTTGTAAATTTCGATGAATTCGTCTAACTTAAGAGATGCTCCTCCTATAAGTCCTCCATCTACATCTGGAAGAAGGAAAAGTTCTTGGCAATTTTCTTTGTTCATACTTCCACCGTAAAGACAAGATATCTTATCCGCTTTGTCTTTGGAATACATCTCTTCAAGTCTTTCTCTTACGTAAGCCATTGCTTCTTGGGCCTGATAAGGCTGAGCGACGACTCCTGTCCCTATGGCCCAGACAGGTTCGTACGCTATCACAAGTTTGCTTGAATCTTCGATCGTAACTCCTTCGAGATCTTTGGTCAATTGATCTTTCAAAACGTCAAAGGTCTTACCGTTCTTTCTTTCATCAAGCATTTCACCCACACATAAAACAACGGTCATGCCTTCTGAAAGCGCGGCCTTGACCTTTTCATTTATGAATTGATCTGTCTCTCCAAATACATGTCTTCTCTCAGAGTGACCTATTATAACATGATCGATACCCATATCTTTGAGCATGGGAATGCTTACCTCACCCGTGAAAGCGCCGGACTTTTGAGAATGCGCATTTTGAGCACCGACCACAAATTGAGAACCTGTGAAGATCTCTTTGACAACAGAAAGAGACACAAAAGATGGGAAAACCCATACCTTTGTGTCTCCGTTGAATTTTAAATTCTTAAGCAATTCTCTTGCAAAAACTCGTGCCTCAGAAGGCACTTTGTTCATTTTCCAGTTACCGGCAACTATCAGCGGACGTTTTTTTTTGCGTCTGATATCGATGCTATGCCCGGTAATTCTTTTCCTTCCAAGAATTCAAGGGAAGCTCCGCCGCCGGTTGAAACATGGGATACTTTCTCGGAAAGGCCGAACTTGTCCATCGCAGAAGCGCTGTCTCCACCACCAACAACGGTTGTTGCCTGCTTCATGTTTGCAAGAGTCTCGGCTATTTCCTTTGTTCCGACGGCAAAGTCGTCTATCTCAAAAACACCCATAGGCCCGTTCCAGACAACTGTTTTTGCACCACTCAATTTCGATTTAAAAAGTTTTACAGTCTCAGGTCCTATGTCGAGACCCATCCATCCATCCGGAATCCCATCGGACAAGTTAACCGTTTTCTTTTCAGTGCCGTTTTTCAATTCTCTTGCGCAGACGGCATCTGTGGGAAGGACGAAATCAACTTTTAACTTCTTGGCATTCGAAAGAATTTCTTTGGCAACATCAAGCTTATCATCTTCACATTTTGAAGCGCCTATTTTATAGCCTTGAGCCTTTAAAAACGTGAACATCATGGCTCCGCCGATCAGAATCTTGTCCGCCTTTTTTAAAAGATTGTCTATCACACCTATTTTATCCGACACTTTGGCTCCGCCAAGTACGACAACGTAAGGTTTATCCGGAGAATACGTGACCTTTGAGAGCATGTTGATCTCTTTTTCCATCAAAAATCCCGCAACGGATGGAAGGTACTTTGCAACTCCAACATTTGAAGCGTGAGCCCTATGGGCAGTTCCGAATGCATCGTTAACATGGATGTCTCCTAATTTAGCGAAGGATTTTGAAAGTTCCGGATCGTTTTTTTCCTCGCCGGGGAAAAATCTTGTGTTTTCCATGAGTACGACATCCCCTGGCTTCATAGCGTTGACAAGACCCTCAGCCCTTGGACCTATCGTGTCGTGGCAAAATGTTACCTTTCTGCCGAGCAGTTCTTCGAGCCTTTTGGAAACGGGTTCCAAAGAAAATTGGGGATCAGGCCCGCCTTTTGGTCTACCCAGATGAGAAAGGAGGATGACCTTTCCTCCTTTTTCTATGACATACTGAATTGTCGGCAATTCCGCTTTTATACGAGTGTCATCCGTTATGACGCCATTTTCCATTGGAACGTTGAAATCCACGCGCATCAAAACGCGTTTATTTTTTAAATCAACATCTCGAACGGTCAATTTGCTCATAAAAATCACCGTCGTCAAAGAAGGTTCTGAACCATTTCTATTAAATCAACGGCCCTATTTGTGTATCCGTATTCATTATCGTACCATCCGAAGACGTTAACGAGTTCCCCGTTAACCTTCGTAAGCAAAGAATCGTAAACGCAAGAATGTGTTTCTCCTATTATGTCGCGGGAAACTATTTCATCTGTACAGTAAAGCAAAGCCTTACCCATAGGTCCTTCTGCAGCTTTTTTGAAAGCAGCGTTGACCTCTTCGACAGTAGTCGGCTTTTTCAATATAACTTTCAAGTCGGTTATAGATCCTGTCGAAACAGGCACTCTCAATGCCATACCGTCTAATTTTCCCTTAACAGACGGAATAACAAGGTGAATTGCCTTTGCCGCGCCCGTTGTCGTTGGTATCGTGTTCATGGCAGCGGCTCTTGCACGTCTGAGATCCTTGTGCGGAAGGTCAAGAATTCTCTGATCGTTTGTATATCCGTGAACAGTCGTCATGAACCCTTTGATTATCCCGAAGTTATCTTCAAGTACCTTGACAAGCGGAGAAAGCGAATTGGTCGTGCAAGATCCAGTTGATATGACAACATGTTCTTTTTTTAGAGCTTCATCGTTAACATGTGGATTTATCGTTGAATCTGCACCATCTGCGGGTGCAGAAATTATGACTTTTTCTGCTCCTGCATGAACGTGAGCCATTGCCTTGTCTTTACTTGCAAAAAGTCCAGTCGATTCAACTGCGAGTCTAACTCCGAGTGCTTTCCAAGGAAGTTTTGAAGGATCTCTTTCTGCAAAAACCTTTATCTCTTTTCCATCAATTATTATAGCGGTATCCGTGTAAGAAACCGTGCCCTTGTAAGTTCCGTAGTTCGAATCGTACTTGAAAAGGTGAGCAAGAGTCTTTGTATCGGTTATATCGTTCACGGCAACAACGTTGATGGGCCTTTTTTGCTCCAGAATAACCCTTAAAATTTGTCTGCCTATTCTTCCAAATCCGTTAATTCCAACTTTTACTTCTGACATTTTAACAACCTCCTTGACAATTTAGATTTTATTAGATTTTAATCAGATCTTATTAAAATCCAGGTATTTTCATACCACCAGTGACAGATTTCATCTCTTCTTCCGAACGTGCTTTCACCTGATTTGAAAATTCGTTGAAAGCGCTTATGAGAAGATCTTTGAGCATTTCCGAATCGGCAAGTAAATCATTGGAAATACTTACATCTTTGACCTCATAATCGCAATTACCCTTTATGGTTATCGCTCCACCACCGACCGTTGCACTTATCTCTATATTTTTAAGGTTCTCTTGAACTTGCGCCATCTTTCTCTGCATTTCCTGCGCTTGCTTTACTATGTTTCCCATATTTGGAAAGCCGAAATTCTTGGCCATTATTCTCCTCCTTCTGGAAGAATTTTCCCACCAAATAAACTCAATACTTTTATAATAGGTTCTCTTAATTTCTCATTCATTGAATCTATCGAAACCTTGGAATAGGCAAAAGCGAATCTAACGCTTCTTGAGGTTATATTTTTGAAATCGTCGGTTATCATCTTATCTTTTTCTTTCAAAATCTCGTTTTGCAAAGGAGTATAAGATATGACAAGTATTCTGTCTCCGAGATCTCTTAAATCTGACTTGGAAAGAGAAACACAAACAGAAAGATCTTTTTGAACATAAAACTCAATTAATCTTTCGAGATCTGTTTTTGCCTCTTTTTCAACCTTCTCAACTTTTTCGGCCTGTTGCGTTTTGCTTGTTAAAGGCTGTGCTACATTTTCGAGATTTTTATACTTTAAAGCTTCAAATGCACTCATTATCTTAAAAAGATCGAATTGCTTTTCTTCATACCTCAAAATCTGAATAAGATCCACAGCGAATTTTCCAATAGAAATCAAACCGTTTTCTTTTATTTTATCCGAAGAATATTCTACCACACTTCTGAGAAAATTCATCACATCTGTTCCCTGATTCCTTATTGAATCAACAACGTGGATCAAGGCATCGACATTTCCATCAAGAATCGACGTTATATAACTCTCAACCGTTTCAATTGGACTGTTGCCAAGCACAAAAAGGGTACTTTCTAAAGTTACCTTTTCATTGGAAAACCTTGCAATTTCCTCAAACATACTCAACGCATCTCTCATTCCGCCGGATGCCTCTTTTGAAATGTGATCTAAAGCCTTAATTTCGTACTCGATATTTTCTGCCTTACATACCTCTTCAAGTTTTGAACTTATAAGATTCGGAGGGATTCTTCTGAACTCAAGAACCTGGCATCTTGATATGATCGTCTCTGGAACTTTTTGGATTTCCGTCGTTGCGAGTATGAAAATCGTTTTTTCTGGGGGCTCTTCAAGCGTTTTCAAAAGCGCGTTGAAAGCCTCTCTCGTAAGCATGTGAACCTCGTCTATTATGTAAACTTTGTATTTGAGTTTTGAAGGCATGTAAGAAACGCGATCCCTTATCGATCTTATCTCATCTATGCCCCTGTTTGATGCCGCATCCATCTCTATCACATCAAGAGTTCTTCCGGTATCTATTTCAACACAGGAGTCACAGGTATTGCATGGTTCATATCCATCGACGGGATGCTCGCAATTCACACTTTTGGCAAGAATCCTTGCAACCGATGTTTTTCCGGTTCCACGCGGGCCACTGAAAAGATAGGAGTGTGAGATTTTTCCGCTTTTAACTGCGTTTGAAATTAACAATTTCACATGATCCTGCCAGAGGATCTCTTCAAACTTTTTAGGCCTGTACTTCAAATAAAGCGTGTCCATTTGATTCACTCTCCGATTTTATTTTAACACATACTTGTTTAAATCAAAAGTATTACCTTCACTTTACTTGCAGTTTTGACGGTTTTTAACGATCTCATAGAGGGAAAGGTATATCAAAAACCAGACGGCTCCAAATAAAAACGAAAACTCAATGATTTCAAAGAGATTCAAATCCTTGAAAGTTGCAAATATTTTTAAAATTTCCCAACTGTTCAGTCTTAAAAACCTTCCAACATAAACACCAAACCCACAGGTAATAGAAATAAAGATGACGAATATCCAAGATGCGATTCTACTTCTGTCGGCAAAAATTCTGTGGATCATGTAAAGTGAAAGAAAGCCGATGATTATTCCGATAAAAACAGTCAGAATGAATTGAGCCAGCTCAAACCACGGAAGAAAGTCAAAGTTGTAAACAAAAACATGATTTCTCAACACCATATAATCATTCGTTTGAATGTGAATCATATCCGTCAAAAGGTAAGGAATGTTTGGGTAAAAAAGAAACCAGACGACACCACAAAGAATCATGAAAAAATGCTTGATAATGGGCTTTATGCGAGAGTTGTAAAGAAAGAAAATCAAAAGCGAAAGTAAAAACGGAATCCATGCAAGAAAAAGGTTTAAAATTAAAAAAGACGTTTGCCAATCTCTGTAGGAAACGATTTCGTACACCACAAGCAGAATGGTTATGATTGTCAGAAAAAGCGGAACTAAAAATGTCTTTTTCAAAGTTTGCCCCCGTCGCCAAGATCATCCGTTAAAATTATGAATACACAACGATTTGCCTTCTTTATGCCGTTTGCTACATCGACGTGATCAATCTTATTTTACACCTTGTATGATATAATCTAACTGAAGGAAGGTATTTTTCATGATAGAAACTTTGAAAAAATTTTATGACAAATATCAAGAACTCAACAAAGCACTTTCCGATTCTGAAGTTATAAAGTCTCCGGAAATGGTTATAAAATATTCAAAAGCACTTTCAGAAGTTGAAGAACCAGCAAAGATTTATGAAAGTTATTTAAAGACAAAAAATGAGATCGAAGAATTGCAATCTCTTGATTCCGATGATATTCACGATGAGATCGTCAAAGAGATCTCTTACAAGCAGTTTGAACTCGAACGATTGGAAAACATGACAGATGAATTCATAGAATCTCTTGACTCAGATATTGGAAGAAACGTTATAATCGAAATAAGAGGTGGTGTTGGAGGACAAGAAAGTGCCATTTTTGCAGGAGATTTATTGAGAATGTATTTAAAATACGCGGAAAAACACAAACTCACATCTGAGATTCTTGATTCACACGAAACTGAACTCGGTGGTTTCAAAGAAGTTACATTCTCCGTGTCCGGAAAAGGTGCATACAAACTTTTCAAATACGAAAGCGGTGTCCACAGAGTTCAAAGAGTTCCGATCACCGAAGCGTCGGGAAGAATTCACACGTCAACGGCAACCGTTGCTGTACTTCCGGAAGCCACAGAGGTTGATGTCCAGATAAATACTGAAGATTTAAGGGTGGATACTTTCAGATCATCGGGAGCCGGCGGTCAGCACGTAAACAGAACCGAATCTGCTGTGAGGATAACACATATTCCAACTGGAACTGTTGTGGTATGTGAATCGGAGAGATCTCAAATTCAAAATAGGGTCATAGCAATGAAAATACTAAGGGCCAAACTTTTTGAGATGAAAAAGCGTGAAGAAGCAGATAAAATGTCCGATATGAGAAGGGCTCAGATAGGAATGGGTGAGAGAAGTGAAAAGATAAGAACTTACAATTTTCCTCAAAATAGGGTAACAGATCACAGAAATGGTTTTACGGATCACAGACTTGAAGAAGTTATGAACGGAGATTTAGACGATATAGTGAAATCTTTAACGGAATGGGAAATGCAAATGATGGCGGAGGAAAGGTGATCGATGTGAAAAAAAGTCTCTTCTTTTTTATCATAATTTCAGTGGGTACTCTTGCTTTGATACTTTCTGGTTGTTTTCCGATGCACACAACGATTTCGTTTAATTCATACATACAAGCGACGCCTTTTTCATCGATCTCTCATGTTTACATATTCGTTAAATCCATAAATGCCAACAATAACAGTATAGGTTCTCCATCTTACAATCAGAAGCTGGATCTTGTTCCTTCTTTGAATGCGACGGGCAGTTTTTACACGGCAACACCGATTCCGGGACTTCAAAACATGGCTTTCAATGGAAACGGGCCTTTTTCTATCAACTCTTTATCCATAAATATAGGTCCACAAGCGACGATTGTGCTTGGAAACGGCGTTCAATATGTTGTACCCGTTGCAACAACGATAACGGTTCCGTTCTACAGTTACAGCACACAATCAATGCAACAAGCACCTTTAACGATTAATCAGGGTCAGAACAAAGCAGCGCTGATCTTATGGAATCTTTCAAACCTTTCAACATCTACAACCTCTGTGTTGAATCTCACCGCAATGGGTTTTGATATGTCAAATCTCATAACGTTTAACATCATTTACAAAGCTTCCAATGTTCCGCTAAGTGATCCGGAACTTTACACAGATAACGTATATCCGGCTTACAGATTTGCGCAGATCTACGATTCTTTAGCTCCTGCCAACAAAACTTACAGTTTTACGGCTCAAGGATATTGGAATACACTAACGGATGCCTACGACTTCACACTTTATCCATTTGCGGCACCGACATCGAATGGATACACGGCATCTTTTTCCATTCAAAGCGCAACGGAAACTTTTCTTCCAAGTGCGACAGTTACAAATCTTCAGCATAACGTTACCATTTATACAGGCAACATAACCGTAACGCCAACCGACTGATCCATGAAAAAAAAGATTTTTATCGTTGTACTTTTGATAATTGCGGGATGGCTCGTTTATTTCGATGTAACATCTTACATTTCTTACGTGAAAGCGAAAAACGAGTATGAAATCATCCTCAAAAAATATCAAAGCACAAAAAATGAACTGGATTACATTCAAAAAACCATGAAGGAGCTGCAATCTCAAATTGCGAATGGTGGTAACAACGGCCCATAAGCCAGATCAACAACAGGTAAATAGAGCAAAATCACTTTCCGTTCAGTTAGAATGCAGGTATGTTCCAAGACGCCATTTTAAGCCTATAAAAGATGAAGTTGTCATAATAGTCGAAAGAGATGGCATATCGGCCATGAAAGATGGTAAACGTCTTTTCTTTCATCCATCTTTGGCCGTTTTGAGAAAATCAAATTTTGAACTCGGTCAAAGGGATTACCTTATCGAATCGCTTTCGCTTTGTGGAAATGAAAAAGTGTTAGATTGCACCTTAGGGCTCGGAAGCGAGGCTATTTTGATAGCCCACTATTTGCCTGAAGGAAAGGTTAAATGTCTTGAAAGTTCAAAGATAATAAAGATGATCGTCGAATATGGCCTAAAAGCAGAAAACCTGCCGGACTGGATAGCAGACGCTTCCAAAAGCATTGAGATACTCGAAGGTGATTATAAGGAATTCATAAGAAATACAGAAGAAAAATTTGATTGTATTTACGTTGATCCCATGTTTGAACATCCGGAATTAAAATCTACTGCCATGAACAGCTTAAGACCTTTTGCGGATTACTCTGGAATAACAAGCGAAGATTTAGAAATAATGAAGGGTATGGCAACAAAAAGGATTGTCGTCAAGGCAAGATGGAATGACTCGATCTTTGAAAAATATAGATTTGACAGAGTTATTGGGAGTTTAAAAAGCAACATCGGTTACGGAGTGATAGAACTTTGAAGATACCTCTGATAATGGGACCTACTGCCGTCGGCAAGAGCAATTTTGCGATTAAATTGGCAAAGATCATCGATGGAGAGATAATCTCCGTTGATTCGATGCAAATTTACAAATGCATGGATATAGGAACTTCAAAGGTCAGCCCGGAAGCAAGAAAAGAAATCCCGTACCACATGTTGGACATCGTAGACCCCGATGAAGATTTCGATGTCAAACAATTCAGAGATGAAGTGATAAAGATAATAGATGAAATCGTATCGAGAGGGAAATACCCAATTCTCGAAGGCGGTACTGGTTTTTATTTTGAAGCCTTGAAATATGGTATCTTTGAAGGACCCTCCAAAAACAAAAAGATAAGAGAATCTCTTTTGAGAATAGAAAAGGAAAGTAAAGGATCGTTAAGAAAGATACTTTCAAAGGTTGATCCCGTTGCCTTTGAAAAATTCGATGCAAATGATATAACAAGGATTGTAAGGGCAATTGAGGTTTACACACTTACCGGCAGACCCATATCCGAACTTTGGAAAGAAAGATCTGAGGATGAAAGATTCACGTGCTTTGTGCTTTACATGGAAAGAAACGATCTTTACAGAAAAATAAACGAAAGAGTTGAAAAAATGTTTGAACACGGATTTGTCGAAGAGGTTCAAAAACTGCTGAAAATGGGATATTCTAAAGATTTGAAAGCCATGAGATCTATAGGATACAAAGAAGTGGTACAATATCTTGAAGGAGAGATAAGTCTTAGCGAATGTGTTGAAAAGGTCAAGCTTGCCACACGTCATTATGCTAAAAGGCAATTGACATGGTTCAGAAGATATGAAGATGCGATATGGATAAATCTTTCAAATGGAGAGGAATTATCTTTGAACAAGGTGCTTAAAATCATTGAATGGGGGGCCTAACTGTGGAAAAACAAAATTTGCAGGACAGATTGTTGAACTATTTAAGAAAACGGAAGATCGAGGCCAAAGTTTACCTCGTGAATGGATTTCAAGTCAAAGGACTTGTCAGATCCTTTGATAATTACACGGTGCTCATTGAAAGTGGAAAACAACAAAACATGGTCTACAAGCATGCCATAAGCACCATAATTCCCTCTGAATATGTTGAACTTGGCGAGGCTATCGGCAACGAATTTTTGGAAGAGGAGGAGAAAGAAGAAAAGAGTTGAAAAGAGCGATATTATTGGGTGCTATTTATTCAAAGCGGCTTAATGTAGAAAAAAGCCTTGATGAGCTTGCTCTGCTTTTGAAAAGCATTGATATAGAACCTGTTATGAGTTTCTGGCAGGTGTTAGATGCGCCTCTTCCTTCTTATTTTGGGACCGGAAAATTGAAAGAAATCGCTCGTTACATAAAGATGTATGGGGCAGATGGAGTTGTAACTGACGATGAATTGAGCTCCGTGCAAAGGACAACTCTTGAAGAAATCCTCAAAGTTGAAGTCTTAGACAGAACTCAGGTTATACTCAAGAACTTCTCAAGAAGTGCAACAACTCAGGAAGGAAAAATAGAGGTAGAACTTGCAACCCTTGAATACAATCTTTCTCATCTCATAAAGTCTAAAAACATGTCACGTCTGGGTGGCGGCATAGGAACTGTAGGACCTGGAGAATCTAAACTTGAAATAGACAGAAGGACTATAAAGAGAAAGATTTCCATGTTAACTTCAGAACTTGAAAAAATATCGAAAGAGAAAATGATCAAAAAAAGTAAACGTGTCTCTTCGATAATATCGAAAGTGTCGATAGTAGGTTACACGAATGCAGGAAAATCGATGCTTTTGAAATCGTTGAGCGGATTTGACATCAAGAGCGAAGACAGACTTTTCACAACTTTGGATCCGATAACGAGAAAAGTGTGGATAGGAGAAAATCTTTACGTACTTTTTTCCGATACGGTGGGCTTCATATCAAAACTCCCAACTCAACTTATCAGGGCTTTTAAGTCAACTCTCGACGAGATAAAAGACGCCGATCTCATTTTGCTTGTTCTCGACGGATCAGATGGAGATTTCGAAAAGAAAATGCAAGTATCGATAGACACGCTATCCGAAATAGATGCCACATGTATACCCATTTTGAAGGTCATAAACAAAATCGATATTTGCGACTCGCACCGCTTATCGATTTTATCGAAGGAACATGCGGATACAGTTTTTGTTTCAGCCTTGAAATATCTTTACATTGGTGAATTGCTTTCAAGAATTCGGGAAGAATTGACCAAGGATTACGTCGGAATTGAAACGGAATTTGACGCATCTCAATGGCAGAGGATCATCGGAATGGAAGGAATAAGAATAATGAAGTTTGATTCATATGATGGGAAAATACATGCAAACTTGAAGGTCAATCCCGTTATTTTTTCAAAGATAACAGAGGTTCAAAATGTGGTTTAGAAAAAAGCCAAAAGGCAAAGGCCCTCTTTACTTTGAAAAAGATGGTATTTTCATGTACACTCAAAGCAAACAGGGCACTTTATTTCGCACGATATTGAGAAGGGGATATGATTTTCAATCCAATTATGATGAAGGTCCGGCCATAATTTTAGAAAAAGAACTTATCGGTCAAAGGGCTGACGATCTTTTGAGTGTTCATGTTGAATTGGATGAAAATTACAACGTTATATCTTCAGAGATAAACGGAGGTAAGTTCTTAACTCCAGAAGAATATGAAGAACTTTCAAAGAAGGAGGAACCAAAGTGAAGAAACTTTTCACAAGCGAAAGTGTTACGGAAGGACATCCGGATAAGATTGCGGATCAGATTTCAGATGCGATTCTGGATGAAGCAATAGCGCAAGATCCGGAAAGTAGAGTTGCAGTTGAGACATTTGTCATCAGAGGCCAAGTCATGGTTGGAGGGCAAATGACGACAAAAGCGTACATAGACATTCCGTCTGTTGTTCGCAAAACCGTACTGGACATAGGATATACAAGGGCTAAATACGGCTTTGACGGTGAAACTTGCGCTGTTGTAACGGCCATAGATGAGCAATCACCAGACATAGCCCTGGGAGTAGACGAAGCTCTTGAGGTAAAAGAGGGAGAGAAAGTTTCCGATTCTCTTGAAAAACTTGGCGCTGGAGATCAGGGAATAATGTTTGGATATGCAAGCGATGAAACTCCAGAGTATATGCCTTTGAGCATATCTCTTGCCCATAAACTTGCAAGAAGGCTTTCGGAAGTTAGGAAAGATAAAACCCTTGATTTTCTAAGGCCCGATGGTAAGACTCAGGTAACGGTTGAGTTTGACGATGATGGTAGACCTATTGCCATTGATGCCGTTGTGGTATCTGCACAACATGATCCAAACGTTTCGAAGTTTGATCTTGAAAACGGAATACGTGAAGAGGTCATAAATAAGATAATTAATCACGATTATTTCACGAGAGAAACTAAGATATACATAAATCCAACAGGACGATTTGTGATAGGTGGTCCTATGGGTGATACGGGACTGACGGGTAGAAAGATAATCGTTGACACTTACGGAGGAGTTGCACCTCATGGTGGCGGTTCTTTCAGCGGAAAAGATCCAACCAAAGTTGACAGATCTGCATCTTACATGGCAAGGTATGTCGCAAAAAACATAGTTGCCGCTAAACTCGCTCATAAATGTTTGATTCAAGTCGCTTACGCCATCGGTGTTGCAAGGCCGGTTTCCATCTTTATTGATACTTACGGAACCGGATTGATTCCCGATATGGAATTGACGAAGATCGTAAACCAAATTTTTGATTTCAGGCCAGGTGCCATAATAAAAAATCTGAACCTTAGAAAACCTATCTACAAAAAACTCGCCGCTTATGGTCATTTTGGGAGAGAAGATCTTGATCTTTCGTGGGAAAAGACAGACAAAATTCACAATTTAAAGGCAGCGGTGAAAGTTTGAATGGAAGAATACGATGTAGTCGTAATAGGATCAGGACACGCAGGGGTTGAAACAGCCCTTGCAACGGCAAAGCAGGGGTTTAAAACCCTGCTTTTAGGTATAAATCTTGACAACGTTGCATGGACTCCGTGTAATCCTGCAGTTGGAGGTCCTGCAAAGGGAATAATAGCGAGAGAAGTCGATGCACTTGGAGGAGCAATGGCAAAGATAACGGATGTTGCCATGATAAACATACGTGTTTTAAACACGTCAAAAGGTCCTGCCGTTCAAGCGTTAAGAGCCCAGGTAGACAAATACCTTTACTCGAAAACGGCAAAGCAAACTCTCATGGAGCAGAAAAATTTGACTTTGCGCCAAGGTGTTGCAACGGATTTGATCGTCGAAAAAGGCAAAGTTGCAGGTGTGGGAACATCTCTTGGCATCTTTTACAAATGCAAGGTAGCCATAATCACCACAGGCACTTTTCTCGGAGGAAGAATCTTCATAGGGCCTAATTCAATGCCAGCAGGCCGACTTGGAGAGCCTTCCGCAGAAGGTTTAACAGAAAGCCTTAGAAAATACGGTATAAACATGAGAAGATTCAAAACAGGCACACCACCGAGAGTTTTAAAATCATCGATAGATTTTTCAAACCTTGAAAAGCAGGAAACTGAAGATGAGCCTCTTGCATTTTCGTATTCCGATGAACCAAAGATTTTACCAAAGGATCACCCTTGTTTTATAACACGAACGAACAACGTAACTCATGACATAATAAGGGAAAATCTGCATTTTTCTCCCATGTACGGAGACGTTAAACTCATTCATTCCGTAGGTCCGAGATACTGTCCTTCCATAGAAGACAAGGTTGTGAAATTTCCAGATAGAGATTCTCACCAGTTATTCGTCGAGCCAGAGGGAATAGATTCCATGGAATACTACATAAACGGATTTAGCACCTCTTTGCCTTACGATGCCCAAGTGAAGATGCTTCATACACTGCCTGGCTTTGAGCATGCCGTGATAATAAGGCCAGCATACGCGGTCGAGTATGATTACGCCGATCCGACACAACTTTTCCCAACTCTCGAATCAAAGTTGGTTGAAAACCTTTATTTCGCTGGCCAGGTTAACGGTACAAGCGGTTACGAGGAGGCCGCAGGCCAGGGAATGGTGGCTGGATTGAATGCCGGATTGAAATTAAAAGGCGAAGATCAGATCGTGCTGGGACGGCATGAGGCTTATACGGGAGTGATGATAGACGATCTCGTTTTCAAAGGTGTGGATGAACCATACAGGATGCTCACGTCAAGGGCTGAATACAGATTACTTTTAAGAGATGACAATGCCCATTTAAGACTCACAAAGTACGGTTATAAAAGTGGCATAGTCGATAAAGCTTTCTATGAAAGGGTCCTTAAAATTGAAAAAGACGTAAAAGAAGCCATCGAAAGGTTTAAAAAGGTAAAGGTTAAAATATCAAAAGATTTTAAAAATCTCAACATTGAAAAAACCATTTCGATTTATGAACTCTTAAAAATTTCCGGTGTATCTTACAAAGACGTGATCGAATTCGATCCATTGCCGATCACAGATGCAGAAGTGATAAAAGAAGTTGAGATAGAAATACATTACGAAGGATACATATCCAAAGAGATGGATGAAGCCCAAAAACTATATAAATTGGAAAAAATAAGGATACCGCGAGATTTCGATTTTTCAAAAGTCGTCGGTATATCCACAGAATCAAAGCAAAAGCTCATCAAAATGAGACCGATGACACTTGGCCAAGCCGCAAGGATTCAGGGAGTAACACCAAGCGATTTGTTTCTTCTAAGCTCAAAGATAAAAAATTAACGAATATATACTAAACCAACTTTAAAAATGAAATCATTTGACTTCAGCAAATGCCTTTCGGTGTCTGGTCCTCGCTTCGCTGCAAGGCAATTTGCTCTCCGTCAAATTTAATTATATTTCGATTCTGAAAAAGATTTAGTATAATATATTATCGGCTGTTCACTTTTTGGTTTATCATATTTTAAATTGACATACAAAGAAAATTGAAGTATAATTTTTACATATTCAAGAAAGGGGATGAAGTAATTGAAAGTAAGGGGTAAGATTGTTTTGCTATCTATTTCTGCGCTCGTGATCGCAGTCATTTTGAGCGGATGTTTTCTCATGCCGCCGACTGTTAGATTCACAGCGCCTACATCCATCAACACGTCGGCATATCCGGTCGGTCAACCGATAAACTTTGCATGGTCAGGTGAAAATGGACTTACCTATACGCTGACGTTGTCTGCATCAGGGGTTGGACCGATAACGTTGCTTAGTAACTCTAATCAAACTTCCTTCACAACTTCTGTTGCAACTGCGGGAGTTTGGACGGCTCAAATCGTTGGAAAAACAAATCTTGGTGGAACCGGCAAGGATACCACAACTTTTAACGTTACATCTTTGCAAATAACGAATTCGGCAACGACTTACGCGACGGATAAAGTTAACGTAAGTTGGGAATCACTCGATAACAAACCACATACTTATCTTTATTCAATAACGAACGGTGCGACATGGATAACCACAACCGCCACAAGCGCAACTTTGACTGATTTAGCGGACGGAAATTACACCTTCATGGTTAAAATCGCCAATTCTTATGTGCCGCCAGCCACTTACAACTTCGAAGTCTTGACTGCCGGACCTACCGTATACATAGCAGTCTCAGACAGAACCGAAGGTGGATTTTATGGCATAGGTTCCCATCCACAGGGAAGATACGCCATGATAAGTTGGGCTTCCGATCAAAAGCTTGGCGCATTGCTTGTGAGATTTTATCTTTACGGGCCTTTGGGAACGGGAATAAGATACAGACTTAACATCTCTTCGACAGGCCAATGGGTAGTGCTTCCGGCAACCTCTACCGCTCAACAATGGTATTTGATCCCACATCCAAATACCAATACCGATATGATAGTTTCCGCAACCGGACCTGCAAACATGCAAGTGTACGATCTTAGCGGCAACGCTTACAATATTCCTGCTTTTCAATTTGGAAAAACTTATGCCATAGGACTTTACCCCGTTAACTGGCTTGGAACTTACGGTGCGTTCAACATAGCTCCATTTATTTTGAGCGAAAGGTATGGCACAGCCAATATGCCTCAGATGTACGTCGGATACAACACATCATCAGTTGCAACCGGAGGCATGTTCACGGCTTCAGTCTATGCCCCAAACCTTACGGCGTATGCATCCGGCACGCATGAGATAGTAAACGACAACGTCGATCACACGGATATAACGACCAACAACGGACTCATGTACATGCAGTTCTCAGTACAACTTGCACCGGGTCTTCAGCTTGACAACGTCACATTCCCAGATATGATTGCCGGTAAGGTTAATCTTTCGACGTACAAATACGATTCGACAACCGGTATATTGACTGTTTACAGGGGATTTGTAAATCCTGTGCCAGGAGCTCAGATTGCACAGTCGGCAACCGACGTAGCAGTTCAAATTCAGTGCAGTGTACCGGCAACTTACACGGGATCTTACGCCTACGCCGGCATAGTCTACGAAGGATACTTCGGATACGAAGGATACAGTAACCTCAATCCTGTATTCAAAGATAATTCTTTGAGAAATATCGACGGCGTTGTGATACTGAGATCCGTACCCATCGTTACCGTTGGCAGCGTAGAGAAATGAGCGGGGTGATCGATATGAAAAAGATGACATTGGTTCTTGTATCTTTGATGATAATGGCGATCTTCGCGTTTGGCCTTTCTTTGAACGAACAGACCGTACTGAGTACGGCTGTTGTCAACGAGATAAACGCCCAAAATGTTCAAAATGGTCTTCCGTGGGTGGCCGGTCTTAACGGATTCGATGGAAAAACGATAGGTCAACTCTCCGTGATGAACGGATGGAGACCTTTACCGAAAGACTTTGTCTCTGCTTTTCTCACGAAAAAGCTTACGACAACGGATGATATGCTTATGGGATCCTACACGATGTTCAATCCTTTGACGATGAATGCATCTAATCTTCCGTCTGCTTACGATCTTAGCGATCAATTCGTGAATTATCCAGGCATTTCTTACGTTACACCCGTTAAAGATCAGGGGTACCACGGAACGTGTTGGGCTTTCTCGACGACAGAAACCTTTGAGACGGCTCTTGCGGTGCAAGGCGTGGTTTCATCATCGAATATTCCCGTCCTTTCGACGCAGTTTGCCGCATACCATGATGTCGATTGGAATCTTTTGATTGCGGCAAACGGTTGGGTGATTCAGGATTCCAATTTAGATGCAGGCGGTAACCAGTACTTTGCGATGTACAACGCCATAAGGTACGGAATGCCTCCGGCGACGGACTTTCCAACCATCTCTTACGAGAATTCTCCTTGGATTGAATGGGATCCTCAAAACTCAAACTGGCAAAATGATCTAACATACTCTCAAGGAACACTTTTGCTTTTGAGTGCTCCCGAAGAGGCATACTATTACCACGTGAGTTATAATCAGTACATAAACGCGATAAAGACGATGATAATGAAGTACGGATCTGTAAGCGTTTCGTTCCTTGTTCCTGCAAGTTTCGATTATTACACGAGCGGTGTTTACGTTCCGACAAATCCAGGCTCATCCAGTAACCCATATGTCGGAGGACATGCCGTTCAAATCGTAGGATGGATAAACAATTATCAAGCCTCAAACGGCCAAACTTACAACGTCTGGATAGTGAGAAACTCATGGGGTACAAGCTGGGGAATGAACGGCTATTGGCTGCAGCCATGGGTAACACCTCAAGAATACGCATCCGGAAATGTGCCGGCATGGAAATTTGAATCTTACGGAAATTGGTTCTACGTTCCAATCTTCAAGACGGTCAACAGCGCTTACTCGCAAGCCGACTTCAACGGTGACGGGTACGTCAACATGGAAGATTGGAACTTGCTCGTAGATGCCCTGCACCAAACCAACCCATCTTCCGAAACCATATCAAAGTACGATATAGGTGTGCCGAAGACCGGTAAAATAGGCGGAGGGTCTCTGGAACAATTCATGTATCTGTGGAATTTGGCCGCTCAAAGCGGGCATTGATGAGTTTGATTTTGTAGAATAAAGGGCGCATATGCGCCCTTTATCATTTTAACTGGCTTTGTGGTAAAATATTTTATGTTTGTGAATAGAGGTGGTAGACTTTGAAGATAGGAATTCCAAGGGCATTGTATTTTTACGTTTATTATCCCATTAACTGGCTTTGTGGTAAAATATTTTATGTTTGTGAATAGAGGTGGTAGACTTTGAAGATAGGAATTCCAAGGGCATTGTATTTTTACGTTTATTATCCCATGTGGTATGGGTTCTTTTCGTCACTTGGACACGAGTTAAGATTGTCAGTTCCAACGAACAAAGAAATCATAAACTTAGGCGTTTCTCATTCCGTTGACGATATATGTATTTCGGTGAAGGTTTTCCATGGGCACGTCAAATATCTGCTTGATAAAAAGGATGTTGATCTCGTTTTTGTCCCAAGAATTGCAAGCGAGGAAAAGTACAAATACACATGTCCAAAGTTGGCTGCCCTTCCAGACTTGATGAAAAGTGCATTCGTAAGAGATGCAAACAGAATTTTAACGGCGACTTTTTACACTCGACAAGGAGAAAAGCCTATAATCACGGCATTTGAAGAGATAGGAAGACAACTTGGAGATTCTGATGAAAAAATAAAGTCAGCTGTTAAAGTTGGCATAGAGTACCAAAAGCTCGCCACAAAATCTTTAAGATCCGGTCATACCTTTCTTGATGTGGTCAAAAACATACGTGATCTCGAAACGTTGATAAAAAAGCCGGTCTCAAAACAACGCTATACAGTTGCTCTTGCTGGATTTCCGTACGATGTTTATGACACCTTTACAAATGGAGATATCATATCCAAACTTGAAGATTTCAATGTTGGCATAGTCGCGACCGATATGTTGAATCCAAGAGTTTACAATCATTACTCCAAATACATGATAAAGGACCTTTTCTGGTATCAGGCAAATGCGGCCGCAAAGGGCGGAATGTATTACATAGATTCACCTGACGTCGATGGAGTTATAAGCATATCGTCTTTTAACTGCGGAATAAGTTCTATATATCAAAAACTCCTCGATCTTTATTCGAAAGAGGTTGGAAAACCCGTTATGCACATAATAGTCGATGAGCAGACCGGAGATGCTGGACTTGCAACGAGAATAGAGGCTTTCATCGACTTGATACGCGTGAAAAGAGGTGATGGTCTTGTCACACAAGAAAATAACTTACACGGTACCGAGAATGGGGTACACGTACGCAGCCTTTGAAAGTTTTTTTCAAATACTCGGATATGATGTCATAATGCCAGAACCCACAAATAACGAAACGATAAAAGAAGGTGTTTCCAATTCTCCGGAATACATGTGTTTTCCATTTAAGATATTGTTAGGGCAATTTGAAAGAGTACTTGAAAAAAATCCGGACAGGTATTTCAAAATGGTTTCTCTTGAAAGCTATGGACCTTGCAGATTTGGGTATTACAGTCCGTTGTATTACAAGATTTTAAAAGACAAGGGCTTTACCAATTTTGAAGTCGTAAACGTCGAAGGCATTTATCCGCCGCTTTACAAGGGAATTCCCAGATTCTTCAAGAAGCTCATAAAGTTAACTGGATGGCATGCTCCGTGGATTGTGGTGAAAGCCTTTGTGATAGCAGGCTGGAAGGTTTACGCGACAGAACAACTTGAGAAAAAACTTTACCATCTTATTCCGAGAGAAAAAGTCTCCGGATCTACGGAGAGAATTTTCGATAAAGCCATTGAGAGAATAAGGCATGCACCTAATAAAGTTAAGGCTATCAAAAAAATACTGAACGAAGAAATCGAAAAGATGGATAAAAATCCCCACGTTGAGCGCGACGATCTTCCCAAGGTAGGTCTTGTCGGTGAAGCCTATATACTCATGGATTACAGTAACAATCTCGATATAGAGAAAAAACTGGCGTACATGGGAGTTGACGTTGACAGATCTTTGAGAGTCACAAATTGGACTCTTGACAGACTCATAAAGGCAAAATCCCATAAAGCGCACATGCTTGAGGTTAACAAGGGATATCTTGACTTTTTCATAGGCGGGGATGGTCAAGAAAGCATAATGAACACCATTCTCTACAAAAAAGCCGGTTACGATGGGGTCATTCAAGCTCAACCTTTCGGATGTTTGCCTGAAACAGCGGCAAAGGAGATACTCACAAAAGTTAGCGAAGATTACGATATTCCGGTCTTAAGTCTTGCTTTCGATGAACAAACGGGGGAGGCAGGATTCGTGACAAGACTTGAAGCTTTCGTCGATATGATAAAAAGCAGAAGGCAAATTAAGACGCACGAAGAGAAAGAATCACATGTAACGGTTAAAAATTAAAGAGGTGAAAAAATTGTCAAAACAGGTTGCTTTGGGAATAGATGTTGGATCTGTAACGACTAAGGTCATTTTTGTGGATGAAAATGATGAGATAGTGGAAGGTCTGTACATTCGAACAAAAGGAAATCCAATCGATACGATAAAATCAGGTATGATTGAGGCGTACAACGTCATCACTTCAAAATTTGGTGACATAGAGGTCATAGCCGTTGGAACAACGGGAAGCGGAAGGCAACTTGCCGGAGTTGTTGTGGGGGCCGATATCATAAAAAATGAAATATCTGCCCATGCTTACGCTGCTATTCACGAAGTCCCGGATGTATCCACGATCTTCGAAATAGGAGGGCAAGATTCAAAGATAATTTTCATAAGAAACGGTGCCGTTACTGATTTTGCCATGAATACCGTTTGTGCCGCCGGTACGGGATCTTTTCTCGATCACCAGGCTGAAAGAATCGGAATTGACATAGAAAAGTTCGGGGATTATTCGTTAAGAGCCACAAATCCAGTCAGAATAGCGGGAAGATGTACGGTTTTTGCGGAGTCGGACATGATCCACAAACAACAGATGGGAGCAACTCCTGAAGATATAGTAGCTGGACTTTCGGAAAGTCTCGTGAGAAATTATCTCAACAATCTTGCAAGGGGAAAAGAATTATTACCGAAATTCGTCTTTCAAGGTGGAGTTTCGGAAAACATCGGTATAGTCAAAGCCTTTGAAAATGCCGTTGGAACAGAAGTTATAGTCCCTAAAAACAACAAACTCATGGGTGCTTGGGGTGTCGCCATGCTTGCCAAGAGAGAAGTTGAGATCACAGGTCAGAAAACGAACTTCAAAGGGTTCAAAGTGACAGAACTCGAACACAAAACGCGCGTCTTCTACTGCGATGGTTGCGCAAATAACTGCGAAGTTTACGAAGTTATAGAAAACGGTGAAACCATAGCCTACTGGGGTGACAGATGTGGCAAGTGGTCCAACAGGCTTACATCTAAAGTGAGAAAAAATGAAAGAGTTGACAGAAAATCAGAAATCATAAACAGTGAGAGATGAGCGCCAAAGAGTGAAAAAGGATTCGAACGTTCTTAAAAAACTCGTTGATATACTTGATAAAGTTGAGAAACCAAGCAGGTACATAGGCAACGAGTATAATTCTGTAAAAAAAGATGCCGAACTTTCCATGTGTCTTATTTTCCCTGATCTCTATGATGTGGGGATGTCTCATTTTGGAGTAAAGATTCTATACGATATCGTCAACAAAACGGATTTTGCAAAATGCGAACGCGCTTACTTACCATGGCCTGACATGCAAAAAATCATGATCGATAAGGGTATTCCACTTTATTCCTATGAAACTTACACTCCCGTAAAAGCATTCGACGTCATAGGGTTTACACTTCAGTATGAAATGTCATATCCAAACGTCTTAAGAGCGCTAAGGCTGGGTGACATTCCCATAAAAAGCGCTCACAGATCCGATGAAGATCCGATAGTCATAGCAGGCGGACCATGCACCTTTAACCCTACCCCTATTGAAGATTTCGTGGATGCATTCCTCATCGGAGATGGTGAAGAGGCAACAACGGAAATGCTTGTCGCTATTAAAAAAGGAAGATCACGCTCTGAAAAACTTGAATTCTTAAGTAAAATAGAAGGTGTTTACGTTCCCAGATACAACAACAAGGTTAGAAAAAGGATCATTTCTGAAATGAAGATGGATTGGGCTCCTGTAGATCAGATAATTCCATACACGGAAATAGTACACGATAGAGGCGTCGTCGAGATAATGAGAGGATGCACGAATGGATGCAGATTCTGTCAGGCAGGTATGATATACAGACCGGTAAGGGAGAGAAGTGCGACCGAAATTTACGACGTATCAAAAAAGATCGTAGAAAGAACAGGTTATGAAGAACTCGGTCTGCTTTCTTTAAGTAGTGCAGATCACAGCCAAATAAACGATACTGTCGATCTTTTGAAAAAGATCACAGATACCTCTTTCTCAATTCCATCCACAAGGGCCAATGCTCTTACCGTTGAGATTGCAGAAGCAATAGGTACGATCCGGAAAAGCGGAATTACGATCGCGCCGGAAGCGGGAACTCAAAGGCTTAGAAATGTCATAAACAAGGGAATAACCGAAGACGATATATTTTCGGCGGCAAAATTGGCAATCGAAAAGGGTTGGAAAAAGATAAAGCTCTACTTCATGATAGGCCTTCCAACCGAAACAGACGAAGACGTTAAAGCCATAGGCATTCTAATCGATAAGATAAAACGCATGGGTTTTCATGAGATTTCGGCAACGATAGGGGTCTTTGTCCCAAAGGCACACACGCCATTTCAATTTGAAGCCCAAATAATGCCGGATGAAGCTTTCAGAAGGTTTAAACTTTTAAATTGGACGAGAAGATTTGCAAAACTCAACTTCACAGATCCTTACAAGGCGATCATAGAAGGTGTACTTTCAAGAGGCGGTAAGGCAATTGGAGAAGTCGTAGAAGAAGCAGAAAAGCAAGATCTCATTTTCGCAGACTGGGACGAGATGTTCAATCCAGGCAAATGGATGAAAATTTTCGAAGACAAGAAAATAGATCTTCAAAAGATCATGAGCGCAAAGTCCTTCAAAGATCCATTTCCATGGGATTTTGTAGACTCTGGAATTTCGAAAGGCTTCTTATGGTCAGAACATCTGAAATCCATAAAAGAAAGATTAACTCCGGATTGCAGAGATGGATGTACCGGATGCGGTGTATGTCAAAAATTCAACGTTGATAACGTAATTCAGGAAGGTATTTCGTGAAATATCTTTTCCATTACAAAAGAATCGGACTTTTGAGATATCTTTCGAATCATGAAATGATAAGAATGATCGAAAGAGTTTTGAGAAGAACCGACGTAAGATTTAAAATGACGGAGGGATTTCATCAAAGGCTGAAATTGTCTTTCGGTCAGGCCCTCCCAACAGGAGTAATAGACAGAGCAGGCCTTTTCTTGTTATCAACAGATGAGATCTTAGACCATGATTTCTTAAAAGCCGCTAACTCGGTCTCGCCACCTGAATTCGAAATATTCAAAATTGATAAAGTAGATGAGCATTTTGAGCTTGGCAAATCTGTAGATGGATACTTCTTTAAATTGATATTTTTAAAAGAGCCGGAAATACAAGATGGATGGAAAGTAGAAAATAAAGGGAAAATTTGGATAGTTAGCTTTTTTAACGCATTTAATTCTCATTCTCCGAAACCCGGTGAATTTGGACAATATTTGACCATCAGAAATAATGCCATTTTCAAAGATTAAAATCACAAAGGATGATTTTGATGTCTCTTAACTTTTTTAAAAAGCTAAAAAGTCTCATCCCAAGGCGAATATCGGGATTTTCTTATTTTGGCAAATGGCTGATACTCGGAATAATAATCGGGATCTTAAGTGGATTTGCAGCAACTTTACTTTACTACGCAGTTGAACTTTCAGAAAAATTTTTCCTTGGATATTTACTTGGTATGAATATTCCGCATACGATAAGCGATGGAGGACTTCTTAGTTATTCCGTCGGCAGGATATACCTTATTCCGCTCGTTGTGATCGCGGGAGCTTTTATATCTTCACTTTTGGTTTACAAGTTTGCTCCTGAAGCTGAAGGGGATAGCAAAGCTATAGAAGCATATCACCAAAAACAGGGAAAGATAAGATGGCGCGTAGCGCCTATAAAATTCATAGCCTCTGCTTTAGTCATAGGATCGGGGGGAAGTGCCGGAAGAGAAGGACCGAGTTCTCAGATATCTGCTGGACTTGGTGCCATGGTTGCCGATATCTTAAAGCTCAACTCCGAAGATAGAAGAAAAATGGTTGCAATAGGTATAGGCGCCGGAATAGGAACGATCTTTAAATCTCCAATCGCCGGAGCTCTTATAGCCGCGGAAATACTTTACAAAAGAGATTTTGAACCTGATGTCATATATCCAGCCATTGTCGCTTCTGCGACCGGATATTCGATTTTCGGTATTTTTTATGGTTTTACGCCTATTTTTGGATATTATTTGGCCCCATTTAATCCCATCAGATTGCCCATGTATGCTGTGCTTGGCTTGGTTGCGGGTTTTATGGCGATACTTTATCCAAAGACTTTTTATTATATAAACGATAAGTTTTCTAAGATGCGTATAAACAAATATTTTAAACCGGCAATAGGTGCTATGATAACAGGATTGATAGCTTTGCTTTTTCCGGAGATCATGGCAAGCGGTTATGGCTGGGTTCAGATGTTGATGGAACAAAAGTTCGATGCTCTTCCCACATTTGGGATACCGGTACTTATCATCATCTTCGCAATACCGTTCATCAAGATACTCGCAACTTCCATGACCGTTGGATCCGGCGGAAGCGGCGGATTATTTGCACCGGGAATTTTCACAGGTGCTTTCATAGGAGCGGATGTCGGCATCATTTTTCATTTCCTTTTTCCATTGCAAGTGCCAACAATTGCACCGTTTGTGATCGTTGGAATGTTAGCGTTTTATGGAGCAACGGCAAAAATCCCGGTCTCGGTTATACTCATGGTTGTTGAAATGACGGGAGGACTTCAGCTTTTGCCTGCTGAGATGATAGCAGTTTCAATTTCCTATCTTGTGTCCGGAAACTACACCATATATAAAGCTCAGGTTCCAACCAGAAAAAATTCACCCGCTCATGCCGGTGAATACAACGTGCCTATTCTGACGAATCTCAAAGTTACGGATATAGAAAATTTCAAAAACATTTCCATTCATCCGGACGCAGACGTAAAAGAGGCAAAAGCTTTGATGACTCAAAATTCTGTCTCGTCCATTGCCGTGTCAAACCAAGGACATTTTCTCGGTGCTATTTACATGTACGATATTTATCAATTAAACGATGGAACGGTAAGAACTTTCATGAAAACAGGCGTCCCGTCAATTAAGCCAAATGCAAGCCTCGAGGAAGCCTGGGAAATAATGAATACAAACAAAAGTACATGGGTGCCTGTTGTACTCAACGGAGCTTTTCTTGGGATAATAACGATGACGGATATCCTCGATGTATACAAAACAAAGTTAAAAACCCTTGGCATATCCGGAGATAACAGTCAGTAAGATCGTATAGCAACAGCAGATGGATCAAAGCATATGGCAAGGTAAACGTAAATGAAACGTGATATGAAAATGTTGAATGATCTGGTATAATCTAATAAATAAATTAAGGATGGTGTTTTACAATGAGGTCTCTTGCCGGTAGTTGGCATAAACGGTGGATACATATTCCCGATAGTCAGTGGTTTCGAAGGATACGTCAAGGGAGCCTTAAGGTTAACGATGATAACGATTCCAACAACTGGATCGATAGGAAATGCATTTCCGTTATCTTTACCAATTGTTGAATTATCAACAGGATTGAATTTTTCATTTTAAACGCAAATTCTTTAAGGTATAATTTCAGCGAATACCAAGAAACTACAAATCTGGCAATCATTCCCCTCTTTGAAAAGAGGGGTTTTATTGCCTGATCTTTCATGAAAGTTGTTGATAACATTCATACATCTGGCGGCACTGGGATTCGAACCCAGGACAATACGGGTATGAACCGTATGCTCTGACCAGCTGAGCTACACCGCCAATCTGGTAGCGGGGGATGGATTTGAACCATCGACCTTTGGGTTATGAGCCCAACGAGCTACCAGCCTGCTCCACCCCGCATCGTAAGAATTGGTGCCGAGGATCGGACTCGAACCGACACGAAGGTATCCCTTCGACGGATTTTAAGTCCGTTGCGTCTGCCAATTCCGCCACCTCGGCCACACACAATATGATATCAAACAAATCAAAATATGTCAAGGGCTTGAAAGGTAAAGATCCTATTTATGATCAAGAACGGGAAGACTCCCCATTTCAATGGGGAGATGAGAGTGACTGCATCAAATGCACGATGATTTGTATTCGAGACGAACCATTTTATAATAAAAAGATTAAACAGAGTTCTTAAAGAAAGAGAGCGAGAGTATACGGTATCAAAAACTCCGACTGGAAAGTTCTTCGTGTCCGTTGTCGTTGAGACGAATGATCAACCTGTTAGTATGAAGGGCGAAGGTCAATGAAACAGGAAGTCCACAGCTAAAGCTGAGGGTAGTTCACTTAGAAATTCATTTGGTGTAAAATTATCTTTGAATTGAACAAAGAATGTACCTGTGAAATGGAGGATTAAACCATAGAAAAGACTCAATCAAAGTTCATGGCGGTATTTCTACTTTCCTTACTTGTTATCGTTTGGGGAACAACCTTTCCAATAGAAAAGATCATGCTTGAAAGTATTTCTCCTTTCACCCTTAATCTTGTCAGATTCCTAATCGCTGACGTCGTAATATTGATCATATTTTTCCCATCCATAAAACGTGATTTTTTCAGTATATGGAAAGCCGGTCTTATGATCGGTATATCTATGGGAGCCGGTTTTGTTTTTCAAACATGGGGACTTGTTTACACAACACCTGCAAAAAGTAGTTTTATAACGTCCATGTACGTTGTGTTTGCAGTTATCTTGTCATTTATATTCGAAAAGACCAAAGTCAGTTTTCATACAATTCTCGCTTTGATAATCGCTTCAGTAGGTATATACATGATAGAACTTTCGGGAAGTAAATTTGATATGAATTTCGGAGACTTTTTAACTTTTTTATGTGCCATCTCTTTCGCGTTTCAGGTACTTTTGATGACAATTTTAACAAAAAAACATGAAGGTAAGGAGATTACACTTACCTTCTACCAATTTTTGATCATAACAGTTGCAAATATCCCATTTTACGCTTTCTCAAGTTATCATGACAGTTGGAATCTTCCGGACGTTGCTTTTATCATTTACATGGCAATTGTGGCAAGTATCATAGGCATCATCATACAGGCAAAATATCAAAAGAAAATAGGAACTGTTTCATCTTCATTCATTTACGCTGGAGAACCTGTCATGGCTACCGTATTTTCCGTTATAATGCTTAAATCAACTTTCTCAAAAACAGAGATCATCGGTTTTGTCATGATAACTTTTGCCGCAATATGGGCTCAATTATTTCATCTTTCTTCGTCATCGTCATCGTCTTCTTCTTCCTCTTCTTCATCTTCTTCATCTTCATCTTCGTAATAATCTTCGTCTCCTTCTTCGTCAACGTAGTCCCATATTTCATCTTCGGAAGTTATGGTTCCATCCTTTATGAGTTGTTTGACAATGCCAGAAGCTTTTTGAAGACGCTCTTTGTACTCTTTTAGAATAGTTTTTGCCTCTGATTCCGTCATGCCTCCCCAGACGAGATCTTCGAGTACAGTATCTTCTTCCTCAATAGAATAGCCGATTTCATCATCCCAAACAATTTCGGGACTCGAATAGTCATATATCTCGCTGTCGTTTACAAAAGAAGAAACTTCATCAATCTTTTCCTTCAAATCTTTATCTAACATGATTACCTCCAAATTGAATTTATCGAGAATGAATTATACACCAAAATTGAAATACTTTCAATACAAAAATTTGGATATCACTTTCCATGCTTCACCTTCCATGATCGTAACCGGTTCTTTTGAATATCTGTAGTCATTTTTTCTTATGAATTCCTTCAATGAATTCAAGGTTCTTTCTATTTTGATCTCCTGAATACCCTTAAAATTAGAGTTCACATTCGAGTTCTTGAGTAAATCGCGCGTATGTTTCAAACACACAGTTGATATCGAGTTCTCGTATTTTTTAATCCTGTCTTCATTTGAAATGTACTGAATGAAAAGATCTGAATATCTTTTTTCGGCATCCGCTTCATCATCGCATAATTGACATCTTACACCAAAGTTCACAGATTCATCGTTCAACGCACGTTTCAAATCGTCATCAAGCGTGCCGTAAAGCACCGATACCCCAAGTATGCCGAGTTCCGGGTGCATTTTCAAATGTTCTTCAACCATTTTTAAGTGCTTGGGACAAAAGCCCGGACCGGCTGAAAATTTTTCCCTCTCCGACGGATCGTTGACATTTTCATAAAAAAGTGTGTCTATGTTGTCATCGACACTTTCAAATGTAAGTTCGCATATTGGACAACCCACCCTGTCGAGAAGTTCATCTATTTTACCGAGTAAATATCCCGATTCAACTGATTTTTTCATTTATCTCACCTCAATATGAAGATCAAAACCAATACGGCAAATATGTATGCCACGTACGCGTTGATGTTTCCATTCATCAGTGTATTCGAAAGCACATTTTCGATTTTCAAAATTGTGCCTTTTAGGGCATCGTAAAATACACTTATCACATCGACAAATTCTATGTGAGCCTCATCGGCCGAACGTTTTTCTTTTGTGATGTATATTTTCTTGAATACGATCTCTATTATCGACGAATAAGCTTGAGCCGTAAAATACTCGCCTTCTTCAATCGGCAATCCTCCGTTCCAGGAATTAACGCGCCTTACCTTATTTTTTGTAAGATAAAAAGCCAGTGGAAAAAGAAACAGAACAGAAGTTACAATTGCAAAGAACATCGGAGAAACCACTCCGAAGATCGGTACAGATGAAATCATCAAAAACGGAGACGGTACGCCAAACAGTCCGGATGTGAATTGCGAATACCCAAAGTATCTTAAAACAAAAGTGGCAAAAATTCCAAATCCGAAGACAAGAATTGCGAGAAAAAGCTCTGATACCTTCATCAAGGTAGATGGCATACGTTTGGCTTTTTTTCCGTGATCGTATCCCAAGGCTGTGTATCCGGCAAGCTTTACCATTGAAAATGCCGCCATGCCTATTGCCAAAGCGACAAATATGCCTGCAAAAGTTGCCACAAGGCGAGTGATAATATCAGAAAACTTGTAAGATTGGAAGAAAGATTCCAACAGCATCCATTCACCTACAAAGCCTGCAAGCGGCGGAAATGCGCTGAAAGAAAGGCCTGAGATCAATATTCCCAACGCGGGGATCTTTCCGACGGCGCTCCATGCGCCACGCAGATCGTCTATGTTGTCTTCATTCAAAGCTTCCTTTACATGGCCTACGGAAAGGAAAAGTAAAGATTTCGAAAACGTATGTGATATGGCAAGCATAATTGCGGTTATCAAAGCGAATTCAGACATGATCGCGAGATTAGGATCCGCACTTGCCATCACGGATATTCCTATTGCGGCTAAAATCATTCCGTTATTCTCAATCGTCGAATAAGCAGGCAGAGTTTTCAATTGCTTTGTCGCAACGGCGTGAAGAGCGCCCCAAAAAGCGGACATGGCACCGAAAATGATGGCGAGTATTCCCCACCACTGAAAATTGTACAGATGCAAATTCGGCATTATGGAAAGTGCCATGAAAATACCGTAAACTCCCATCAAAGTAAGAGGAGCACTTAAAAGTGCCGAAACGTTTGATGGCGCTTTTGCATGCGCACCTATAAGCCATGTGTGAAACGGAAATATACCCATTTTGACAGCGAAGGCAAATGTTGACATGATCAGAAATATCACAGTACCAGAGTTTTGTGTGAATGAAAAATTTCCGTTCTTTAAAAATAAAGATGCAAAGGCTATTATCAAACTGACAGTCGATAACTCTCCGAATGCCAAGAATTCAAAGGCTTCTTTGAAAGCACCTTTGTGTTTGAGAATGAGAAGATAAGATGAAACTGTCATTATCTCCCATCCCGTTATAAAGGTAAGACCGTCTCCGGCCATCAAAATGATCATCATTCCCAAAAATGAAAGATTTAACCACAGTCCCATATCTTTTGAGTAAAATTTACCGTAATCGATCGAATATATGGATATCGCTATCCATGATATTGCGGCTATGGTCATGAAAATTCCCGATGTGTGGTTGACTCCGAGCGACATGTATATCTTTGGCAAAAGCTCCATATTTCCGAGCGTGAAAGGATAAAAAGTTCCGACTATACCGCCTACCAGCGCAAAGGCAGCGCCAATCGACGCTAACGTGTAGGAAATCCATCTTTTAAAAGAAAAAACTACTCCGAAAAAATAAAGAATAAGTGCCGTGTATGCAAAGCACATGATCATCAATTCCTTTCCATGATCTTCAAAATTGCGCCTAAAATATCGGAAGGCTCTGGATTTTTCAGCCGTCCAACGACATTCGGCAGCTCCAGATCCATCTCATCGTTTTCTTCGACAATTAAAATTCCAAATGGCTTGGGCATTTGTTCTATGGTGTTCATCAAAGGCTCAATCATATTTTTTGTAGGGCTTCCAAGTACGATAAGAAGATCGGCATGCCTCGGCGAATCGGCAAAATATATTCCAAACCTGTGAGTGTTATACTGAGCGCTTTGAAGTGCTTTTATTTCAAAATTGAGCAAATTCGAATTGCCGACATCTATCGTGTAGATGTGTATCGATCTTTTGAAAATATTCATCGATTTTACCGTCGCCTTTGATGGATAATTGTCCATTTCCGTCAAAAATCTTTTCATTCCTTTTGTGGGCCACCATTTCATTCTTATCACCTCAAAGTGCGGCATCCGCAAAATTTACTCCGAAAGATTCAACTGCAAACTGAAAGTCCGTAAAGATGTTGCCTACCAGCGAGTTTGCAATTCCTTTGAAAGCAAAAAGAGACGGAGTTGCGATATACACATCTGAAATGTTTTGACTTTCCAAATCAATTTTATATACCATCGTACCGCTTGGCGATTCGCAATATCCAAAACCTTTTTCGGTTGTTTCTGCGTTAATCTCCGCATCGAAATTTTCTATCTGATTAAAGATTATCCTTTGACTTTCAAAGATCTCTTCAGCTCTTACTTCCATTCTTGAAAGCGCATCTCCTTCTTCTTTTATGGGAATGTTCAAATTTTCGTACGCCGGATCGTTGTATCTTAAGTCTTCCCTTATGCCTGAGGCTCTCAATGTCGGTCCGGTTATCCCTAAACTCATCGCATCCGACGATTTTAAAATTGCCGTTGAATAAAGTCTATCCAAAAAATTCCCGCTTTCAAGTGCCCATTCGTAAAGATCTTTGAATTCATTGACTATTTTTTGAACATCAGTCTTTAAATCTTGCAAAGTTTTTTCGTCAAAATTTTTAATTCCGCCGATATCGTTGAAATTTTTGAGATATCTCGATCCACTGATTTTTTTGTTTAACCTTAAACTTTCTTCAAAAAGATAGCTCAAATGCGATGTCAAAACTTTTTGAGAGGCGGTTTGTGCAAGTTGATAAATAACGTAAAGATGATTGTAGATTCTTTCGAGCTCAAGGGCAATTATTCTGAGCCTTTGACTTTTTGAATCTACGTTAACACCAATTGCAGACTCAACGGCTTTCGAAAATGCCAAAGAATGAGAAAAAGCGAAATTACCGCAGATGCTTTCCGCCATCTTTAAACCTGACTTGAGATCGAGACCTACCATACGATTTTGTATATTTCTGTGTTTATAAGACAGATCGATGCTAACCGAAAGGATTCTTTCTCCGTAAGTGTAAAGATGATAAATGCCGGCTTCTCCGACTCCGCTCGTGACAGGACCATATCTGAAATCGAAGACACCGTCACCGTCTTTGACTGATTGATCCGAATTTATCATCATATCGCGCAATTTGACTGAAGCATAATTGGGAAGGTACGTATCGGCAGGATCTGTTTCCGTTAAAACGATCCCATTGTCCTGAACTACATAATAATTTATATCTTTACGAAAAACCCCGAGCAATATCTTCATTTTATCACCTTACTTATAAGCGGAATGAAAAAAACAATGGCCAAAGACAGTATCGTATCAATCACGGGGATGATGGTACCGACTCTCTTTCTCTCCATGTTATCTCCTTCCGAATCCGAAAAAAGCATTTTGCCCACCTTGAAATTCATCGAAATGAAAGCAAGCGCCAAAAAAGCCATAAGCAACAACACCCACCCTATGTGTACAGCAGAAAGCAAAACGAAAATTATCATGATCTCTCCGAAAAAAGTTCCAAAAGGAGGCATCCCGGTTATTGCCATTGAACTGAAAAGAAGAGTGTAAGCGGTGATCGGCATGCGCCCGGCCACTCCTTTGACTTCGTCGATCTTCAACGTTTTATACCTTGATAATAAATTGCCGCTTAAAAAGAAAGTCGAAGATTTCGCAAACGCATGTGAAAGTATCAAGATGATAACACCTAAGAGCGCATAACCACCTAAAGATATTCCGATTAAAGCCATCCCCATATTTTCCATTGTCGAATAGGCAAACAGCCTCTTGTAATTCGTTTGAACTGCCATAAGGCTTGCAGCGATTATCACGGTTAAAAATCCCAATATAAGGGCAAAGGTCTTAACATACTCTATCGGTGTAAATTGAATAACTCTGATCATCGCGTAAAGTGCTACAGGGAGCAGTACTCCGGAAAAGATCGCGCTTACCGGAGCCGGGGCTTTGCCGTGAACATCCGGAAGCCATGTGTGCATGGGAAAAATGCCGGCTTTTGTACCGTATCCCACCAAGGCCATCATCGAACCGAGGGGGAGTAACGCAGAAAACGAGTTCATCGATAACAATTTGGATATATCAAGTGTACCGGTTGCGGAATATATCAATATGTTGGCTATGAAAGAAATGACAAGGCCGCTTGATACTATTATTATGTACCTCCACGTTGCCTCTATCGATGATTCGTCATTTTCCGTTGCCACCAAAAGCGCACTTGTAACCGTTGTCGCCTCTATCCCAACCCACACAAGTCCGAAATTGTTTACCGATACAGAAAAAAACATCGAAAACGCAAAGAGATTGAGAAGCAGATAGTAAAATCTCTTTTGAAAGAGCGGTTCATCTATGTACTTAAAAAAAGTTGTCGAAAAAATAACGGTCATAACATAAACGATGGAAATGGTCAAAATCATGATCTTTGAAATGCCATCTAAAAACAAAAAATAATTTGAGACATTTGGCGAAAAAAGAATTAAAACGGCAAAAATTGACGTGCAAACCGAAACAATTATTGAAACTATCTCTTCAAATTTTTCAATTCTCACAAGACACAGCAAAGCGCCTATCAAACTTGCTGCCATCGGTAAGATGTAAACTAAATCCATATTTATCCCCTCAATTCATCGATATCGTCTGATTTTTTCGGAGAATTTTCTCTCATCCTCATTATTATTCCCGAAATCATAACGACTCCTATAAGATCAAGCACCGTTCCAGCTTCTACGCTGAAAGGAAGATCGGGAAAGAGATATCCCGTGAACAAAAAGGCCGCATTTTCCATAACCATATATCCTACAAGTTGGATAAAGGCGTTTCTCCTCGAGATCACAAGAAAAGCGCCTTGAAAGACAAGTGCAATCGGAATGGCTCCCGACAATACTCCTATGAAATTCAACATCGTTGCCTCGTAAAGCACATAAGCGAAGATCGCTATCACAAGAGAGATTATTATCGAAGATGCCGTTCCCATAATGGGCTTTGATTCTCTTTCTCTCCACGGATCTCTTGCAAGCCTTTTCAGAATGAAATTAGGTATAAAAAATCCTCTTATCACGGCCGTCAATATGGCTAAAATAAGGACAAGATACGAATGCTGGACAAAACTCAGATAAAGCAAGAAAACCGATACAGCATATGAGCTTATCGAAAAGGTCTTAATTATCTTTGCAACATACACTTCCCATTGCATGAAAATCACAAGCAATATTTCCGAAAAACCTATTAACATGAAAAAATCATTCATATAATCACCCCGAGATGCTGAAGACAAGAAAACTTAAAAACGCCATCGAAAAGGCTACGGCAATGTAATCAAAGTTTTTGAGAAGTCTGAATTTGGAGACACTTTCTTCGAAGAAAGCAAAGACTATGGCAAGACCCACCAACTTTAAAAGTTGAATTCCCATGTAGATGAATACGGAATCGAAGTTCATTTTCATGGGTACCCAGAAAGGCACCGTGTAAACGTTTAAAAACACGCTCATCAAAAGGAATTGTTTTGCATATCCGCCCCACTTGAAAAATGCAAGATCGGATCCGGAATATTCGATCTCCATCGATTGATCTATCGCACCGAGCTCAGCAGTCGAATGAGATTCTATGGGTAGTTTCCCAGTTTCGACAAGTAAAACCATGAAAAATGCCGCTGCGACGAACCAATGGACAAGTGAGAGATACCATGTCATGGAAGTTTGAAGTACGTTGTTTATAATGTAAGGATTGTTTGTTTTGGAAATGACACCCAACATTATGAAGATCAAAACGGTTATAGGCTCAGATAGTGCCCCGATGCTGGCCGATCTTGATGTGCCAAGGTGTGCGTAATTACTTCTGCTGTCCAAAGCCATGAGCTTTTTAAAAGTTGCCGCTGCACCGAATGTAAGCCCCCCTCCTATGAAATCCACAACAGGTCCAAATTGCAAAGGGAATGCCGTTATTATCGGAAGGACAAGAGTCAAAAGCATGTAAAGGCTGAAAGTAACGTAAGGACCTATCCTGAAGATTGGCGAAGATTTTGCGGGAATAACATTTTCCTTTCGGAAAAGTTTTAGAAGATCATAGTAGGGCTGAAAGATACTCGGCCCTCTTTTGGATTCAATACGCTCTTCGATTGTAGATATTATCCCTGCAATAAGAGGAGCCAACGCAAGTACATAAACAAGCTGGATTACACTTAACGCTAACAAAATACACCTCCCACCTGAAAATAGGTAGGAGTCATCGGCTGTTAAGCTGTTTGGGCAAACTCCACTGCCACCGCCAATATTATACACGATGTTTGTTTAAAAAGATATGAATTATTTTTTTCGTGCTTTTTGAAAGTGCTATAATAGGAACGGGATGAGGCTCCCTTATCGCCTTGAAGGCTGATGGCTTCTATTGATGGAAGCCATTTTGTTTTTTAAGGAGGTTTTTGAGATGTTCAGCATACTTTTCTTGAATGAAAATGACAAAATAAAGGCGAAAAACGCTCTGATTCCAGATTTTTTTGTGGATCTTAACATCGATCAGATTGTGAATTCCGTTACATCCAAAAAGGAAGAATACAACTTGAAACCATATTTCTACACGAAACTTGAAGATATAGATTCGATAGAATACAGGCAGGAAGTGATGCGAGATCTTGAAAACGAGGACTTGTTTGAAAACATATTGAAATTCGAAGATAAAATGCGTATGGTGAGAAGATCTTTTGAGCAATCGGATAAACTGTCATACAAATACCAGAAAGAAAGATGGTTTTTGGACGGAGTTGAAATTTATTGTGATGCAGTGAAAAAACTTGAAAAAGCACTTTCCGTTGAACTGAAATCGAGAGGTTTTACATCTTTTTTTAAGCTTTTGAAAAATTACGTCGATTCAAACGATTTTAAGTCTCTTATCGCTCAAACCGAGACGTTAAAAAATGAACTTCTACAGATAAAATATACTTTGTTTGTCAAAGGGAATGCGATCAAGGTAAAAAGAGATCACTCCGAAAAAGATTATGGCCAGGAAATAGAGGAAATATTTGAAAAATTCAGGCAGGGATCCGTCAAAGATTACACAGTTACATTCAACGAATTTCCGGACATGAACCACGTTGAGGCCAAAATACTTGATTTTGTTGCGTTACTTTATCCAGATATTTTTGAAAAGCTTGACAGATATTACACTGATAATTCGAATTTCATGAACGAAATGATCTCCGATTTTGACAGAGAAATTCAATTTTACATCTCTTACATCGAATACATATCCAAATTCAAAAGGAACGGACTTGAATTTTGTATTCCACAGATCACACAGGACAAGGAGATTTACGCCAACAAAACCTTCGACCTTTCGCTTGCCGATAAATTGGCAGACGATCAAAAGCCAGTCGTAACCAACGATTTTTATCTTAAAGGTAACGAACGCATTTTCGCTGTGACGGGGCCAAACCAAGGCGGTAAAACGACATTTGCGCGAACTTTCGGACAACTTCATTATCTTGCAAGCATCGGTTGCCCCGTACCTGGAAATGAAGCCAAACTTTTTTTATTCGATGAAATCTTTACGCACTTTGAAAGAGAAGAAAATATAAACAATCTCCGCGGGAAACTCGAAGATGATCTGTTCAGGATAAACCTTATTCTGAAAAAAGCGACCTCTAAAAGTATAATCATAATGAACGAGATGTTTTCTTCAACGACTTTGGAAGATGCGCTTTACTTGAGCAAAAAGGTAATGGCGATTATATACGATCTTGATCTTTTGGCCGTATGGGTTACATTCATAGACGAGATAACCTGTATGAATGAAAAAGTTGTAAGTATGGTTGGAACCGTAGATCCAAACAATCCATCTGTAAGAATTTACAAGGTTTTGAGAAAGCCATCGGATGGATTGTCTTATGCCATATCCATAGCTGAGAAGTATCGTTTGACTTACAAATCTTTAAAAGAAAGGATAAAATCATGAAAGCTTTTTTACTTTTCAGAAATCGCGATTTCGATTCGGAACATTCACTTCCTTCATTTACGGATTATCTCGTCCAGGATCTCGAATTGAACACCATATTCAACGTCATGTCAAATGGCGATGAGTTTATCTTTGACATTTCAAAAAAGGTTTTACTTTCAAGCCTTAATTACGTGGATACGATTCTCTACCGTCAGGATGTGATCAAAGATTGCTTGAAAAATTCAGCAACGGTAAGGAACCTTTACTCAATAGCCATTGAAGGAATAGGACAGGAGAAAAAAACGTATTTTGGTTTTTTCAGCAAATATCCGGATGCCATATTGCACAGTTCAATAGACCTTTTACACCTTTTCATCGGCACTTTGAAAAAATTGAAAAAGATCGCGGATGAGGAGTCTTCCAAATTCGAATCCGAAGGTTTCAAACGTTTTTTCAAGATGATTCAGGTTGAACTTAACGACGAATATTTTGAAACTATTGAGGAGCATCTCAGAGATCTTGAATTCAAAAATGGTATGCTTATCGGTGTGAGTTTGGGTACGGGAAACAAGGGAAAAGATTATTTGATTTTAAAGTCTGATGAAAAAAGGGGGAACTTTTTGGATCGAGTCTTTTCAAAAAAGGAAGAATCTTACACATTTGCGATAAGTGACAGGGACGAAAGGGGTGCCGAAGCCCTTGGACAGATAAAGGACAAGGCAATAAATTCCGTTGCGAACGCTCTTGCTCAGTCTACGGATCATATTTTGAGTTTCTTCAAAATGATGCGCACAGAATTGGCCTTTTACGTTGGAGTGCTTAATCTTCACGATCGAATCGTCAAAATCGGAGAACCGATTTGTTTTCCTGAGCCGAGGCCGATGAACGAACGGGTACATGATTTTGAAAATCTCTACGATATTTCCCTTGCCATCATCAAAGAAGAAAGGATTGTTGGAAATGAAATCAACGCCAATGGAAAAGATCTCGTCTTTATAACCGGTGCAAATCAAGGAGGAAAGTCAACTTTTCTCAGAAGCGTAGGCATTGCGCAATTAATGATGCAAGCAGGGATCTTTGTACCGGCACAAAGATTTACGGCAAACATTTCAAGTGGGATATTCACGCACTACAAACGTGAAGAAGATAAAAAAATGGATAGCGGTAAGTTCGATGAGGAATTAAAAAGGATGGATGAGATCGCAAACTTGGTCCAATCCAACTCAATGGTACTTTTCAACGAATCGTTCGCCGCGACAAATGAAAGAGAAGGATCTGAAATAGCAAAACAAATAGTCTTGGCACTTGTCGAAAAAAACATCAAAGTCTTTTTCGTAACACACATGTACGAATTATCTCATGGTTTTTACAAACAAAAAATGGATAATGCACTTTTTCTGAGGGCCGAAAGGAGTACAGACGGAAGCAGGCCTTTTAAGCTCAAAGAAGGAGAGCCTTTGCAGACAAGTTATGGTTCAGATCTTTACAAAAAAATATTTGCCGAAAATCAAAAATCTTTGATTTAAAATTTAATTACTGCCATTCTATGCAATGAATAATTGCCCACGAAACAGATCAGTACGCACAATCGCAATTTAAACTTAATTTACATTTGTTCAAATTTAAATACAAGAAGGTCTATAATCTATATAGATATATCTTAATAGATAGAGGAGGTTTGGTTTGAAAACTTCTTATCCTATGTTAAAGATGATGCTTTTGAACTTTTTGGCTGAAAACAAAGCAGGTACGGGATACGACTTTTTGAAATATGCAAAAGAAAAAGGCATGCCGGCATCTGCTGGTACAGTTTATCCTCAATTAAGTGATCTGCTTGACAAAAAATTAATAGATCAGAAGGTGATCGGAAGGAGAAAGATATACAGTCTAACTCCCGAAGGGAATGATTTTGTAAAACAATTAAGAGAGAATACAGATACCATCAAAATGATGATGCGTAAAATAGGCATCGTTGTCGGTGAAAAAAATCCTTCGATGCCTGAGGAGATAAAAACTGTTGTCAAAAAATTGCTTTATGTGCTGTACGATCTTTCAAACAAAGATTTCAATTCGAAAGTGAATTTAAAAGAAAGTTTAAAGTTTGTAGTTGAATCTGAAGAAATTTTAAGGAGGTTTGTCAATGAGTGAGAACAAAGCAATTATCGTGAAAAATTTGAAGAAATACTTCAAAAACGTCAAGGCTGTCGATGATATTTCTTTTGAAGTAGGTTACGGAGAACTTTTCGCGCTTTTGGGACAAAACGGTGCTGGAAAAAGCACGACGATAAGAATTTTAACGAATTTGGCAGTTCCTACGAGTGGACATATAGAGGTCACGGGATACAACGTCTTAAAAGATCCGACAAATGTCAGAAAAAACATAGGACTTGTGGCTGAAAAGATAATACTTTATGACAATCTTACCGCTATGGAAAACATAAGATTTTTTGGAAGACTTTACGGTATGAAAGACACCGTTATAGAGGAAAGATCTGAAAAATTCCTGAAACTTTTTGACATATGGAATTTCAAGGACATGCTTATATCCAAGATGAGTACCGGAATGAAGCAGAAGATAAACCTTGCAAGGGCACTTGTTCCGGATCCAAAGATAATATTTTTAGACGAACCCACTCTTGGACTCGATCCTGTATCGACAAAACACATAAGGGATTTCATAGTTGGTTTGAGAGAAGAAGGAAGAACCATAGTTTACACGACCCACGTGCTTCACGATGTCGAACTTATGAACGTCGACAAAGTGGCAATAATGAGAAAAGGTAAGATAGTTTCAATAGGCACCCTCAACGAGATCAAGAAACATTTCAAAAAAGCGGAAATAGTCGAAATGGAAACCGATAAAACACTCTCTCCAAATGACATCAACGGAAAGATCATCGAACAAGAAGGTGGATACATAAAAGTACAGGTGGAAGATCTGAATCGGTTTATGAAAGATATAGCAAGATTAAACGTTCAGGTGAGAAGTTTCAAATCGCTTGAGCCTTCTCTTGAGGATATATACGTCGAAATATCCGAAGGAAACACACCAGAAAAAAGTGAAATGGCAAACGTTAAGGAGTGAAACGAATGAGAATATGGGATATAGCATGGAAAGATTTAAAGACATTTTTAAGAGGAAAAACAAGGGTTGTGTTTTCGGTTTTGATGCCGATCATAATGATGCTCATGTTGGGATTTATATTCCCGAAGACAGGCGGATCTTACTCAGGAAATATAGGAATATACTCTCAAGATCTTATCTTCAACGCTAAAGTGGAAAAATCTTTGCCTGCATCTTCAACGAACAAGATGATCTTCTACAACTCCAAACAAGATCTCATTGATGCATTGGCAAGTGGAAAAATAATGGTTGGTGCTGTGATACCGAAAGACTTCTCTTTATCGATAGCACTCAATCGGCCTGTAACAATGGATGTCATACCAAGTCCAGCAAATCCTCAAGCAGGTATAATGATGGGACAGATGCTTGTTGGCATGTTTGGACAAGAAGGTGCCAGTAACGTCAAGCAAAATGTGCAATCCAATCTCATCAACGCAGATGGAACACCGTTTAATTACTACGATTTCACTGTTCCCGGACTAATGGCCATGATAGCGATAATGAGCGTCATGACAGGACTCGCATCTGCCATAACTCGAGAAAGAGAACTTGGTACTTTGGATGGCGTAATGGTTACACCTATAAGCCGTGGCAGCATCGTCATAGGAAAAGTGCTTTCGCAGACCATAAGAGGGTTCGTAACGGCTATGATAATTCTGGTAATCGCGTGGTTATTCTTTGGTGTACATTTTAACGAGATATCTTTGCTATGGACAATTTTCTTACTTTTACTTGGCACTTTCAGTTTCATAGGTGTAGGTGTCATGTTAACAGCCGCGATGAAAGAACAAGAAACGGCCATGATAACGATGACGACGATAACCTTCCCTATGATGTTTTTCTCTGGCGTTTTCTTTCCGATTCAGCAAATGCCCCATGTTATGCAATACATCGCTTACATTTTCCCTCTTACGTATGCTGCGGATGCGCTCAGAAATGTTATAACTTTAAACGTCGGCTGGAATTTCATATGGGTTGATGTCGTCGTGCTTATCGGCTTTGCAGTTGTAACGTCTCTTGCCGCGACATTTACGTTCCAAAAATTAACCCAAGATTAGAGCGATCGGATGGCTTTACCCATCATCCCCGAGTTCATCGGGGATCTCGTTTTTGATTATTTTGAAAAAGATTCGGTATATACTAAATCTTTTTTAAAATCAACGTATAAATTTAAAATTTGACGGAGAGTAAATTGGCTTGCAGGTGGCCTCCGCAGCGTAGCGAGGACCAGACACCGAAAGGCAATTGCTGAAGTCAAATGACTTCGTTTTTTA
>DYLQ01000076.1 GCA_020722015.1 Thermotoga sp. | reverse complement strand
TGCCAGATATTAAAAGATAATCCAAGCAATCATGTGTAATTACGATGTAAATCCTCTTAATGAGAAAATTCGAATGAAATCCATGTAAAACGACTGTAAAATGAGTTTGACATATCGCTGAATGTATTTTATCATTTAGTAAGTTATATTTCATACTGTAAGAAAGGAAGTTTTTAAACTTGACATTTGAAAGCGCGACTGCGTCTGCTTTGAGAGAACAAAACTCTTTTAGAATCCTTAATGCTCTTTACAGAAAGGGTGTAACGACAAGGACAACTCTATCAAAAGAGTTGAATTTGAGTTTACCAACGGTGGTAAGAGTGATTCAGCCGTACATGAATGATCTGTTATCGATAAAGGGAAAAGATAAATCCATCGGTGGTAGAAGGGCTGAGAGAATATTTTTCAATTATTCGGCAAGGAAGATTGCCGGTATTCAGATCGAAAGAGACTTTTTCATCATCGCAATTTCAACTTTGAACAGAACACCCATAACCGTCGAAAAAGTGCCGTTCGATTGCAAATTACCATCTGAACTCTCGAGAAGTATAAAAACAAAATTGATCGATTATTTTGAAGGCAATCAAATCTTATCTGAAGATCTTGAGGCGTTAACTGTGGCCGTCGCAGGTGTCATAGATGAAGAAAATCATTCAATAGCCGCTGATTTTCCTCTCGAATGGAAAGAAACCTTTTACGATAACTTTTTTGACGCAGATTTTTACGAAACTTTTCCTCGATGTACGGTGATCTTTGAAAATGACGCAAATGCTTTGGCAGTCGGAGAATACATTGAAAGAAAATTGGCAAATGAAAGCTTGATCGCTTTGTATTTTGGTCGTGGAATAGGAGCAGGTGTAATGGTTAATGAAAAACTCTACAAAGGTGATCACGGAAGAGCCGGTGAAATAGGAAAGTGGATCCCGATATTCGATGGTAGTGAAGAAACTTTTGAATCTTATTTTCAACATTCTGATTCATCAAAAAAAGTCCAGGTGGTTTTATCCGTTTTAAGCGATCTGATAATGTTATTTGATCCATCAAGAGTAGTACTTGCCGGTGATGTTGATGAGTTATACGATGATGTGGTGCGAAATCTTAAGGTGATGCCGGAAGTTAAATTGGAAAAATCGATAAAAAAAGATCTGGCCGTCGTGAATGGAGCACTCGCGATAAGTGCAAAATCATTCATAAAGAAAATTTCTTACAAAAATTACGATCGAAAATATGGATTTTACACTGAAATATAAGGAGGAAAAAATGGTAAAGATATCTCTGATAGGCGCTGGAAGTGTCGTATGGTCGATGATGGTAATTCGTGATCTGAGTCTGACTAAAACATTAGCAGGATCAACTGTCACTCTTATGGATATCGATGAAAAACGTTTGAGCACGAGTTACGATCTTGCTTTACGTTACATAAAAGCAGTTGGGGCAAACCTTAAGATCGAAAAAACTACGGATAGGAAAAAAGCACTTGACGGAGCGGACTTCGTTATAAACGCGGTTAAAGTCGATGGATACAGATTTATGGAAGATGAAAGGCAAATAGCCGAAGCACATGGATATTACAGAGGCATAGATGACAGGGTAAGCGATTATTATGGAAGTTTCGCGGCTTACAGACAGCTTAATTTCTTTTTGGATCTTGCAAAGGATATGTCCAAATCGTGTCCAGATGCCTGGTATTTGCAGGTTGCAAATCCAGTTTTTGAAGGGACGACAACTGTTCACAGATACGGTGGCGTAAAGACTGTTGGGATCTGCGATGGATCTTTGGCATACAAAAAGCTTTTAAAAGCCTTGAAAATCGATGAAAAAGACGTTGAAGTACAAGTTGGAGGATTTAATCATTGCGTGTGGTTAACCAAATTTCTTTACAATGGAAAAGATGCTTATCCACTTATAGACAAATGGATAGCAGAGGATTCGGAAAATTATTGGAGAAGCGATGAATACTTTGCGCAACCATGGAACGATCAGATGTCTCGTGCGGCAGTTGAGATGTACAGGCTTTATGGTACATTTCCTCTTGGAGATACAACAAGAAGTGTCTCACCGTGGTGGTTTCACACCGATTTGAAGACAAAAGAAAAGTGGTTTGCGTCAGGCGGTCCGGATTCAGAAGTTGGATGGACCATGTACCTTTACAGTCTGAAAGAAAGAGCGGACGAATTGAAAAAGGTCTATGAAAATGTTGATTTCAAAATAACAGATGCATTCCCTCCGGAAAAAAGTCAAGAAGCGTTGATTCCATTCATAGAGTCAACGGTAACGGGAAAATCATCAAGGCTTATATTGAATGTACCGAACAATGGATCGATAGAAGGATTGCCCGATGACGTGATGGTTGAGATACCGGTTAAAGTGAATGATAAAGGTATAACAAACGAGAAAATTGGGAAGATGCCACCTAAAGTGATGATTCATGTCATGATGCCAAGATTGCAAAGAATGGAATGGGTGCTTCAGTCGTTCATGGAGGGAGACAAACAGAGTTTGATTCTTGCCCTCATGGAAGATCACAGAACGAAGACGTATGAACAAGTAAAAGAGCTTGTGGATGATCTGTTATCGCAAAGTTGGAATTCACAACTTAAGGAACACTACAAATAAATTTCATATTTTACACGGGAGGTGTAAGAAATGAAGAAGGTAGGGATTTTGTTGGTGGTTTCCATGTTGTTTTTAGGGATGTTTATGTTCGGTGAGAATATCAAATACGGCGGAGTCGTAAATTTGGGAGGAAGTGCTCCCACCTACATGGCAGCGAATTTCAACCCGTTTTTGTTGTTTTCAGGTACTGCCGATCCTGGAACGGTTTTCGTGTATTAACCACTGATGTATGTAAATCCATTAAATGGCATCATAACTCCTTTACTTGCAACATCATACAAATGGGAAGATAACAACCTTAAAATGGTTGTGACGATCCGAAAAGATGTCAAATGGAATGATG
>DYLQ01000007.1:9453-70978 GCA_020722015.1 Thermotoga sp. | reverse complement strand
CGGTGGTTGCGAGCAGTGTATCAGACGTAAAAAGTTGGGATAACATTGGCGAGGAGAGACTGTAAAAGCAGCGTCACAAGGCCCGTAAGGGCACTCCAAAAGGAGGAGTTAACTTGGTATTTGTGTTGGACAAACACAAAGCGTTAATGCCATGCACAGAAAAAAGAGCAGATGGATGGCAGTATGATAAATTGAGACGAAAGGAGGAAACAAAAGAGGTGCTGCCTTCTGCCGTTAAAACGGCATAGCTTCTAGCACCAACCTTTTGTGATAAATGGATATAAATTTTCATTCTGGAAGTTTTGAGGGTTCTTTTGATCTATTACTTTTTCTCGTCAAAAAGCATAAAATGAATCCACTTGATCTTAGAATATCAGAGATAACCGATGAATTTGTTGAATATGTTGAAAAAATGGACAAAGTAGATATAGAAATAACTTCGGATTTTATACTGATGGCTTCAACCTTGATGGAGATAAAATCCAAGATGCTTTTAAATCCCTCTCGTGATGTCATTGAACGGCAAGAAGAAATTGCCAAACAGCTCTATGAGTATTCTCTCCTTAAAACAACGACTGAGAAGGTTGAGAATTTTTATGAACTTCATATGAAAGAGTTTGATATATCAATTTTACCATCTTTTTCCCGTGAAATGAATGATTCACTGCCTGAAGTGTTCATGAAAATAATCAACTCGGTTAAGCAGGAAATAAACCTGAGAAAAAGAGTTTACAGAATAACCAAAGACCTTTACTCTTTTTCAAAGAAAATTGAAATGGTTAAATCGTTGATCATCAAAAGCAGAAAGATGAGAATATGCGACATAATTGGAACATCGGATGATAAACTTGAAGCAGTCGTTACTTTTGTGACAATTCTTGAACTTTTAAGGTTAAATTTCATATTCATCGATTCGGAAGAGACGGTGGTTATAAATGAACAATATCATGGCTGAGGTTGAGGCTTTGATAATGAGTGGCCATGGTCTTACGATTCAGGACATCATGAAATTATCTGAAAGAAACAGGAATGAAATTCTTGAAACTGTGGATCGAATACAAGAAGAATATTCACACGTAAATCACGGGGTAGAACTCAAAAACATCGCCGGTAAATACTCCTTTTTCACGAAATCAGAATATTTCGACTTAGTTTCCAAAATAAGAAAAAAATCCGTAAGCGAGATCACAAATTCTCAAATGCAAGTACTTGCAATAGTTGCTTACAATCAACCGTTAACACTCAAGGATATAGAGAAATTTAGAGGAAGTGTCTGTGCAAATCAAATTAAAGAGCTTATATCCATGGGTTTAATGAAAAGAAAAAGGGATAAAACGAAAAAAGGTAATCCATATATTTACGTGACAACTGAGAATTTTTTAAAAGCGCTTGGAATATCTGATTTATCAGATCTTAAGGAGGAATTCGTTGAGAATACAAAAATATCTGAGGACGTGTGGAATAGCGTCCCGCCGGAAAGCTGAAGCGCTTGTTAAAGCCGGGAAGGTCAGCGTAAATGGATTTGTTATACGTGATTACATCGATGTTTCAGAGGCAGATAATGTTCAAGTTGAAGGGGAAAAGATTTCCTTTAAGAATAGAGTATACTACATGTTGAATAAGCCAAAAGGATATATAACTACCAAAAGGGATCCTCAAGGTCGAAAAACGGTATTCGATCTTCTAAATATAGAAACGGATGTTTTTCCAATCGGAAGACTTGACACTGACACCGAGGGTTTGTTACTTTTGACAAATGACGGAGATCTTGCTCAAAAGCTGCTGCATCCAAGATACGAAGTTCCAAGAATCTACGAGGCTGTAATTGTTCCGGAAATTAGCGATGGTGAAGCAAAAGATTTGGAAAAAGGGATTTTCCTTCCTTACGGTTATATGGCAAAGATGAGAATTGAAATTTTGTCCTATAGCAACGAAAGTACTAAAATCAAAATAGAGATAAAAGAGGGGAAAAAAAGGGAAATACGAAGAACGTTTAAGTTTCTTGGTCATTCCGTCATTTCACTTAAAAGGCTTTCCTTTGGGCCTATTGAAATGGATAAGCGTCTTAAGACAGGGGAATACAGAATGTTGAAAGACTCAGAGATAAAAAGGTTAATAAAATATGCCAGAATAGAAAATGAGACCCAACACGGGTCTCATCATAAAACTGTTGAGGGGGGATAGGGGGTATCCACTGTCAGGTAAATGATAACACATCGATTGTGTCTTTTAGGTTATGTAATAAACAAAATGTTGTGAAAATACAATTGCTTGAGAAGGGAGAATTGATTTATGAAAAAAAATATTTTCATCCTCTTTACATTTTTAAGTTTGTTTGTCTATTCGTCAATTTCATTTGCAATGCCTGTAGATCAAAATGGCATAAACATGCTTATAGGTGCTCAGAATAGCATTCAACTGTACAAGGAGTATGGAGATGTGTCCGGAATTAATCAAGCCATAGCACAAATGAACCTTTTTCTTTCTCAGTATACCGAACCATCTCAATATATCGGTCAGGCCTATGAAACTTTGGGTGATGCCTATTACCTTCTAAAAAATTATCCGGAGGCTATAAAATCTTATGGTATGGCTGTCCAATATCTTCCAAAAGATTCGCCAGATTATGAGTATTCGGTTTACTCTCTTGGTTATTCTTACATGGAAAATGGAGACAGTTCAAACGCGATAAAGTACTTTTCAAAGCTTTACACTTCTTCAACTTACGGTGATGAAACTAAGGTACTTGTAGGTGGAATATATTTCAACCTCGGCCAATATTCACAAGCAACCTCTGTTTTGAGCACAGTTCAATCAAATCAATGGAAAGCCTGGGCTTATTATTACACCGGAAGGGTTAACTTCAATCTTGGCAATTATTCCCAAGCCATTTCTGATTTTCAAAAGATTCCGCAATACTCCGATGACTTAAACGTCGTGGAACCATCCATCTACTATCAATCTTACTCTTATTTGAATTCAGGTAAGATTCAAGATGCCATCAATACCGCTTCTAATGCCATAAAATCATATTCACCAACGAGTTGGACTTTTGATCTCTACATGATCCTTGGTCAATCATATTACGAAAATGGTCAATACAAGGAAGCAATAACCACATTTCAGAACGCCTCACAGATTGGACATGGTGCCTCAATCTATTATGCTTTAAATGCAAAAGCATGGGCTGAATATAAGATGGGTAATTACACGCAGGCGATATCCGATTGGGAGAATGTGCTCAACAATTCTACAAATTTGGAATTGGCTTTCAACGCCGGAATCAGTGCTGGCAGCACTTTGAGAGAAAACAAGAATTTCAGCAGTGCTGTTGACCTTTACAAGCAGATGAAGACTAAATTTCAATCTTACGTAAATCAGATAAATCTTGAAGAAGGGAAAACTTACCTTGAAGATGGGGACTATCAGCAAGCCATAACGATATTCACAAATCTTTCAAAACTTTCGGAACCTCTCAAAGATTCTGCGACATACTGGCTCGCATATACTTACAATCTTGAAAGCAATTATTCTCTTGCCGTTTCAACGTTGTCAAATCTCATACAAACAACTCAAAGTTCGGATACAAAAGCAAGTGCTTACATGTTAGAAGGCGATATTTACGCTAAGGCTTCTCAATACACCAATGCAATAGATGCTTACAGAAATGCCATAAACTTTGGTGATCAAACGACAAAACTTTCTGCAGAATATAACCTTGGTTTGATGTATTACAACAATTCGGATTACAAAAATGCCATTACCCAGTTTTCTTACGTGATAAACAACAGAACTATCGACCCTAACACTGCTCTTAACGCAGCTTACTATCTTAGTCAATCGTACGTTAATTTAAAAGATTATAATTCGGCAATAGCAACTTACGATTGGATTGCAAAATACGATTTTCAAGATATTTACAGGTCATCTGTTTACGTCCTTAAAACCATCGCGATGGGTAAGCTCGGCCTTTATGCACAGATACCCGCTTACGTTGATTCTATATTACAAGCGTATCCGAGTATATCCACGAAAAATGATCTGATATATTACAAAGCAAATGCTTACATGAAGACAAATGATCTTTCAAAAGCTTTTTCCATAGTTACTTCTCTTTCAAGTCAAAATATTTCGAATGATGCTAAAGGGGGCATACTCTACATAGATGCAAAATATTATCAATCCATAAATGACATGAAGAATGCCGAAAAGTATTTCAAAGATGTTTACATGCTATACCCATCAAGCAGTGTAGCTCCAAATGCCGCTTACGATCTTGGAAACCTGTTCTATTCTTTGCAGGATTATTCAAATGCAAAAGATGCTTTCTTTGCCTTAGTTTCTCTTTTCCCATCAGATCAAAGAGTACCGGAGGCTCTTTACTATATAGGTCTTTCTTACGAAAATATTGGTCAGGCGAGCAATGCTGTACAGATTTACAATTCTTTGATATCAAAATTTCCGAATTCACCTTATTCTTCCAAGGCTCAAGCCAGGCTTTCTGTGCTTGAAAAGCGGTGAAACCGATGAAAATTTTGTATTTTTTTATTCTGACATTTGGGCTGGGTACGTTGATTTTCGCAATACCTATAAATCTTGAGATAAATGCAAATTATTACTCTCACACACTTGAATTTACCGGCACTTTTGCGGCAACAAATGTTGGTATCGATGTACTTTTGCTTCCTAAAAACTTTGTCTCTGAAAAAATATCAAAGCCATCTTCTGCTGTTGCCATATCTTCCTTACAAGTGCTTCAATCTGCAAAGAATAATTTTGCACTTTCAACCTTTAACGGTACAAATTTCCCCGGCAAAACTTTTCAGAGAAGTCAATACAATTTTTCCGTAGATAATTCAAGTGAAATGGGTCTAAATTTTGAAACTCCAATTATCTCAGGATTGATGAATTACAACTACAATCAAGCGCAATTGTCTAATTTTTCTCTTGGTTTTAACATGGGGCCGATTTCAACGCTTGGCTTTATGAATTCTAAAGGTTCAAGTATTTCATTTACATTTCCCAGCGGCTTTTCCGTCGAAGGTGATTTGACAAGTCAATCGACTGCGTCGATAAGTGCATATTTACCAATTAACATTGGGAATATCATTTTCAACGTCGGAGGATGCTACGTTATACCTTTGTTGCAGTTTAAACCAAAATTTTACGCTGTTTACATGGGTGATGATGTGATGCCTTACGTTTTATATGATACAGAATCGACTTCCACGATTACAGCCGGCCTGAATTCGAGTATTTTCTCATTTTACGCCAAAATGACTCTTGTTTCAACGCCGCTTTACTCGATTGGATCCAATTACAGAAATCCCTTAGGCATTTTAGGGGCAAGTTTTTCAATTCAATCAGCACAAAATTATTGGGTTGATGCAAATTTCAGCTCCGCACCTTTCGGATTTAGTTTTTTGCAATTTAACGTTGGCGGTGATGTAAAATTAAAAAGTAGCGGTACATATCTTTTTGATCTTTACACTTCGACGAATTTGAATTTACTTTCAACGAATGTTGAAGGTTGGTTTGGAATTTATGGAGATGGAGGAATGCCTTCATATCGTTACGGAATGGATGTGAATTTTTGAGTACATTAGAATACGATCTTTATGTTAAAATCGATGAATCTGACATTCACATGGTTAATTACATGTTAGAAGCAGAAGATAATCTTTTAAATGTGAGAAATGTCGATCCAAAATCAAATCTTTTAAAAATAGTCGTTGTGGACACAGATCTTCCAGATATGCTGAAATTGTTAAATTATTTGAAAGATGAACTTCATCTTGAAGTGGTGAAATATGGGCCGAGTCTTGGAGTTCTTTAGGAAACCAATACCAAGGGAGCATTTTAAGTCTCTTGATGAAATACCTTATGATAGGCTTAAATTGTGGGGTTTTGAGGTTATAATATTCGATTATGATAACACCTTAGCTCCACTTTTGCATCAAATTCAAAATGAAGTTCTAAATTTGTTGAAAGACCTTATCAAAATGGGTTTCAAAATCGTGATCGTGACGAATGCATCTTATGAAAGAACGAAGAAATTGAGAAGTGAATTACCGGAAATAAAGGTTTTTGCAAGGGCAAGGAAACCGGGATTAAAGGTTTTAAAGTTGGCTCTCAAAACCGTAAATTTACCTCCCACTAAAGTTGTATTTGTTGGGGATCTTTTCTTTACCGATGTAATTGCCGGAAACAGAATGGGAATGTATACCATACTGGTTGAACCTTATCCCGGAGTGGGAATTGCCCTAAGTTTGCTTGTTTTACTTGAGAAAATGTCTTATTACCTTATTTTCTATACTTTTGGATGGCTTTTCAGAATTGGAGAATTGATTTCTCCTAATGAATGGGCAAATGATATTTTCGAGATCAATTACGATCGCCTGATCTCAAATGGCATAAAACTCTTCGTTTTTGATATGGATGGTACCTTAGCTAAATGGAGATCAGTTCAAGTTGACGTTAAAACCTTAAGTTTACTTAAAAATCTTTCTCAAAAAAGTAAAATTGTGATTTTGTCAAATGGTGATTCTCCTGCTCTTGACGTGATCCTCAAGAACGGAATAAAAGTTTTTAAACATGCTCATAAGCCTTTAACAAGAAAAATTATGAGAATAACTAAAATGTACGGCGTATCAAAAAAAGAGGTTGCAGTTATAGGAGATCAACTTTTTACCGATATATTGATGGCAAATCTTGCAGGTCTTTATTCTATAAAAATTCAGCCGATTTCAAAGGACGAAATGTGGTTCACAAAATTCTCAAGAATTCTTGAACGATCCGTGAGACCTTTTACAAGGAAAAAACCTTCGATTGGATCAAACGATGAATGGCGTAGCATCAAGGATCATATATAAGCAGATTGTAGCAAGATGATGGCAGATTTGATCGGTGTTTATCGTATTTTTTGAGTGTATTTGACAAAAAATGGAGGTAAAGTAATGTCAAAAAAATTTTTAGTGACAGGTGGAGCCGGTTTTATAGGTTCAAACATCGTTGATGAACTTATTAAATTGGGAGAAAATCCTATTGTCGTGGATGATCTTTCCACTGGGAATAGAACAAATCTTCCTTCAGATGTCATATTTTATGAGTGCGATGTGAGAAATAAAGAACAACTCGAAAAAGTTTTTCAAGCTGAAAGGCCAAGATACTTAATTCATACCGCCGCACAGATATCTGTTTCCAAATCTGTAAGGGAACCTTTTTACGATGCAGAAGTGAACATCATGGGAATGATAAATTTGCTTGATCTTTGTGTAAAGTACGGCATTGAGAAAGTTGTATTTTCCTCATCCGGAGGGGTCATGTACGGTGAGGATCCAAAAATCTATCCGACCCCTGAAAGTGTGTGCCCTGATCCTTTTTCTCCTTATGGAATAGCGAAGTTGTCTTGCGAGAAATATCTTAAATTTTACGAAAAAGAATTTGGTTTGAGGTATACCGCATTGAGATACGGAAATGTCTACGGTCCAAGGCAGAATCCTGATGGTGAAGCCGGCGTAATCGCCATATTTGCAAAGAGAATGCTTAGAGGAGAACAAGTGACGATAAACGGAGACGGTGAGTATATAAGAGATTATGTTTACGTCAAAGATGTTGTCAATGCGAATATCAAAGCCATTGAAATTGGAGATGGAGAAAGTATAAATATCGGTACCGGTATGGGTAAGAGTGTAAATGATGTTTTTCAAACTTTAAAGTCGAAAATAAATTACACTCCTGAGCCAATTTATGGGCCGGCAAGAGCTGGCGATTTAAGAAAAAGTATTTTGGAAAATTCGAAGGCCAAAAATATTCTTAATTGGGAACCTTCCTACGATTTTGAGAGAGGAATTTCAGAAACAGTTTCATATTTTGAAAGAGGAAAGTGAATTGCAAGAGAATTTATGGAATGATGAACCCTTAGCCTTAAAGCTAAGGCCAAGGAATTTTGAAGAATTCATCGGGCAAGATCATCTTTTATCGCCGAGAATGCCGTTAAGGGAGGCTATAGAAAGTGATGATCTTTACAGTGCCATTCTTTATGGACCTCCAGGGTGTGGAAAGACTTCTCTTGCAGAGGTGATAAGGCATCTTACGAAAAAAGAGTTCAAACATTTCAGCGCGGCAAACGAGGGTGTTGGAGAACTTAAACCTCTAATGGAGAAGGCCTATGAAATTTTCAAAAAAACTGGCAAGCAGACGATCATATTTGTGGATGAAATACATAGATTTAACAAATCTCAACAAGATACGCTTTTGCAATTCGTGGAGTCCGGATCTGTGATATTAATCGGTGCAACTACCGAGAATCCGAGTTTTGAGATAAATCCAGCCTTGCTTTCAAGATGTCATGTTTTTGTCTTTAAGCCGCTTTCGAATGATGATGTGAAGAAAATCATAGTAAGAGCTTTGAAATTCGAAAAGATAACTTTTGATGATTTATCAATTGACATCATCGCTAACTTAAGCGGTGGAGATGCAAGAATGGCTTTGAACATGGTTCAGGAAGTGATCGAATTTGCAAGGAGACACGACATAAGTTCAGTTTCATCCGATAAAATCGAATTGCTCTTGCAAAAAGCGATTCCAAGATACAGAAAGCATGCGGATGAACATTACGATTTTATCTCAGCCCTTCACAAGAGCATGAGAGGAAGTGATCCTGATGCCGCAGTTTATTATCTTGCAAGAATGCTTGAATCTGGTGAAAATCCTCTTTACATAGCAAGAAGAGTTGTGAGATTTGCATCTGAAGATATCGGTCTCGCAGATCCGAGAGCCCTAAGTATAGCGATAGATGCCTACCAGGCTTCCGATTTCATAGGAATGCCCGAATGTACTACGGCTCTTGCAGAAGCTGTTATATATTGCGCCGTAGCCCCTAAAAGCAATTCTGCGTATTTGGCTTATTTGAACGCGGCAAAAGAGGCGCGAGATAACCCATTTGAAGAGGTACCCTTAAAAATAAGAAACGCACCCACTAACCTCATGAAAGAAATGGGATATTCGCAAGGATATGTTTATCCTCATGATGTCGAGGGAGCATTTCTCATGGAAAATTACCTTCCCGAAAGGTTGAAAGGCCATGTCTTTTATACACCATCAAACAGAGGCGTTGAGGCTAAAATCAAAGAAAGACTTGAAACTCTATGGAAAGATTTCAAAAAAAGGGAGGCAGAAAATTGAAAAAAATGCTTTTTTGGTCAATAGTGACAGCTGTCATCATAGCTATTTATTTCTTCTTAAAAATTACCTTTTCGGGAAGTCTTGTACTGGATCCTTACCTTATAAATAATGCATTTTTACATATCAAATGGTACGGCGTTATAATAGGTTCATCTGTCGTAATAGCCTACTTGCTTGTAAGAAATCAACTGCTTGGAGAGGGTGTAAAAGAAGACGAGTTCATAATAGCAATGGTTTTGGCGATTCCATTTGCCGTTGTTGGAGGAAGGTTATTTTATGTTGCTTTCACATGGAATGAATATTTCAAATATCACGTTAATCAAATTTTAGAACCTTGGACTGGTGGGATGGCGATCTTTGGAGCCTTAATTGGAATGTTTTTTGGAGGATGGCTTTACCTAAAATTGAATAAGAGAGCATCTTTCAAGTATCTTCAAGCAATGGATGCCCTTGGAATGGTACTCCCCTTTGCACAGGGTATGGGTAGATGGGGAAACTTTTTTAATCACGAAGCATATGGTGTACCTACGGATCTGCCATGGAAGATGTTTGTTCCCCCCATGTACAGAATGCCAGGGTACGGTAATTTCGCTTTTTTCACGCCAACCTTCATATACGAGGGAATCGGAGATTTCCTGATCTTTTACATTCTTTATGAATTTACGAAGAAGTACAGGATAAAATATGGTCAAACTTTTGCTTTGTATCTTTTGCTTTACCCAACTTTAAGGATTTTCGTCGAAGCTTTAAGACTTGATAGCCTTTGGTTCTACTCTCTGAGAATAGATCAAGTTGTACCAGTTATCTTCATAATATCAGGTGGCCTTTTATTTGCGTGGATTAAACGCAACGGTCTGGTAATCAAGGAGGCTTAAAGTTGTCACTTTATATTTTTGATGGTACCGCTCTTGTCTACAGAGCATATTATGCGCTTCCGCCACTTTCTACATCCGATGGCAAACCAACGGGAGCAGTTCTTGGCGTCGCAAAAATGCTGTTGAAATTCATACGAGAGCGCGTAAAACAAAATGATAGCGTTGTGTTCGTGATGGATTCAAAAGTTCATACTTTTAGGCATGCACTGTTTGAAGCTTACAAGGCTAACAGAATTCCGACTCCTGAAATGATGTTGGCTCAATTGCCATATATAGAGAAATTGGTAGAAGATCTTAAAATCCCGCTTCTGAAAGGAACAGGATACGAAGCTGATGATGTCATAGCCACAATTGTCAAAAAATTTTCTTCAAGCTTTGATCTGATATACATTATAACGGGAGACAAAGACTTGCTTCAACTTGTTGGAGACAACATAAGGGTTTTGAGATTTGCTTCTTTGGGTATCTCAGATCTCGTCGAGTATGACGAACAAATGGTGATTAAAAAATACGAACTCAAGCCATCGCAAATTGGAGATTACCTTTCTCTCGTTGGAGATGCATCCGATAACATTCCAGGCGTTAAAGGCATAGGCGAAAAAAGTGCTGTGAAATTGCTGAATATATATGGAAATATTGAGAATTTATACAACCATCTTGATGAGATTTCAAAGAAATATTCAAAGTTACTCATCGAAGGAAAATCCAACATGGAACTCTCAAAAGAACTTGTAACTTTATATTCGGACGTTCCAATATCCCTTGATATTGTACCTTACGAAGGGCCGGACAAGAAGAAACTTTCTGAACTTTTAGATGAACTTCAATTTAACTCTCTTAAAGCAGAATTCGATCTTTACGATAGACAGAGTTCAGAGCCAAATTACTTGGCCGTTAGTTCGATCGATGAATTCCGGAAAATCTCTGAAACTTTTTTTAGAAAGCCGTTTGCTTTTGACACAGAAACAACTTCGCTGGATCCTTTTGCGGCAAAGCTTGTCGGCTTTTCTCTTTCAAAAGGTCAGATCAGCTATTACGTTCCCGTCGGTCACGAGAGTGGACAAAATGTTGGTCAGGGGGCACTCGAAACTTTAAAATCGTTGTTAGAAGACCAAGATTCGAAAATAATCGGTCAAAATTTGAAATACGATCTTGAAGTCATGATGAACCATGGAATAAAATTCAACCCATATTTTGATACTATGATAGCCGCTTACCTCTTAAATCCAAATGAAAGAAGATTTTCACTCGAAGATCTCGGTATGAGGTATCTTAATTATGCCGGAATTTCTTACAAAGAAGTTACCAAGGGTAAAAATTTTGAAAACGTATCGGTAGAAGATGCTACAAAGTATTCAGCGGAAGATGCGGACATGACTTACAGACTTTACGATGTACTGAATAAAAAATTGTACGATCGGGATCTTATAGATCTTTTTTACAAAATCGAAATGCCACTTGTCAAGGTACTTGCAAAAATGGAAATGAACGGTGTTTATGTGGATAAAGATTTTCTTAGAAAACTCTCCACAGATTACGATTTAAAGTTGAGAGAAATGGAAGAAAAGATTTATGATCTTTCGGGGGGTATGCCATTCAACATAAATTCTCCGAAACAACTTTCAGAGGTACTTTTCTCAAGGCTTGGGCTTAAACCTCGAAAGAAAACTTCCACAAAGGCATTTTCGACTGATGCAGAAGTACTTGAGGAGATGAAGGATGAACATCCGATAATCTCGATGCTCCTTGAATACAGGAAATATTTCAAACTCAAATCGACGTACATAGATGCACTTCCGAAGTTAATAAACTCAAAAACGGGAAGACTTCACACTTCTTTTAATCAAACAGGTACCTCAACAGGTAGACTTTCGAGCAGCGAACCTAATTTGCAGAATATCCCCACAAGAAATGAAGAAGGACTTGAAATAAGAAAGGCAATACGCGCCCAAAAAGTTGGATGGAAGATATTAAGTTCTGATTATTCCCAAATAGAGTTAAGGGTGCTTGCACATGTAAGCGGAGATCCGGCGCTTACAGAAGCATTTAAAGACAATCAAGACATTCATGCTATCACGACTTCCAAAATATACGGTGTGGATCAAAACCAGGTGACATCGGATATGCGCAGAGTTGGTAAAATGGTTAATTTTGCCATAACCTATGGAATAAGTGCTTACGGTCTTGCAAGAAGGCTTGAAATACCGACGCAAAGTGCCGATGAGATCATAAAACATTATTTCGCAAGTTATCCGCAGGTTAAAGCGTATCTTGATAGGACCATTGAATTTGCCATGAAAAATGGATATGTTGAAACGATCTTTGGAAGAAAAAGAGATATTCCAGAATTGAAAAGTTCCAACAAAAATATCGTTGAAGAAGGAAAAAGGATGGCGATAAACGCTCCCATCCAAGGAAGTGCCGCGGACATAATAAAACTTGCCATGATAAACATAGACAGAAAGATAGAGAAAATGAGATCGATGATGATTCTTCAAGTCCATGATGAACTTGTCTTTGAAGCGCCTGAAGAAGAAATTGACACACTCAGACAGATTGTGGAAGAATCAATGGAAAATGTTTTTAACATGAAAGTACCACTTAAAGTGGAAATTGAGGTTGGGGAAAGCTGGTGATAAAATGTACAAGAAAATTTTGATTGCCGTTGATGGTTCGGAAATTTCAAAATTTGTTTTTGAAAGAGGAATTGAGATAGCCAAAAGAGAAGGTTCACAAGCTGCTGTCATAGCAGTTGTAGATACAGCGATGATGTACAATTTGGCAACAGCGAGTGAGATACATCCATCATTTTTAAACGTTCAAGCGCAAGTTTTAAGAGATCAGGAAACGGCAATGAGAAAATTCACATCGAGTTTAAAAGCATACTGTGATTACGGGTTTGAAGAAGAAGTGAGAACTGGTATTCCCAACAAGGAAATAATTGCTTACGCTGAAAAATGGGAAGCGGATTTACTTGTTGTGGGAAGTTACGGAAAAAGTGGATGGGTCTCTGAATTCCTTTTTGGAACAACGGCAGAAAAACTCATAAAGATGGCAAAAACAGATGTACTTGTCGTAAAATGCAAGGGAGAAAAGGAATGAAGGTTTTTTTTAGAACATATGGATGCCAAATGAACGTTCACGATACCGAGATAATGAAGGGATTGCTGGTAAATGCAGGACACGCGATTGTTACAGAACTCAAAATGGCAGATCTTGTGGTGATCAACACCTGTGCTGTGAGGGGAAAATCCGAAAACAAAGTTTATAGTCTTATAGGAAGACTTAAAAAGAATGGATACAAAGTTGGAGTAACCGGATGCGTTGCACAAGCCATGTCTGATAAATTGAAAAAATATAACGTTGAATTCATAATTGGAACGAGAGCAATAACATCCATAACCCAGGCAGCCGAAGGAATGAAAGAGATCGATCTTGAAGACCATATATGTGAAGTAAACTCGAAGACTCCGGTTTTAAGGGATCAGAAAAAACATGCATGGGTAAATATAATAGCCGGATGCGATAAATTTTGTACTTATTGCATCGTCCCTTACACGAGGGGAAGAGAACTGTCAAGACCCATTGAAGATATCATCGATGAAGTTAGGTTACTTGCGTTGAATGGATACAATCAAGTGACGTTTTTAGGTCAAAACGTCGATTCTTACGGAAAAGATCTCAAAGATGGCACATCTCTCGCCAGATTACTTGAACTTTCTCAAGAAATAGATGGTATAAAAAGATTTTGGTTTTTAACCTCGTACCCGTCTGATATAACCGACGAACTGATCGATACAGTTGCTAAATATCCAAGAATTTCGAAAAATTTTCATATTCCAGCTCAATCGGGCAGCGATAGGATACTCAAAAAGATGAACAGAAGGTACAGTCACCGAGAGTACTTAGAAATCGTTAATAAAATAAGATCGAAAGTCGCAGGTGCAACAATTGGCGGTGATATAATAGTGGGATTTCCAACGGAAACGGATGAAGACTTCGAAGAAACTCTATCCCTTGTTAGAGATGCAAAATACATTCGTTTGAACGTTGCTCCTTATTCTCCGAGAAATGGGACTGTTGCTTCAAAATTGTATCCAGATGATGTGACTTACAGTATCAAGAAAAAAAGGATGGCAAAATTAACATCACTTCAACACGACATTGAAAGATCGCTTAATGAAGAAATCATAGGCCAGGAAGTTGAGATTATAATCGAAAGTAATTCCGACCGCAGATCTTATGGAAGGACTATCGATAACAGAATGGTTTTGATAGATGAAATGATACCGGAGGGTGAGATTTTAAAAGTTAGATTGACTGCATTCAAATCCGGTACATTGTATGGTCAAATGAAGGTGTCAGCCTTTGCCAAATGATCTTACCCCGATGATGGTTCAATATTCCAATCTTAAAGCACAGTATCCAGATTGTATACTGCTTTTCAGGTTAGGTGATTTTTACGAAACTTTTGATGACGATGCAAGATACGTATCAAAAGTACTTGGACTTGTTTTGACGCACAGAAGCGATCATCCGATGGCAGGCATTCCTTATCATGCGCTAAATTTATACCTAAAAAAACTCATAGAAAAAGGTAACAAGGTTGCAATTTGCGACCAATTGGAAGATCCGGCCCTTGCTAAGGGAATTGTCAAACGTGATGTCACAAGAATTGTCACCCCAGGTACTGTAATAGAAGATGATGTGCTTACGAAAGAAAACAACTACATCGCCGCTTATTACAAAGGTGTAACTGCACTTATAGATATATCTACGGGAGATTTCTTTGTAGATTCCTCCGAGGAAGCGATAGAGAAGTACGATCCAAAACATGTCATACATCAAGGGGAACTCAAAGAAATCAATAACGTTTTCGTTGAAAGAGTAGAAGATTGGTATTTTGATCCAAACGCAGACGGTGTGCTTAAAGGTCAATTTGATGTTGAAGATCTCTCTTTTCTCGAACTTACAAAAACAGAAAGAATTGCAGCAGCAGCAATCCTTAAATATCTCCAAACAACTCAAAAACGTGCTCTTGCCAACGTAAAAAGGCCGGTTAAGTTGAGAGAGAAAGAAAGGATTTTTCTTGATGTGCTTACCATATCAAATCTTGAAATAACGAAATCAACAGGCTTATCACTGTATTCTCACATGAATAGGACCGTTACGAACATGGGTCAAAGAATCTTGAGAAGAGAGATAATTGCGCCTCTTTCAGAGCAAAATGAGATAGAAAAAAGACTTAACCTTGTCGAATTTCTAACGCTTCATCGGAATATGTTAGAATCTTTGAGAAATATTCTCTCGAAAATACACGATGTTGAAAGGATAATTTCAAGAATAGCTTACAATGCTGTCGTTCCCTCTGATGTTGTAGCCTTGAGAGAAAGTATAGGATCTTTTAGTTACATCAACGACTGGATAAAGGTAAATCCCATCTTCTCAAATTATTTCTTGGATCCTCTTGATGATCTTTATTCACTTCTGAAGAATGCAATTTCAGAAGAACCTCAAGGCGATGTCGGAACTGGTAAAGTTATAGTCAGTGGATTTTCAGAAGCACTCGATGAAGCCAGATCGATACTTTACGATATCGACGGATACATAAAAAGTTACGAAGAAAAGGAAAGAAACAAGATCGGGAACAAGGTTAAAATCGGTTACAGTTCGGTATTTGGCTATTACATAGAGATTTCAAAGGGATACAAAGGAGAAATTCCGCCAGAATATGTTAGAAAGCAAACACTCGTTAACGCCGAACGTTACACAACTCCCGAACTTAGCGAAATGGAAAAACGTGTGCTTCAGGCAAATGAAAATGTGACAAATCTTGAAATAGAATGTTTTGAAAAAGTATGCAATGAAATTCTTAAAAATAAAGATAAAATTCTCGAAAATGCCGCAAAAATAGCCTTTATGGATATGATTTCTGCTTTTTCTTTAATGGCCATTGAAGAGAATTACGTTAGACCTTCTTTTGGTTTAAGTGTTAAAATAAAAGGTGGACGTCATCCGATTGTCGAAAAAAGGGTGAATGAATTCATTTCAAACGATCTTGATATGGACGAAGAAAAAAATTTTGTTATTCTTACAGGTCCTAATATGTCTGGAAAGTCAACGTTTATCCGTCAAATAGCACTCATTGCGATCATGGCCCAAATGGGTTCTTTTGTCCCTGCTCAAAGCGCTCAATTAAGAGTTTTTGACAGGATTTTCACCAGAATAGGCGCAAGAGATGATCTTACATCAAATAAAAGTACCTTTTTGGTTGAGATGTCAGAAGTTTCTACGATATTGAACTTTGCAACTAAGAATTCTTTCGTCATTTTAGACGAAATAGGTCGTGGAACGAGTACATTTGATGGGATGAGCATAGCATGGGCTGTTTCAGAATATATTTCTCAGAAAGTAGGTGCTTTTACAATTTTTGCAACGCATTACAACGAACTTTCAGAACTTGAAAAGATATATTCGAATATTTATAATTTAACGATAGAGGTCTTGGAAAAAGGTAAAAATGTGCTTTTCCTTCATAAAGTGATACATGGGATTGCGGATAAAAGTTATGGGATAGAAGTTGCAAAGATTGCAGGAATTCCTGGTGAGATTATCGATAGGGCTTACGAAGTCGCACAGGCTATATCATCGGCGAGTCATATAGAGAAAGGTGTGAGATTTTTAACGTCTGGAGAAGTTGAAAACATCAAGAAAAAGATTAAAAATCTAAATGAAAATCAAATCAGTTTTTTCGAAAATAGAGGAGGATCAAGATGAAAAGAATAGCAGTTATGACAAGTGGTGGAGACGCGCCAGGAATGAATGCGGCCATCAGAGCAGTTGTAAGGTATGGTGTAAGTAATGGACTCGAAGTGTACGGTATAATGAGAGGGTACGCAGGTCTTCTTGAAGATGATATGAGATTACTCAGCTTTTCAGATGTCGGGGGAATAATGGAAAAAGGAGGTACCATTCTCAGAACCGCAAGATGTCAGGAATTCAAAGTTGACAAGGGACGTCAGGAAGCTTACAAGATCCTTAAAGATCGTGAAATAAAAGGACTTATCGTGATAGGCGGTGATGGAAGTTTAAATGGGGCCGCCCTTGTTGCCGCTGAAAGCGATATCAAAGTCATTGGATTACCTGGCAGCATAGACAACGATATATCCGAGACGGATATGTGCATAGGAGTTGATACCTGTTTGAACACAGTTGTTGAAAACGTTCAAAAGCTTAAAGATACGGCTTCTTCTCACGAAAGGGCATTCATAGTCGAGACCATGGGAAGAAATTGTGGATATATAGCCCTGATTTCAGGATTGACAACGGGAGCTGAGGCAATACTAATACCGGAAGTTAAAGTTGATTATCAAGCTCTTGCTGATAAAATGCTTGCCGGCAAAAAGCGTGGCAAGATAAACTCTATCGTTATCGTTGCCGAGGGAGCGGCAAGTGCCTACACCGTTGCACGCCACCTTGAAAACAAAACTGGATATGAAACGCGTGTTACCATCCTTGGTCATATTCAAAGGGGAGGGTCTCCTTCCGTTGCGGACAGACTTCTTGCATCTCGCATGGGAGCGGCAGCAGTTAAGGCTTTTATGGATGGCCAGTCAAATGTCATGATAGGAATTCAAGGAAACAACCTTGTCCCTGTTGATCTCAACAAAGCGCTTCAAAAGAGAAAAGAACTCGATCTGAGCCTTTACGATCTTGCCAACACGCTATCCTAAGGAGGTTATAAAGATGCGGAAAACCAAAATAGTTTGTACGATAGGGCCTGTAACCCTAAAAAAGGAGATTTTAGAATCCCTGGTAAGAACAGGAATGAATGTGGCAAGACTAAACATGTCTCATGGAACACATGAAGAAAAAGCACAAACAGTTCAAGACATAAGAGAAATTAGAAAAAGACTCGGCCTACCTGTTGCGATTCTTATGGATATAGAAGGGCCAAAATTGAGAACCGGCAAATTAAAGACGGAATACGTTGATCTTAAAAAAGGTTCTAAGCTCGTCTTAACCGTTGATGACGTGCTTGGAGATGAGAATAAAATTTCTGTAAGTTATAATGGGCTTCCCAAAGACGTTAGTTCTGGCGATACGATCTTTTTAAACGACGGACTTATAAATCTCAAAGTCTTATCTTCGACAAGCACAGACATCATCACAGCGGTTGTAAATGGCGGAAGGATAACTCACAACAGGGGAATAAACGTGCCCGGAGTTGATCTTGGAGTACCGACACTTACAGAAAAAGATTTAAACGATATAGAATTGATATCACAATTGAAGCCTGAATACGTTGCTTTATCCTTTGTCAGAAAACCAAAAGACGTAACGGATTTGAGACAAATTTTGAAAGAAAAAGGCTTTGAAGACGCGCATATAATTTCAAAAATAGAAACGAAACAGGCTCTCGATAACCTTGAATCCATTCTTGACGTTTCGGACGGCGCCATGGTTGCCAGAGGAGATCTTGGAGCCGAAATACCTTCAGAAGATCTGCCAATAGCTCAGAAAAGGATCATAAAACTTTGTAATGCACGAGCCATACCGGTTATAACCGCAACTCAGATGCTGGAATCTATGGTCACAAATCCAAGACCAACCCGTGCGGAGATCACGGACATAGCAAATGCGGTTCTCGATGGGACAGATGCGGTTATGCTTTCGGAAGAAACCACAATAGGAAATTATCCGATTGAAGCCGTAAAGTTCATGGATAGGATAACCATGAAGGCTGAGGAATATCTTGAAATATCTGAAAGTGTAAGGGCATCCGCTTTTGATGAAAATCAAAATATAAGCAATGCCATAGCCTACTCGGCGTGGCATTTGAGCATTGAACTGGGGACTTCTATCATAATAGCATCGACATTTTCAGGATACACAGCAAGACATGTGTCGAAATTTCGCCCGTCAGCCGCTATCTTTGCTCCCACTCCGAAGGAAAGTTCTTACCATCAAATGGCGCTTGTTTGGGGAGTTATTCCAACTGTCATAGATAGGGTCGAATCCACGGATGAAATGATAGAAAATTCGATAAAAGAACTTCTTGGAATGGGCCTTGCAAATCCAGGTGAGAATGTTGTCATAACGGCTGGAATCCCGTGGGGATTTTCCGGAACTACAAATCTTATTCAAATTCACAAAATTTAAGGAGGTGTTACAGATGGAAACTGGTGCTGAAAAAGTCTTGTGGAATCTTGGAGATATTTACAGTTCTCAGGAGAAACTCAAAAGAGATGCCGAAGAATTGCTTCAAAAAAGTAGTGAATTTCATCAAAGATATTCAAATACGGATCAAATTTTTCGAGATCCCAATTCAACATTGGTTTCCATTGAGACACTTTCCGATCTTTACAATCGTTTTGGAAAAATGTCTGAGTACGTTCAACTTAAATTCTCAGAAAATACTATTTCCGATGAATCGAAAAAAATCATGGCTTGGTTTGAGAATGTTGAAAAAGAATTTCAGTCTAACCTTATCTTTTTTAGCATAGCGATATCAAAAATGCCGGATGATATCTTTGAAAGACTCATCCCGTCGCTTGAAAAATACAGACATTTTATCGAATCATCGAGAAGATTCAAAGATCACGTTTTTTCCGAAAAAGAAGAACAAATTGTGGTATACAAAAATACAACCGGTTCAGATGCGTTTGTCAAATTTTACACTCAATTCGTATCAACCTACAAATTCAGGGTCAAAATGGATGGGAAAATGCAAACCTTAAATAGCAGTCAATTTCGAGCTCTCAGAATGCATCCAGATCCAAAGGTAAGAGAAATGACAAGTTCAAAGCTATTTAAAAGGTACAAAAAGAACGCACTTGAGATAGAAAATGTCTACAACGCCGTGGCAAAAGATTATGACAATGAAGCATTTCTAAGAGGTTACACTACCCCAAACAGCATGAGAAATCTCGATAACGAAGTTAGCGATTCAGTTGTCGACACTCTTATTGATGTAACGACAAAAAATAATTCCCTTGTCAACCGATACTACAAAGTGAAATCCAAACTGATGGGGACAAAATTGAAGTTAAGCGACATATACGCACCGGTTGGCAACGTTCAGAAGTTTTTCCAATGGAAAGAAGCAAAAGAAATCGTAAGAAAAGCCTTTTATAATTTCGATGAAGCGTTTGGAAAAATAGTTGACGATTTTTTCAACAAAAATTGGATTCATGCTGCCGCTATGCCCGCTAAAGAGGGCGGAGCATTTTGCTCCTATTCGACACCGACCATTCATCCTTACGTGCTTTTGACCTTTACCGGGCAGATAAAAGACGTCATGACACTTGGCCATGAACTTGGTCACGGCCTTCATGCCGTGCTTTCTTCAAAGCAAAATATCCTTCAGTATCACACACCACTTACCATGGCGGAAACTTCTTCCACCTTTGCTGAAATGCTTCTGATGGATCATTTTCTTGAAACGCTTCCCAAGAAAGAAGTAGTGCCTTTTATTGCCTCCAAGCTCGAGGATCTCTTTGCGACGATGAACAGACAAAACATGTTTACCAGGTTCGAAAGGCGAGCACATGAAAAGATATTCAAAGCCGGGGCAACCTTCGATGAACTTTCGGATATATACGATGAAGAACTTCATATCATGTTCGGTGATGCGGTGGAATACAATCCAGAATTCAAATGGGAATGGTCTTCAGTCCCGCACTTTTTTCATACGCCTTTTTATTGTTATGCTTATGATTTTGCCCAATTACTCGTCATATCCCTTTATGCCAAATATAAGGAAGGCATGCCTGATTTCAAAAAAAGATATATCGAACTACTTTCGGCAGGAGGATCTGATAATCCAGAAAAACTTTTAGAACCGTTCGGAATAAAACTTTCAGATCCAAATTTCTGGCAAGCTGGATTTGATTACATAGAAGGGAATCTTGTGAAGAGATTGGAGTATAAAATAAAATGAGAATTCTCGTAGCACAATCGGGTGGACCAACGGCCGTAATAAATGCTTCTCTTTCAGGTGTAATTGAAAGGGCTAAACAACTTAATCATGATGTAATTGGAGGCCTTTACGGAATAGAAGGAATTTTAGAATCGAAATTGGTCAATTTAAAAATTGAGGATGAAAATATCCAACTTTTGAAAAAAACTCCGGGAGCATACCTTGGATCTTGCAGATATAGCCTTCCTAAACCTCCCAGCGAGATCTACGATCGTTTTTTTGATGTGATCAATTCTAACAAAATAGACGCTTTCCTCTACATAGGTGGTAATGATTCTATGGATTCCGTTGAAAAGATATCCAACGAAGTAAACAGAAGAAAATTGCCTCTCCTTACAGGTGGTATACCCAAAACCATAGATAACGATCTTGTTGAAACGGATCACTGCCCTGGTTTTCCAAGTGCAGCGAAATTTATAAACATTTTGGCATCCGAGTTTGTCATGGATTCAATGGCTTATTCAAAACTGCCTATATGTGTTATGGAAATAATGGGCAGAGATTCAGGTTGGCTTACTGAATCGGTTAAATTATCTGAAGAGATCATCGATGGTCTAAATGTGATAAGTTATATCCCAGAAAAGATGGTTTCTGAAGATCAAGTTCTTGATGAAGTTTCTTCAAAAAAAGGTATGGTGCTTGTGGCCGTTTCTGAAGGTATAAGAAACAAGGACGGAAAATATTTCTCTGCCATGGAAATCAAAGACGCTTTTGGCCATCCAAAATTAAGTGGGGCTGGCGAAAAAATTGCCGCTATCATCGAAAAAATAGGTAAAGCCAAATTCGTGAATCCATCTTTTCTCCAAAGATCCGCATCTCATGTCGTTTCCGAAGTCGACCTCAAAGAGGCTGTAATGGTGGGAGCTGATGCCGTTGATGCCCTTGAGAACGGTAAAAATGCGTTTTTTGTTTCAATCGAAAGAAATAATGGAGATGCTTCTTATTCATCGAAAACCAAGATCATCTCAATTGAAGGAATTGGAAACAGGATAAAAACTGTTCCGGAAGATTTTAACGTTCAAAAGCTAATTGAATATCTGAAACCATTAGTTGGAGAATTACCGAAATACGCAAGGAGAAAGTTTTGAGTGTCATACACTTTTTTTTGAATTCTTTAAGTAATTTTTCAATATGGGCAATAAATTCAGCAGGGTATTTCGGTATATTGTTCACGATGATCTTGGAAGGCTTTTCTATTCCGATACCAAGTGAGATCATACTTCCCCTTGGCGGATACATCGCTTCCAAGGGTACTCTTAACGTACTTGGCGTTGTATTTATGGGGTCAATAGGAGGAACGATTGGTTCAATAGCCCTTTATTATGTATCGATGTTTTTTGGAAGGGGTTTTATAAAGCGGTGGGGCAAATATGTGCTGATCTCCGATAAACACCTTGACGCGATGGAAGGTTGGTTTGAAAAGTACGGTAATTTCACCGTTTTTACAACAAGATTGCTTCCTGTCGTAAGAGGGCTCGTTGCAATTCCTGCAGGAATTGCAAAGATGAACATTTGGAGTTACATACTTTATACCTTTTTGGGAAGTCTTATATGGTCGCTTGTCTTAACGTATTTTGGCTTCCAACTCGGTCTTTCGGGCGTTAGTATGGATATAATATGGATAGTTGTTTTTATCCTTGTTGGAGTTACTTTTGGAATTTATTTTGGGTATAGGTCCTTGAAAAAATATGTGAAACTCTTCACGATATTCGTTAACATCATTTTATGGTCATTCCTGGTCTTCTTTGTCTCTTTCGCGCTTTATGAGGCTTATTTCCCTGTGAACACACATGATCTTAACTACGTCAATCTTACCAAAATTCAAAAAATAAAGGGCAATTTTTCATTTTACATCGTTGGGAATACTTTTTACAATATCGAATTCTTCGATGCTTTTTCGTCTGCAACTGCAACGTCAAATTCGAAAGATTTTGTCGTTAATCTTGGAAACATAGTTTATTCTGGAGACCTTTCTAAATATAAGATACTACTTAACGATTTGAAAAAAATAAGAATGCCGTTTCTTGTCGTACCAGGTCCTCGAGAGTTTTCAGATGGCGGTTACGCTCATTTTTATTCGATATTTGGAAATTATGAATACACATTTCATGTTGGAAACACGTTTTTTGTGGCTTTAAATGTTACAAGCGGTAAGTTGAATCAATCACAACTTGATTGGTTGTCCGATAGATTGTCGCAGGCATCAACCTACGCCCACAAGATAATTCTCATGCACTTCCCGGTTTATTCTACACAAGCAAGTGGAACAAGTTTAGACAAACAGAATTCACAGAAACTTGAGCGGATAATGCAGAATAACGGAGTTGATCTTGTTATATCAACTGGAAAAATAAAAGGATATTCAAATCATCCGTTCCCAAATCTTGAGATTGGTGGTAGAAGTTATGCGATTGTAACTGTTGATGGTAGTTCTATTTCAGTAGTTCAAAAGGAACTTCCGTCTTTGAAATCCAATTTCAATCAAATCATGCAAAATTTATCCATTTATATTTACACTTTTTTGGTTATGGAATGGCCGATTTTGGGTATCGTGATCATAGCCATCCTTATCATTTGGTTTTTATGGAAAAAATACAAAATAACCATTAAAATTGAGAAAAAATAAAAGATTTTCGAGGTGTTTTTGTGAAAAACTTTGATTTAACAATTCTTACAACAACTGACATTCACGGATACATATTTTCAATAGATTACATTACCAAACGTCCAACCGATTATGGCTTGGCAAGAATTTCTACCGTGATAAAAAACGTAAGAATGACAAAAAGTCATGTACTTTATTTAGACAATGGTGACTCTATTCAAGGTTCTCCTTTGGAGTATTACCACGGAACTGTGGATAGTTCTGATGAAGATCCAACGATAAAAGCGCTTAATTATCTGAAGTGCGATGCTATGACTGTTGGAAATCATGAATTCAATTTTGGAAGGAAGATACTTGAAAAGGCCATTTCTGAGGCTACATTTCCGATCACGTCTGCAAATTTAGTTCGTAAATCAGATGGGAAACCAGTCTTTGGAAATGGTTACGTACTTTTTAACTTCGATGAAGGTCCTAAAGTGGCTTATCTGTGTCTTACGACTAAATACATACCGTTTTGGGAAGAACCTGAATACATAGAAGATATCGAATTTTTAGATCCCATCGAAACCGCCAAAGTTTATATCCGTGATTTGAAGAATTCAGGGGTAGATGTGATAATAGTTGGATATCATGGTGGATTTGAAAGAGATCCGGATAGTGGGGAGATTATATCTGAATTGACCGGCGAGAATCAGGGATATGAAATGGTAAACACTTTGGAAGGTGTTTCCGCCTACATTTTTGGACACCAGCATAAATCTTTCGCCACAAAGGTAAAAAATATCCCGGTTGTGATGGCTTCATCCTGGGGAAAAGCGCTTGGAGAAATAGACTTGAAATTATCATACAACGATAGTTGGGTCACCGAATCAAGTGAAGTTAAACTCTTAAAGCTTGATTTACCTGACAAAGAAATGTTAAGGATAGAAAAAGCATATCAAATTACCGTTCAAAAGTGGCTTGACGAGCCGATAGGAGAGGCAACTGGAGATTTTTTTATACCTGATGTTATGTATGCAAGAACGCACGAGACGGCACTTTTGAATCTTATAAATGATGTTCAACTTTACTATTCTGATGCTCAAATATCAGCGACCGCCATTTTTTCTTCCGAAATCCACGGTTGGGAAAGGGGGATCATAACCAGAAGGGATGTTATGGGAGTATACATCTTTTCGAACACCCTTAAGGTTTTCATGCTAAAGGGTGTTGATATAAGAAATATGATTGAACATTCAGCATCTTATTTTGACTTTAAAGATGGGAAGATTGTCCCTTCAGGAGATCTTGCCGGATACAAATACAACATATTCAAAGGTATTTCCTATGCGATAGACTTGACAAAAGAAAGAGGAAAAAGAGCGGCAAGGCTTGAAATAGATGGAAAGCCACTTGATGAAGGTAAGGAATACACCATAGCCGTAAACAGTTATCAGGCTGGAGGAAATGGAGGATATGTTATGTTTCTTGGGAAAAAGCCGATAAAAGAAATTAAAGTTCAAATTGCAGATTTGATTGTAAATTACATAAAAGAGCGAAAGATAATTGAGCCTAAAATCGAAAATAGTTGGAAGGTAGTATACCAAACCAACTGAAAATAGAGTCATTTGATTATGTTAGTTCAACGCTGTTGAACGAGTATATAATTTTTCACTTTGTGTTAAAATATGATCGTGGTTTGAAAAAACCAATTTTATTCGGGAGGCAAGATAGATGAAAGGTACTGTCAAGTGGTTCGATGCCAAAAAAGGCTTTGGTTTCATAACGATGGAGGATGGAAATGATATTTTCGTCCATTACTCAGCCATTAAAATGGATGGCTACAAGAGTCTAAAAGAAAATCAAGCAGTCGTATTTGATATCACAGAAGGACCAAAAGGTAAACAGGCATCGAATGTAAGATCGGCTTGAATTCAGGCAAATATCATATGAAGCCCGATTTACGTCGGGCTTTTTTGATGAAAGGAGAGAAAGTATGATAGATATAAGAAGTGATACAGTCACGTTACCAACTCTCAAAATGAGAGAAGCCATGTTTAAAGCGGAAGTTGGTGATGACGTCTACGGAGATGATCCAACCGTAAACGAACTTGAAAAGTTGGCTGCCGAAAAAGTTGGAAAGGAAGCTGCCATTTTTGTTCCATCGGGAACTTTTGGAAATGAACTTGCCCTTCTTACACATACCATGCGTGGTGATGAAGTAATAGTCGATGATAACTCACATATATTGATTCACGAAGCTGGTGCGTCGGCCGTAATAGCAGGTGTTCAACTCAGAACTTTCAGATCAACAAATGGCCATCCTGACATTCACGAGGTAGAAAAACTCATAAGAGAAGAAAATATTCATTTTCCAAGGACAGGTCTTATCTGCTTGGAAAACGCTCATGGTATGGGAACGGTTATAGATGTTGACACTATGAGAAGTATTCACGAAATTGCCAGTCATCACAAGATACCTGTCCATCTTGATGGAGCAAGGATTTTCAACGCAGCATGTGCCCTTTGCGTGGATGCAAAGGAAATCGCAAAATATGTCGATAGTGTGATGTTTTGCCTTTCAAAAGGACTTGCCGCTCCGATAGGATCAATTCTTGCGGGGAAAAAAGAATTCGTTGAGAAAGCAAGAAAGGGAAGGAAATTAATGGGCGGTGGCATGAGACAGGTTGGTATAATTGCGGCCGCAGGTATAGTCGCACTCAAAGAAATGATACCAAGGCTCTGTGAGGATCATGAAAATGCCCGTTTACTTGCGGAAGGTCTTGACTCTTTAAATGAAATAGAAGTTTTTAAGGGCAGACTTGATATAAACATGGTATTTTTCAGGTTTAGAAATCGTTTGAATGACGATGATCTTGTCTCTTACATGTTAAAGCACGGTATTAAGATAAATTCGAAGGAAAACAGCGAATACAGGTTTGTGACCAACAAGGATGTATCCAGAACGGATATCATGTACGTGATCGAACAGATGAAAACGTATTTGAAAACTAAAATCGATCCAATTTAGTCTTGAAATGATGTTCATTTGGTGTGATGTCTGAATCAACTTTAAAAATGAAGTCATTTGACTTGAACTATCTTTTGGCAAGGAGACTATCTGTAAGACAATCATCATTTGTCAAATCTCATTTTGAAAAAGATTTAGTATAGAATAGATCGATCGATTTTCAGGGAGATAGAAATTTTGAATGAATTAAGAAAATTGTTTATATCTTTTGGATTTCAAGGAGCCGCTTTTGGAGCCATAGGTGTTATCATAAGTCTTTTCGTTGTGATAGGATTGGGAGGAAATGTCGCCAGCGGTAGTGTTGCTTCTGCATTTTACGCTCTCGGAAACCTTTTTGGTTCCATGATGGTTGGCGTTATTCTTGATAAATACCAACATTTCTTTGAAGTTGTTTTCGTAAGCGCCGTTACAGATGCGGTTGTGACCATATTGATGACAATCGTTGGAAATATATATTTTTATTATATTTTTGCCTTGATACTTGGTATTTTCGCCGCCATGATGGGACCTACAATAACGATATATTTGAACAAGAAATTTGATGAGGATCTTTACAGGAAAAGAATAAACACAATGAATCTCTTCAACAGTGTCGGCGTTACGGTAGGAACGTTTATAGGTGGTTTCTGGCTTTCATATTTCCCGTTTATAACACAAAGTGCCGAAAAAATGAGATGGATATTCATAATAGCGTCTTTACTTTTGGGTGTATCGACCATTCTTTCTGCTGGATACATAAAAAAGGAAAAAGTTTTGAAAACTTTTAAAAGCAAGAGGATTTTCCCTAACATGCATTCCCTTGCCGATCACGTTGCCGCTTTACCTCATAATATCTTTTCCCCCTTTAATTTTAAGGGTTTTAAAGTGGAGACTGGGAAATACATGTTAAGTATATTCATGATTTTTTTCGGTGCAAATATGATTTTTTCTATATTCTCTATATATTTAAACGAGATATTGAAAATAAGCAGCGGTACGATTTTTATGATATATGGTTTTAACAACATTCTAACAAATACAGCTTATTTTTTGACAAATAAAATTACAAGCAAGGTTAAAGATTCGATTCTTGTGAGAACTGCCCTATGGACAAGAATTTTCTTGTTTTCTTCAATAGCCGTTTCAGGCTATATAATGCCATTTGGAGTTTGGATAACCATCGTCGCATTTTTGATAATTGGATTCACATGGCCTTTTTTTTACATACCGACGACAGTACACGTTACAAATCTTGCACTTCCGACAGATCGTGGACGTATAATAGGATTATTCAACGTCGTCATAAATTTTGCCGTAATAGTGGCATCTTTCATTTCGGGATACATGGCCCTTGAATTTGGATATGTAACTGCTTTTACATCTGGAATAATTGTTCTCTTTTTGGGAGAAAGATTGATACATAAATTAAACACGGCCATGCCGATTTCAAATTACAGATCGAAAGATGGTCAAATGACAAAGATGATGACAAAACTCAAATCAATTTGGCCACTCAAGAAAAATTATGATAAAATACATTGAAAGATCATTTGTCAGTGTTCCATTTTTTGAAGGGAGGGAGTGGTCTAACGACCACGATTTTTTTGGATAAGTTTTATTCACCTCAAGAAAGTGAGAAAAAATGGTATAAGCAATGGGAAGAAAGAGGTTTTTTTGCTCCGCATTCAGGAAATGGAAAATTTTCCATGGTTATCCCACCCCCGAATATAACAAATGTACTCCATGTTGGTCATGCACTTAACATAGTGCTTCAAGATATTGCCATAAGATATCAAAGAATGAAAGGTAAAGAAACTTTATGGCTTCCAGGAGAAGATCATGCCGGTATCGCAACCCAAAATATAATCGTCAAAAGGCTTAACTCAGAAGGAAAAACCAAGGAAGAAATAGGTTATGATGAATTCGTTAAAATCACATGGGAATGGGCTCAAGATTATAAAAACAGGATAAAGGATCAGATCAAATCCATGGGAGCGTCCTGTGATTGGTCGAGAGAAAGGTTTACCCTCGATGAAGGGCTAAGCAAAGCCGTAAGGAAGGTGTTTGTCTCGCTTTACAAAAAGGGTCTTATATATAAAGGTAAATACATGATAAATTGGTGTCCAAGTTGTGGCACCGTCTTGTCAAACGAAGAGGTAGAATACGAAAACGAACATTCAGAACTTTACTATGTAAGATATCCACTTCAGGAAGGTAACGAGGTTATCGTCGCAACAACAAGGCCTGAAACGATGCTTGGCGATACGGCCATAGCCGTTAATCCGAAGGACGAAAGATATAAAGACATCATCGGAAAGCATGCGATTCTTCCACTTGTAGGACGTGTAATTCCGGTAATAGCAGACGAGTATGTGGATATGACCTTTGGAACGGGTGCTTTGAAAATTACTCCGGCGCATGATCCAAACGATTTTGAGATTGGCAAAAAACATAAACTTGAAGTAATAGAAGTACTCGATGATGAAGCGAAGATATCTTTTGACGGACCCTACAAAGGACTAAGCAGAGAACAGGCCAGAAAAGCCGTACTTGCGGATCTCAAGAATGGTGGATACCTTGTCAAAGTTGAAAACTACGATCATTCCGTTGGTCATTGTTACAGATGTCATACCGTTGTAGAACCTAAAATATCCGATCAGTGGTTCGTCAGTATGAAGTCGCTTGCGGAGCCGGCGATACAGGCGGTTAAAGACAAAAAAGTTAAATTTCATCCCGAACGATGGGAAAAGGTTTATTTAAATTGGATGGAAGATGTTCACGATTGGTGCATATCAAGGCAACTTTGGTGGGGACATAGAATTCCAGTTTGGTATTGCGATGATTGCGGTCATCTTACCGTGTCTGAAACAGATCCGGATAGATGTGAACTTTGTGGATCAACTCATATACATCAAGATCCGAATGTGCTTGATACATGGTTTTCTTCTGCATTATGGCCGTTTTCAACCCTCGGCTGGCCTGAAAACACAGAAGATTTAAAAAAGTTTTATCCTACCGACTTACTCGTGACTGGCTTTGACATAATCTTTTTTTGGGTTGCAAGGATGATAGTCATGGGAATTGAATTCATGAAAGAGGTACCATTCCATGACGTTTACATTCATCAACTTGTTCGCGATAAGTTTGGGAGAAAAATGTCAAAATCTTTGGGAAATGGAATAGATCCAAACGAAGTGATACAAAAATACGGTGCCGATGCCATGAGAATGACACTTGCAATGCTCGCAGCGCAGGGAAGAGATATAAATCTTGATGAGCGTGCTTTTGAATCGTACATGCATTTTGCCAATAAGATATGGAATGCGAGTCACTTCGTTGAAATGAACACACCAAATGTAAAAATTCAGGATGTCCAAGGTTTAACCATGGCCGATAGGTGGATTTTATCAAGGCTTAACGTGGTTATAGACAAAGTCACAAACGCTTTTGAATCTTACGACTACAACATAGCGGCCCATGCAATTTACGATTTCTTTTGGGGAGATTTTTGTGATTGGTACATAGAACTTTCGAAGGTACAACTTGAAGATCCAAAACTCAGAGAAAATACCCAGCAAGTGCTTCTTCACGTTTTGCAACAAAGTTTGAAACTTCTTCATCCTTTCATGCCATTCATATCGGAAGAAATTTGGTCGAATTTTTTTGACGGCTTTCTGATAAACTCCAACTGGCCGGTTGGAAAACCAGAATTTTATTTTCAAGATGATAATTTTGATTTTTTAATGGAAACCATAAGAGGCATAAGAAATGTGAGATCCGATCTTGACCTACTGCCTTCCTCCAAGATAAATATCGTGATAGTTGGCAAGTCAAATTGGCCAAAAGATTCTCCGTTTGAACTTTACATATCAAAACTCGTGAATGCTCAAAACGTTGAGACATCAAGAATGAAACCTAAAAAAGGCATGACGGCAGCCCTAAATTCAGATGTGGAAATATTCGTGGTCATGGATGAACATTTTGATTTCAACGATGAAATAGTTCGGTTGAATTCTAAAATAGTTAAGGCTACCGAAGAGTACAGAAAATTAGATACGCGTCTTTCAAATGAGGAATTTTTGAAAAAAGCTTCAACGGATGTTGTAGAAAAGAATAAAAATGAAAAGTCAGAGATAGAAAAAACTCTCAAAAGGCTTGATAATATGCTAAGAAAGTTAAAGGAATGATTTTGTGAAATACGATGAAATGTTGGAGAAATTGTTTTCCTTTCATCCGGAAAATAAGATAAAATTGGGTCTTGAAAGAATAGAAAAATTGCTCGAAAGACTTGGGAATCCACAAAAGGATTTCAAGTACATTCATGTTACGGGTACGAATGGGAAAGGCACCGTAACAAGGACCATCGGTAGACTTTTGACTGCTCATGGTTTTAAAGTCGGTACTTATTTTTCTCCTCATCTTGAATCTTTTAGAGAAAGAATAAGAATAGACGATCTTTTCATATCAGAAGAAAATTGTGTTTCTATGTATGAGATCGTTTCAAGGGAAGCTGAAGAGATGTCTAAGATTCCTGGCATGAAACCTACCTTCTTTGAAATAGTGACAGCCATGGCTTTTCTGTATTTCAAATTACAAAAAGTCGATGTGGTTGTTTCTGAAGTTGGAATGGGTGGTCGATTTGATGCCACAAATGTTGTCGACGATCCACTTTGTTCTGTTATAACAATCGTCGATTACGATCACATGAATGTACTTGGTGGCACTTTATCTCAAATAGCTTTTGAAAAATCTGGCATAATAAAAGAACATTCACCGGTTATAACGGGTGAATTTAAGAAAGAACCTCTCAAAATAATAGAGGCAAGAGCAAGAGAAATGAATTCTGAGGTTAGAAGGATCGGCAAAGACTTCAGGTATATCATCAAAAGGGTAGAATTTGCGAGGAACGCTTTTGACTTTGTTGGTAAGAAATGGAATTTACCTCTTGAAACAAGGATGAATGGACTGGCAGCTATAAACAACATGGCGATATCTTTAGCGGCTATTGAATACCTTGACGAAATTGAATTTTTGAAAATGAACCAAGAAAAAATTTACAAGACGATTTTCACCAACTCTTGGGAAGGAAGATTTGAATGGTTTCCATCGGATTTAAAAATTATTTTGGATGTTGCCCATAATGCTCCGGCGATGGAAATGCTTAAGAAAAATTTGAAACTTTATTTTCAAAACCGTGAGATCAACGCTGTGATTGGCATTTTAAATGATAAAGATTACAAACGCATGATCGATATCGTGGCTCCAATTTTCAAGCGAATTTACATAACGTCGCCGAGAAACGAAAGAGCAAGCGATCCGTTTTCAATTTACAATTGGGCCGTTAGAGGTCATGATAACATCAGTTTTATAAAAGACATTGAAGACGCAACAGATGTTTGTATGGACGTTTCAAAACAGGAAAACTCAATTGTCGTTATAACCGGATCATTTTATACCGTTGGATTTGCAAGAAGTTTTCTCAGAGGTGTGAGGTCAGAAAAGTGATTTGGGCATTGCGTGGTTCGATAATCAGAAAAAATATAAATTCCGTTGCCGTTGATACCGGAAGTATCATTTACGAAGTGTTTTTTTCGTTGAAAGAGATCGAGAATTTAAAAGAAGGCCAAGAAATTTTAGCTTACATACGTGAGAGTACAAAAGAGGGTGAACCTGTTGAACTTATAGGTTTTTTAAGCGAAGAAAACAGGTATCTTTATGACATGTTGGTAAGTATCAATGGAATAGGAATGAAAAATGCGCTTAAAATCATGAACTTTGTCGATCTTGAAACACTCTCAGCCTCTGTGGAATCTAAGGACGTTAAATTTTTAAGTTCTCTACCTGGGGTGGGACGGAAAACGGCTGAGAGAATGATATTAGAGTTGTCCGGAAAGATAAAAGAAGTTGGCAGATCTGATTTAAAACTTGGAGAAGCGGTTGAAACTCTTATAACGCTTGGTTTTTCCCGTAATGAGGCATTTTTTGCCGTTAAAAAAGCGGTTGATTCCGGAGCTAAAGAGCTTGAAGATATCGTTAAAATTGCGCTTTCAATTGTAAGTAAAGTGTGAATTACAAAATTTTCGAAAGAAAAGTTGTATAATCTCAAAGGGTGGTCAAATTGAAAAAGGTTTTGATACTTGCCGGCGGACTTGGAAAACGAATGAACTCGCCAAGGCCAAAGGTTGTTCATGAGGTGCTTGGTAAACCCCTTATAAATTGGACAATAGATGCGGCAAGAGAAGCTAAGGTTGATGAAATTGGAGTTGTTCTGGGGAACAACGCTGGTTTGGTTTATCCTGTGATTCCAAATGATGTAAAAATTTTCATTCAAAAGTCTCAAGTCGGTACTGCGGATGCTGTAAAAGCCGCGAAGGACTTTTTGGATGGTAAAGTGGTAATACTTTATGGTGATGTACCTTTAATTTCAAGTAAAACTATCCTTTCTCTCTTCGAGTCGAAAGCCGATATGACGATCTTAACGGCTACTTTTGAAGAACCTTTCGGTTATGGAAGAATCGTCAGGGAAAATGGTGAAGTGGTAAGGATTGTTGAGGAAAATGATGCCACTGATGACATCAGAAAAATAAAGGAAATAAACAGTGGTATATACGCTTTTGAATCTCAATCTTTGATATATGCTCTTGAGAGAATAAGAAACGAAAACAAAAAAGGCGAATATTATCTTACAGATGCGGTTGAAGTACTTTTAAAAGGTGGATATGTTGTGAAAACGGTCGAGACAGATAATCCGTTAAGCGTTATAGGTGTAAATACTCAAAGAGAACTTGCAGCACTTATGAAAAATGTTAAAGAAAATATAAATAACGCTTTAATGGATTTAGGTGTAACGATAGAAGATCCAGAGACGACTTTTATAGGTCCGGATGTTGTGATAAGGCCAGGTGCCGTTTTAAAGCCTTTTACGTTTATTTACGGAAAAAGTAAGGTTTCGTCAAATGCAGTGATTGGACCACAAACGACGATAGTCGATTGTACTGTCGGAAATAACAGCCTTGTGATCAAATCTGATTGCACGAATGCCATTATAGGTGATAATTGTTCGATAGGTCCTTTTTCTCGTTTAAGGCCGGGGGCCTTTATAGAAGACAACGTTAAGATTGGAAATTACGTTGAGGTGAAGAATTCGCATCTTTCAAAAGGTGTAAAAGCTCAACATCTTACCTATCTTGGAGATGCAACGATTGGAGAAGATACAAACATCGGGGCAGGAACGATAACATGTAATTACGACGGTGTCAGGAAGAACAAAACTCTCATCGGCAAAAATGTATTTGTTGGCTCTAATACATCTCTTGTTGCGCCTATAACCGTTGGAGACGGTGCTCTAATAGGTGCCGGCTCTACCATAACGGATGATGTACCGGCTTATGCTCTTGCTCTTGGAAGGGCAAGACAGGTAAACAAAGAAGAATGGGTTTTGAAAAAAAGGAGAGGTATTTCAGATGAAAAATGAAATGAAGATCCTTGGTGGTTCTTCAAATCAACCTTTAGTGGAAAAGATTTGTGCTTACATGAATGTGAATCAGATACATGTTGATATCTCTCATTTTGCCGATGGGGAAATAAACATGAGAATAGAAGAGACAGTCAGAGGTCATGACGTTTTTCTCATTCAATCGACATCTCCGCCGGTTAACGATAATCTTATGGAACTTTTGATAATAATAGATGCTTTGAAAAGGGCATCTGCAAATACGATAGCCGTAGTAATACCTTATTATGGCTATGCAAGGCAAGACAGAAAAGCACGTGGAAGAGATCCTATAAGTGCCAAACTCGTGGCAAATCTTTTGACGACTGCCGGAGCAACAAGAATACTTACGATGGATCTTCACAGTGAACAAATTCAGGGTTTTTTTGATATACCTGTTGATAATCTTCAATCATTTCCTGTTTTCGTTGATATTTTAAAGAAGGAGGAAAGGCTCGATAGAGATAAAACGGTCGTCGTCGCTCCAGATATAGGAGCGGTAAAACGTGCCAGGAAATTTGCCGAAAAAATGAGTCTTCCCATTGCTATCCTTGACAAAAGAAGACCAAAGGAAAATGTCGCGGAAATACTTCATGTCATAGGAGATGTGGAGGGCATGACTTCCATTATGTTTGATGATATGATAGATACAGGTAAAACTTTGATCGAGGGAGCGAAACTTTTAAAACAAAAGGGTTCGACGAAGGTTATAGCGTGTGCAACACATGGATTATTCTCTCAAAATTCACTTGAAATGCTTGATAAATCCCAAATAGATAAGATTTATGTCACCGATACGATTGCACACTATGAATTACCCAATAAGATAAAGTTGGTTTCAGTTGCCCCCCTTTTTGGAGAAGCAATGATAAGGATAAAGAAAAGTTTATCAATTAGCATATTGTTTAAGTAAGGAGGAATTTAAATGGCTGTTCAACTTAAAGCCAAAATCAGAGAAAGCGGCAAAGCAAAAAATCTCATCAAAGATGGGAAAATACCTGCGGTCATTTACGGACCGAATCATGGCAATTTAACAGTTCAATTGGTGGAAGGTGAAATTGAATCTCTTATCTCTAAAGCAAAAGAGACAACACCAGTTCACGTTACGGTCGATTTGAATGGGACTGTCGAGGAAAGGAATGTTTTCGTAAAGTCAGTTCAATTTCACAAGGCAAGTGGAAAGATAATGCACGTCGATCTTTATGAGCCTGATCCTAACAAGCATATGAGATTCAAAATACCAGTTGAGTTTGTTGGGGAAGCAGAAGGCGTTAAATCAGGTGGGATATTTGATATCCTTTTAAGAGACATCGAGGGAGAAGCGTTACCATCAAACGTAATTGAAGAAATGAAAATCGATATTTCTTCGATGAAAATAGGAGAATCTTTGAAAGTCAAAGATTTGAAGGTCCCGGAAAACGTGAAAATACTTCAAAATCCTGAAGATATCGTGGCCATCATAAAAGCTCCTCGAGCCGAAGAAGTAACTGCCCCGGCAGAAGTCGCTGAAACTGCCGAACCTGAAGCCATAAAGACCAAAGGTAAGAAAGAAGAAGAAGAAGAAACAGAGGAGAAATAATTGTCAGAATTTTTCGTCATTGGCCTTGGAAATCCAGGCCGGAAATATTCCATGACGAGACATAACGTGGGTTTCATTTTTGTAGAAAAATTTTTGAAAAAATATCCACCTTTTAGCGTTACAAAAAAGGTGGATTATATTCTTTATTCTACGAATGTTGATGAAATAGAACTTTCCATGGTAAAACCCATGACTTTTATGAACGAAAGTGGACTCATTTTCAAATCTCTATATCTTGTAAACCCTCCGATTGTGGTTTACGATGATCTTGATCTTGAGATCGGGAAATTAAGGATACGTTCATCTGGCTCTGCCGGAGGACATAACGGCATCAAATCTGTAATTCAATATCTCGGAACCCAGGACTTTCCGAGAATCAGAATAGGAATAGGGCCAAAAAAAGAGAATGCCATATATCATGTACTTGGTAATTTTACGCCAAAAGAATTTGCGATCATCGATGAGGTAATTGATATATGCATTGAGGCCACGGTTGTGATTTTAAAAGAAGGTATAGAATCAGCAATGAACAAATATAATTCTTTAAAGGTAGTTCAATGAAGAAATTTGAATTTAAACAGGATCTCAGAGAAGTTTCAACAAAAGATCTTGCATATGTTGGAGATGCTGTTTTTGAGCTTTACTGTAGAGTACGATTTTCATTTCACAGTAAGATCGTTCGAGAGCATGTAAATGCGAAATCACAGGCGTTCATCTTTGATCTTGTTGAACCGTTTCTTGAAGTTGATGAAAGGGAAGTTGCCATGCGTGGCAGAAATCTTAAAGGTTATCGTAGCAAGGATCCTCTTTACAGAAAAGCGACAGCTCTTGAAAGTGTAATCGGCTATCTCTTTTTGTCAGGTAAAGATGATCGACTTGAAAAAATACTCTCATTTGTTTTTAAAGTTGACGATGCGTGATTTGCTTTTAAGTTAATTCACGGAATTCTCGCTTTTTGGCGTCCTGCGTTTCATGAACTTTCCAAAAACAAAAAGCGTGACTCCAAAAGCTATCATGATAAGTGTTGATTTCCAAAAAGCGCTTAAAGCAACGTCGTAAACGTTTGTTCCTCCGGTTAAGACGGATTGAAGCAGAAATGTACCCGCAACGGCAGAGGATATCTGTCCTGCGGCATTCGCCGATAAGGCTGCGGGAAGCAAAAAAGAATGACGATTTTTCTTTTGAACGTAATTATGGACCACTCTCGATGCCATGGGGAATGCGCTGTTTCCGGATGCCCCTATCGATGGGTTGAAAGATTTGTCAAAAATGTGAAAAACTTTTCCAGCCAAAACGCCAAATGAAAGGTTAAGTATAAAAGCCACTATGCCGAGTGAAAAGATCATCAAAGTATCAAATCTGAAAAAAAGATTTGCGGACATGTTTGCGCCTATGAGCATTGCTATGAAAATCGTTGAAATCATTGCCAGTTCTTTTTCAGCAGTCTCCTTGAGCTTTTGAGTTTGACCGTTTATCCTCAGAAAATTTCCAAACATGAGAAACCCTATTAAAGGAAGTGCCATCGGTGCGATAAGTCCTACCATTAAGATAAGCACAAAGGGAAAGATCATAAGGGTGTTTTTGGATAGGCTTTGATTTACTTTTGTATTTGAATCCATTTCCTTTTTTGTCACAAAAATCTTCAAAATTGGTGGTATCAAAAGCGGTATTATGGAAACGTAAGTGTAAGCAGCAAGAGAAACAGGCGCTATGAGGCTTGGCTTAAGCATAGATGTAACGTATATAGAAGTCGGGCCATCGGCAGTTCCTATGGAAGCTATCGATGCAGCGGATCTTATATCAAAGCCAAAATAACTTGCCATAAGAAAGGTTAGGAAAATCCCTACCTGAGAGAAGGCCCCTATAACCGTGTAAAACGGATTGGATATAAGAAGGTTGAAATCCATCATTGCCCCTATTGATATGAAAATTAGCAATGGAAGCAACTCAGAACCTATTAAAAGATGAAAAAGATTGGTCAAAAGTCCTTCTTGACCCACCAAAGGGTTTCCGGGAATATTGGAAAAAAAGATGAAAAATCCTATTGGGACAAGAAGCAAAGGTTCAAGTTTGAATTTTACAGATAAAAATATAAGAGCAATTCCAAGTATAAGCATAAATACCCACATAAAAACCCCCGTGTAAAATTTTAAATTTTAGATCATAATACCTACGCTGTTGCCTTATGCCATTTACGATTTGTGGAAAGTACATCATGGTTTTATTTTATCATAACTTATGAAAAATGTTATTCTGTCAATTATGTTCAGAAGTAATTAAATTCGAAAATACGAACTTTTACCTTGTACGTTTATTATCATCGAATGATGAGGCAGGTTAGCTTTTGTCAAGTACGGCAGTTGCTATTACATCATAAGGGTTTGAATTCATCTTTTCTTTCCTTGATCTTCAACCGCTTTTTCTCTTGCATTTATTTCTTCGGCATTTCCCAGATAATAATGTTTTATAGGTTTAAGATCTTCATTCAGTTCGTAAACAAGAGGAACTCCTGTTGGTATATTTAAATCTATTATGTCTTTATTTGAAATGTTATCGAGATATTTTACAATAGCCCTTATGCTGTTGCCGTGCGCAACGATAAGTATCTTTTTCTCGGATTTTATCTCGGGTGCTAAGGTACTTTGCCAGTATGGGATAACCCTTTCAACGGTGTCAAGCAGATCTTCCGTCTTAGGAAGTTCTTTTTCACTTAAAGAGGCGTACTTCGGATCTAAGCCTGGATACCTTGGATCATCAGTTTCAAGTGCCGGCGGACGAACATCGGCGCTCCTTCTCCATTTTTTTACCTGTTCCTCTCCAAATTTGTCGGCCGTTTCAGCTTTATTAAGACCCTGAAGGGCTCCGTAATGTCTTTCGTTAAGCCTCCATGACTTATAAACGGGTATCCACATTTGATCGAGCTCATCAAGGGTAATCCATAAAGTCCTTATTGCCCTTTTTAAAACGGATGTGAATGCACAATCAAAAATATACCCTTCGGCTTTTAAAATTTTCCCGGCTTGTTTAGCCTCTTCAATGCCATTTTCAGTAAGATCCACGTCTGTCCAACCGGTGAATCTATTTTCTTTGTTCCATGTGCTCTCGCCATGGCGCAGTAAAACGATCTTATACGTAAAAGTCATCTCCAATCTTTTGTATTATACCAGACCTTTTTCAAAATTGACAAAGATCAAATGCGATCGTTCCCGACCTGATCGGGAACCCCCATCTGATAAAGTCAAATGACTTAATTTTACACTTTAACGTACAATCAATTTAGATCCGCTTTGTGTGAATTTGCCTCTGAATTTTTCCTCTTTGATAAGCATATGTGAGTCAAGATCACAGTGTGCAAAGGCTCCTGTACCTGTTGCAAGATGAACACTTTGAGTTATCCCAAGGCTTGATTCGGACATGCATCCTATCATAAGACCAACATTGGCCGTTTTTGCCATTTCGATTATGGAAAGTGCATCAGAAATACCCGACTTCATCAATTTTATGTTTATGAAATCCACGCAATCGTCCTTTATCAATCTGTAAGCGTCATATTTTGTCTTGACTCCTTCATCTACGGCAATGGGTATTGGAGAGTTATACCTTACGAGTTTCAATCCCTCAAGATCATTCCATATCACAGGTTGCTCGAAGATCTTCACGTTTATTTTGTTGTCGTGAACGAATTTCGCGAATTGTATGGCCTCTTTTGGCGTGTATCCCTGGTTAGCATCAACGACGTATTCGGCGCCCTTGGTTGCATCCGATATGGCAAGGATCTTCTCCATATCTTCTTTGAGGTTTTCTCCAACTTTTATCTTCAAAGTATGAAACCCTTTATGAAATGTTTCTTTTGCCTTTTGGACCATTTTATCGAGAAGATCTATCGAAATGGTCTTATCAGTTTCGATCTCATCCTTTGATCCTCCCAAGATCTTGTAAACTGGAAGATCAATTGAATTAGAAAATGCGTCCAAAGTGGCATATTGAACGGCAGCTTTGATGCTTGGAGACGATCTTGAAAAACCATCCATTATTTTGAATATTTTGGCGTATTCTCTGACATCAAATTCTTTGATCATCTCCTTGATAGTTGGTTCAAGCGCAACAAGTGCAGAGACAACCTCTCCGTTAACTCTGTAAGATGGTGATGCTTCTCCAAAGCCTTCCGTACCGTCATCGAGCAAGAGCTTTATCTCTATGTTTTCAGCGCTATCTCTTGAACTTCCGGTTATGTGGAATGTTTCGTAATACTCGTACCTTTTAACCTCTAATTTCACATCTGATATTCTGTACATATTTTTCTCCTATTCTTTTAAGGCCCCTTGCGTTAGGCCGGATATTATGAATCTTTGCATGAAAGCAAAGACGATAATCGTAGGTACCAGGGCGACCACTAATCCCGCACTTAACACACCCCATTGTATGCCCACTTTTGAAATGAAAGAATAAAGTGCAACTGGTATCGTGTACTTGTCGTCCGAGTTCAAAAACAAGGCAGCCGTGAACAGCTCGTTCCAGTCATTTATGAACGAAAAACTGAAAATTGCCGCAATGCCTGGCATGGCAAGTGGAACGGTTATTTTGAACAACGCGTTGATTCTGGAACAGCCATCGATCATCGCCGCTTCTTCAAGGCTTCTTGGAATTCTAACGAAAAAGCCACGTGCCATTATAGTGCTGAAGGCAGCCGCTATGTTGACGTAAAGAATTCCAAGACCGATAAGACTATTTATGAGATTCAATTGTGAGAACATCGAATACTGTGGAACCATCAAAAGATACGCCGGTATCATCTGCGAAAAAAACAACAAGACCACGATCACATTTTTTAGTCTAAACTGGTATCTCGCGAGTACATAACCGCTTAGTATGGAAATCGTCGTGGATATAACAGACGAAATAAATGAAATTAGAATGCTGTTTTTAAAGTAGGTTAGAAAATGAGCAAAACTGAAAAGATAAGAATAATTTGAAAACGTTAGAACTTTTGGGAAATAAACTATCGGATAAGCGTAAAGATCGGTCGGGACTTTAAATGATGTCAAGACTATCCAATAAATTGGTACGATGGCTGCAACCAGATATATTGAAAGCATGATCGCTCTGAATATCCTGTATTTTTTAGATTTTCTCATCAAAATTCATCAGCTCCATGTTTTGAGGTAAACTGGAGATAAAGGACAGAGTAAATCATAAGGATTGTTATCACAAAGACTCCAACTGCGGAAGAAAGACTGTAATTATTTTTGTAATATACGATGTTTATCATGTACGTCGCGAGTATATTCGTAGTTCCACCAGGCCCTCCCTGTGTCATGCCGTATATCACATCCGGAAAGTTCATAACCCATATAACTCTCAAGAGTAAGGTCGCTAATATGGTTGAACTGACATATGGAATTGTCACATGAACGAATTTTGAAAAGATTCCTGCACCATCTATTTCTGCAGATTCGTAAAGTTCTTGAGGGATAGATTGAAGTGCCGCAAGCAACATTATGGCAAAAAAGGGTATTCCATACCATATGTTAACCAAGACAACTGAGAAAAAAGCCCATGATGGAACCGATAAAAAATTTATACCTTCGGATATGATATGAAGTTTTATCAAAATATCATTTATGAATCCAAATTGCGCATTCAAAAGCCACGACCAAAGTATCCCTATGGCAAAACCAGACAACGCCCATGGATAAAATACAAGACCTGCGTATATACCACGTCCCTTAAATGGTTCTCTCATCAAAAGTGCAAGGCCAAATCCAAGGACAAATTGAAAACTTACAGATAAAACTATCCACCATAACGTGTTCCACAAAGCCGTCCAAAAAAGTGGATCTGAAAGTATTTTGGTGAAGTTTTTCAGACCGATAAAATGAATATTCGAAAAATTGAAAACAGAATAATTTTCAAATGCAAGAATAATTCCATTGACAGTTGGATAAAATGTGAAGATCGATAAGATTAAGATGACTGGAAAGATCATCCAAAAGATAAAGAAAGGGGGAGATTTTACCCCCTTTCTCACATGGAGAACGCATCTTTCCAAAAGTCGTACCATTTGTTAAGAGCCTCTTGAGGAGTCATGTTGCCAAGTAAAACCTGCTGCATTGTATCCTGTTGATATTCATTCCATTCGGTCCACTTTTTGTTGTTGAGTGGATAAGAGGTAAAAACGTAAGTTTCCGGGTAGTCAAACATATATTGCCATGCTTTAAAGACACCTTGATTGAAATAAGGATCTGAATCGTAAACGGATTTGAGAACAGGCAGAGCACCGTAATTTTTGCAAAAGTACGCAGCTATCTTGGGCGTCGTGAAAAATTTTATGAACTCCCATGCCAAATCCTTATGCTTTGAATACGTGGTTATTCCCCATCCACCGAAGCCATAACTTGGATAAACCTTCCCTGAAGGGCCAATTGGAAGAGGAGCTGTCATCCATTGATCGGGTTTAAGCATCGTACTCAAAAGACCCGTTGTGTCCGGATCTTGAAACAAAAACGGCGTAGTACCAGAGACAAAAGCGTTAACTTGCTCATCAAATCCCCAGTTTATCGAATCTTTAGGAGCCGTGTATTTGTAAAAGTCTACGTACATTTTTAACCCTTCAAGTGCTCGTGGATCTTTAAACCAAAGTTGGCCATTTGTGAGTTTGTACATGTTGTTGGGATCAACATCGTTAAGATAAGAAGTCGTTACTATATCTATGAAGTTTGTGGGAAGGCCTGTGCCTCTGAAATCAAATCCGTACTGATTCTTTTTGGGGTTTGTTATCTTTAGAGCATCGGCATAAAGTTCATCCATGGTTTTCGGAGGCGTCGTTATCCCATACTTTGCAAGCACATCCGGTCTGTAAAACAAAGCCTTGGCATAAACACCATTTGGTATTATGTAGGGGATTCCTCCTGTTACGCTAACGGCCTTCATCAATCCTGGTACTATGTCCTTTGAAGCATCCCATGTTGCGATGTATGGTTGAAGGTTAACAAGCTTTCCGAGTTCTACAACACCTTCCAAAGACCAATCTCCAACCTCAACGATATCAAGAGGTTGCTCTGTGCTGAGCATCAGGTATATCTTTTGGTACGCTGTTGAATAAGGTGGAGATATAAGATTTATATGTACATCCGGATGAAGTGCTTCAAATTGATCTATTATGTTTTGCAATATCTCCGTTCTGCTTGGGCTTGTAAAAACCTGAACCATGTTAAGTACGATTTTGGGAGTTGAAAAGGCAAAGACACCCATAAGGAAAATCCCAACGGTCAAGATCATAACTTTCTTCACAAATATCACCCCTCTATCTTTTGTCATTCCTTATTGTTGATCATATCACAAAAAGTATTCATTGTATACTTTTCTACATCATAATTTTAACGCAACAAATGAGTGATAAAATACATTTTGTAACCGTTGGATCCCAAAAAGGAGATGAAAACAGAGTGCATATTTTTGTAAATGGAAAGATCTTAGATTCTGAATCACCGGTCATCAAGGTGTTTGATAGGGGAATGGTTTTTGGAGATGGACTTTACGATGTTATAAAATTTCAAGATGGGAATTTCATCTTTTTAGACGATCACATAGAGCGCATGAAAAAAAGTGCTAATTTTTTTGGAATAAAATTTCCTTACAATTTGGAAAAAATATTTGAAATAGGCTTAGAATTGGCCACGATGAATGGTTTGAAAGAAGGAGAACTCTATCTCCAACTCACGCGTGGCGTAGATGTAATAAGAGATCATATCTTTGATGATGATTATGAGCCAACTTTCGTTGAGATAGTTCAACCTGTGAGAAAGATGAATCCCGAAATATGGCAAGTTGGTGCTAAGGTTTTGCTGCATCCTGATTTGCGTCATCAATTTTGTGAGCACAAAACTACCGATTTATTGCCCAACATACTTGCCAAAAAATATGCAAGATCAAAAGGAGCTTATGAGGCTTTGATGTTTCGAGAAGACGAAAGAGGTAAATATGTGACGGAAGGCGCAAGTTCTTCTTACATCTTTTTCGATGGAAAAAAGATAATTGCCCCAAAGATAGAGAATATTCTTCCAGGTATAACAAGAATAAAAGTGCTTGGGCTTGCCAAAGAGATGGGTATAGAAGTTGAAGAACGAAGGGTTTACCTTGATGAATTGTTGAAAATGAAAGAAATCATACTTTTGAGCACACTCTCGAGAGTGCTACCGATCGTCGAGGTAGAAAACTTCAAATTCAAAAAAGGTGAAATTGCCAGTAAACTTGGCATTGCATTCAAAGATCTGCTTTCTTCGCATTTGGAAGTGAAGTAGCAAACTATTTTTTGAGAGGTGATGGTTTCTTTGATAGAAATTTCCGGTAAAAACTATCCCACTCTTTCTGACATAATTAAAGTTCCAGAAAACGAAAGAAATTCCTCTGATTATCTGGGGGAACCTGGAGTATTTCTCGTCATCTCATCAACCGTTAAGAAATCATTGGGGACTGGTTCAAAATATTCGGATGCTCTGGTGTCAGATAAAAGTTCGAGAATTAAAGCTAAAATATGGGGAGAAGTAAAAAACGGTTCTTTGCTTTTCGCAGACTATGAGTACAGTAAAGATTACAGATCTTTCTCTTTGAATCCCATAAGTGTTATCGACGGGAACTCAAGACCCGATTTGTTGGAAGTTATGATGCCCAATTTCGATGTTTCAGGATACGTCGAAGTTTTGGATTCAATGATAGAAAGCATCAATTCAGAATATTTAAGGCAATTGTTGAAAATGGTTTTTGACAAAAATGGAGAAACATATGCACTGTTTTTAAAGGCGACGGCTGCTTCCAACAATCACCATGTCGGTGTCGGTGGCCTTTTTTTTCACACCATCTCCGTTGCCAAACTTGCTCTTGACATCTCGTCAAATTATCCTGAAGTTGATAAAGATATGGTTTTAACCGGTGCACTTTTACACGATATTGGAAAAATTTACACTTACACATCAGGCCCAGATTTCGAGTATACAGATGATGGAAAACTTGAAAATCATATCATCATAGGAATAAAAATTTTGACAAGGGCAATGGATAAAATACCGGATTTTCCTAAATATCTTGAGATGGTTTTGCTTCATGTGATCTCAAGTCATCATGGTGCGCTGGAATTTGGTTCTCCGGTTGTTCCCCAAATACCAGAGGCCGTTGTTGTGCACTTTGCAGATGAGATAGATGCAAAAATGCGTACGATAATAGATAGTTTAAGTGTTATAGAAAATGGATGGACTGACAAAAATCAATTTCTGGGAACAGAATTTTTTAAATGGAGGATGTCATGATAAGGGCGTTTATGATCGATCTTGATGGAGTGGTCTACAAGGGAGACACCATCAGAGAAGGGTCAAAGGAATTTTTCGAATATCTAAAGGCAAATTCAATACCTCATTGTGTTGTGACAAATCATTCGAGTTTTCATAGAAAATATTACTCTCAAAAATTAAAACGTATGGGAATAGAAGTTCCAATGAATTACATTGTCAGTACACCCTACGAAGTTGCGATACGTGTTAAAAACATAGGGTATCATAAGGCTTTCGTCATAGGTCGTCAGGGTTTGATAGATGAACTTTTTGATGTCGGTTGTTACGTAACAGATGAGCCAGATGTCGTTATAGTTGGCTACGATGAAAGGTATGATTTTCAAAAGATCACAAAGGCGATAAGATGGGTTTTAAAAGGCAAATCTTTGTGGGTTGTTAACCCTGATAGATTGCTACCAAAAGAAGATGGCTTCTATCCTGATTCAGGATCACTTGCAGCACCAATAGTTTACGCTACAAACGTGCAGCCTGTTTATTTTGGGAAACCTAATACCCATATATTTGAGATGGCACTTGATATAATGCAGTCAAAAGCAGATGAAACCGTGATGATAGGAGACACATACGAAACGGATATAGTTGGGGCAAAAAATTCTGGCATCAAATCAATATATATCGAGGGAATTCAATCTAACCCAAAGATAGACTCGAAACCTGATTATATCTTCAAAAATCTCGGCGAGGTTTTGAAGAAAATCGATGAAATTTTGAGTGATAAAAGATGAAATACATAGTTATAACTGGCGGTGTTATAAGTGGAATAGGGAAGGGTATAACGGCTGCTTCAATTGGTGCATCACTTCAATTGCACGGCCTCGAAATCGATGTATTGAAGATAGATCCGTATCTTAACGTAGATGCCGGAACTATGAACCCAAATCAACACGGAGAAGTCTTTGTCACAGATGATGGGTACGAAGCCGATCTCGATCTTGGTCATTATGAAAGGTTCTTAAACAGAAACATGACAAGGTTTAGTAACATAACGGCTGGTCAAGTTTACTCAAGTGTCATCCAAAAAGAAAGATCCGGAGAGTATCTCGGAGCAACGGTTCAGATGATTCCCCATGTTTCAAATGAGATAAAAGCAAGACTTTCAAAACTCAAAGGTGATGTTGTTCTTATAGAGATAGGCGGTACAGTTGGTGATATAGAGTCAGAGATATTTCTCGAGTCAGTCAGAGAGTTTTCCATGGATGTTGGGCGTGAAAATTTTTTGTTTGTGCATGTAACTTACATCCCGTATCTTAAGGTCACAAATGAGTTCAAAACAAAGCCAACGCAAAATTCTTTACAACTTTTGAGAAGAGTTGGTATTTTGCCAGATATCATCGTCTTAAGAAGTGAAAAAAAATTACCAGATTCGACAATTCAAAAGGTTGCACTTTTTGGTGGTGTTAAGCCTGATTCCGTTTTTGTCCTTGAAGACGTTTCAAATATCTATTCTATCCCTCAAAAAATTCATGATGAAAAGATGGACATGGCGATCATGAACAAGCTGAGTATAAATCCCACAAAAAATTTCAAATGGATTTATCCTGAGCCTTTAAACCATGTGAAGATTGCCATGGTTGGTAAATATCTTGCCACTGATGATGCATACAAATCAGTCTTGGAAAGCGTTTTTATATGTGGATACGAAAAACCAGAAATAATTGATTCTGAGGATCTTGAGGGATTAACTCAATCTGAAATAAAGGACCGTCTTAGAGAGTATTCAGGCATAATAATACCCGGAGGATTTGGCAAACGTGGCGTAGAAGGCATGATAAATGCCATAAGATATGCAAGAGAAAACGACATTCCTTTGCTTGGTTTATGCCTTGGCATGCAACTTATGACCGTGGAATACGCACGAAATGTTGTCGGATTGAACGGCGCTAATTCAACCGAATTCGATCCTCAGACTCCATACCCTGTCGTGGATATGATGGAAAATCAGAAAATGCAAATGAAAATGGGTGGAACCATGCGACTTGGAGCAGCAGAAATAAAAATCTCAAGATGGAGTAAACTTTACGATATCTATTCAAGTGAAATCGTTAGAGAAAGACACAGACATCGTTACGAGATAAACACATACGATTTCAGAAACATGTTTAAAATAGAGGAATCCGATCCACCCGATAGACTTGAAGTTTCCGCGATGTCAGAATTCGTTGAAGCCATAGAGTTGGCCAACAAAAAATTCTACGTAGGTGTTCAATTCCATCCGGAATATACATCGAAAATAAATACACCTCATCCTATATTTCTTAACTTTTTAGAGACGTGCAAAAACGAGCGATGATAAAAAAGGACGTGGTCATTGCCACGTCCTTTTATTGAGTTGTTTACGGTTTGAATTGTGACGCCTGATTCGTCGGAATTGCCGGCGTTGCCGTGGGCGTGGAAGATGACGATGATGAGAAAGTTGAAGTTGCGCTGGTAGTTGTAGATGAAGCCGTTATAGCAGTTTGAACCTGCGCTATAACCTGATCTATACCTTGATAGTTTGGATTTACAGCCTTTAATTGTTTTAAGTAAGTTAATTCTTCTTTGGGGCTGTTCATATCCTGCGCCATGCTGATAAGGGTTACAAGTGCTCCTTGTTTTATAGAAGTCGATTGTCCGGTGTAGGAAAGGCTTTGCAATCCTGAGAACACATACGAAAGCATTGAATTTACCTGTGATGCGTAAGTTTGATATGTCTGTGGATTTGAGATTATAGGCTTAAGCAAGTTGTACTGATCTTGGAAGTAACTAAGGGCAACTTGCTGATTAGACGGATCTAAACTGTAAAGTTTGGAAACGGCAACTGTCGAGTATGGAACAAGTTGATATATGGCCGTAAGTACCTGTTTCATTTCATCGTTGATTTGCGAAATAAGAGTATTGTATTTATCATACTGCGCATTTATCTGCGCATCGGTTGTATAACCTTGTGCTTTCAGCGTTTCAAATGCCTTATTGAAGTTTATGGCAGTCTGTAGATTTGTTTGTTCATTGAAAAATTTCGTGAAATTCGTTCCGGTCGCACTGTTAAGTGCATTTTGAACTTCAGTGAGTTTTTGCTGAAGTGTGTTTACAGGTACACCGATGTAAGTTGCAGGGAAACTGCCAGCATTTGCGTGATAACTGAGGATGGCTGAATATTGTTTGTTAAGATTTGCCTTGTAACTTTCAAGAGCCATTTCAAATAACGCAAGTAGCCTGGGATCTACAGAAGTGTTGACGGTTGCCTGTCCAGAAGGATAAATGTAAGATTTCATGTTCTGTATGAATTGATCGAGTTTTGTCGTGTCAGTAGATGGAATAGAATAAAATTCTTTGAAATACGGAAGTACCTGTCCTTCAAGTTGATATGAAAAATCATTCTGCTTTTTGTAATTGTTCAACCATTGGGTGAATTTTTGTTGTTGTACATCGTTGACAAGCGTATTGTAAACACTCGTTGCCTGAACAACTGTGTCAAAATTATCGTAAAGTTTTTTTGCCTCGACATTTATTATTTCCCAACTGTAACTGGTCTGGATAGGCCCTATTATCGAACCTGGAGTTGCACTGAAAATTTGGTTTCCAAGATTCGATCCAAGTTGTTGCATTGTAAGCCATCCTATCTCTCCTCCTGTGGCAGATGTTGTTGTATCAAGAGAATAATCCTTTGCAGCTTGACTGAAACTTAATTTCCCTGATTTTATGAGATTGAAAACCTTGTCAGCTGTTGCTTGCGAAGAAAGAGAGATATGAGCAATTTTGGCTTGATTATAGGTGTTCTCTATTGTAGCCTTGTTTGTTTGGTAATAGCTTTGAACATCGCTTTGAGTTACATTGACAACCAAGGACATAACTCTTTGGGAGATTAAACTTTCTTCGACCTGCGGTCTTATGAAATTTTCAAAGTTTTGAAGAGAACCATATTGCTGGTTTATGTAATTAAGTGTTTGAGGATTCGATTTGTACTGGTTTACTATAGAATTGATCTGGCTATCCACATCTGTTTTTGAGACTGTTATATTGTCATTTTTGGCAAAATAATTTATCACTTGTTGATTGACAAGTGTGTTTATCGAGTTTAATTCAAGTTGTGGTTCAACGAATAATGGGTCTGGATTTTGCCCATAGGTGTTTTGGTAATTTGAGTTGACATTTTGCATATAATTGTTGAAATCTGTTGGCATTATCCAATAATTGTAAGAAAGCGGCGTTCCTCCTTTTGTTACAAGTGCTATTGCCTGAGAGGGAGATGGTGCCTGACTTGCATTTTGCGCAGGACCGCTTTGACCTCCTATATAAGCTCCAACACTCCACCACACAACACCAACACCAAATGCTGCAACTATTACCCAGATAACTATTGCGGTGTGTTTTCTCATCCAATTCATATCTTTAAGCCACTCCTTCCTTCTGATCGACGTGCTTTTTGTATTCAAGAAGTAATCTTAAAAGTTCTTTAAGATTGCCATCTTTTACCACGTCAAATAATATCATAACATTTTTTTGAAGATTTACAGAATGAATTTTTTTAAACTGAGAAAAATCAGCGAGAGTTTCTTTGTCATGAAAGACAAGTTCTATATTGTTCCTTTGAGATGATATCTTTACAATCTTGAGATTGCATACCAAAACTCTTATCTTAGAATGAATGAAAAGATTTTCTGCAGATTCAGGCATTTTCCCAAAGCGATCGATCATTTCTTTTTTTACATCGTCAACTTCCTCGGCAGTTTTAGCGTTGGCTAACCTTCTGTATATTTTCATCCTTTCCATGGTATCTTCCACGTAATTTTCCGGTAAAATTGCCGATGGCAAAGAAAGATCTGAATCACAAAATTTTTCTTCGATCTTTTCTCCATGCATTTTTCTTATCGTGTTGTCAAGAATTTCTCTGTACATTTCAAGCCCTATGGCATCAACATGTCCATGCTGTTTTAAACCTAAAACTTCACCAACACCACGTATTTCCATATCTTTGAGTGCTAAATTCATGGAACTCCCAAGTTCGTTTAATTCATTTATCGCGTTAAGCCTTTTCATGACCGTTTCCGATGGCTCTTTTGTGTACATGAAATATATATAGGCCTTTCTTTCCGATCTTCCAACCCTACCTTTTATCTGGTATAACTGGGCCATTCCGTATCTTTCCACGTCGTCGACGATCAAAGTGTTGGCATTTGGAATATCAACACCATTCTCTATAACACTCGTCGAGACGAGCACGTCTATTTTACCCTTGTAAAAGCCGTCAACTGTATCTTCAAAATCACGTTTTGACATTCTTCCATGAAGTTCGGCTATCACAACAGATGGAAGGACCGATCTTAGTTTATCGGTAACTTTGTCCATGTCTTCAATTCTGTTATGAAGATAAAAGACCTGTCCCCCTCTGTTTATTTCCTTTAGAATTGCCATTGTGACTATTTTTTCATTCCATTTTGTTATAAAAATGCGTGGTGCAGTCCTGCCAATGGGTGGGGTACTTATCACAGACATCGCCCTTATGCCAGAAAGAGCCATGTAAAGAGTCCTCGGAATAGGCGTGGCTGAAAGTGTAAGTACATCCATATTTACTTTGAGAGATTTCAAAAATTCTTTTTGCTTTGTACCGAAGCGCTGTTCTTCATCGATTATCAAAAGGCCTATGTCTTTGAAAGAAAATGTCCCCGATAACAAAGAATGTGTGCCTATGATCACATCGGTTTTTCCTTTTACCACAGAATCGATGAGACTTTTCTTCTGAGATTGCGTGGTTTGAGAGTAAATAAGTGCAACGTTTACTCCAAATGGTTCCATTCTTTTTTTGAAGGTTTCATAGTGTTGCCTTGCGAGAATAAGAGTTGGTGCGAGCAGTGCTACTTGTTTACCATTCACTACAGCTCTAAAAGCAGCCCTGAGAGCAACCTCTGTTTTCCCAAAGCCTGCATCCCCGCAAACAAGTCTATCCATGGGATGGATTGATTCCATGTCTTCAAAGACATCTTCGATGGTCTTCATCTGATCGGGAGTCTCAAGGTAACCGAAACTTTTGGCAAAGGCCTCTTCGAGTTCGCGCTGTGGCATGAAAGCGAACCCATTTGTATTTTCACGGACAGCATATAAATTCACGAGTTCTCTTACTTCTGCTTCTATATCAGATTTAGCTTGTTCTTTGATTTTTTTCCATTCTTTCCCATTTATATCCGAAAGAACGACATCTGGAAAGCCTACGTATTTTCTGACTTTTGCGAATTTCTCGATAGGTGTGTAAAGAATAGAGCCATTTCTATACTCTATCTTAAGATATTCACGACTGCCGTCTGTATCTGTTATTATTTCCGTGCCCTTATAAATGCCTATTCCATGATCCTCATGTACAACGGGTACACCAATTTCTATCTCTTGAATGTAATCATAGAAATTTGATTCCTTTTTTGAAGGTATGAGTTTAGATGATATCATTCCAGATTTAAGCTCGAGGACGTTATCTAAAGGTTGTTTGATCGGTTGTCGTGTAACATGAATTATCTTCTTGTGATCTATTCTATCGAAAGCAGCGTAAGCAAAAGCTCTAAAAAGGGAAAGCAATTCAGGATCGTAGAGATCCATTATTTCCTTTTCATACTCTTCAACGTATTTTTTGCATTCGTCAATTTCATAAACTATCATGTATTCATCCTCTGGGATGAAGTCCAATCCACATTGAGAATTTTTCCAAAAGATCCCGGTTAACCCGTATAAATTTCTGACGTTTTCCAGAAGTTCGGGATAATTTTCAAGTCTTTTTCTGGCAAGCAAAAGCGATTCTTCATCATTCTTGATCTCACATGCAGGATGTATCATCACAGATTTGACATTTGTAACGCTTAATTGTGTTTGGGGATCGAAAATTCTGATCGACTCGATATCTCGATCGAATGTTTCAATTCTTACGGCTTTTTGGACGGGCGAAAAGACATCTATTATATCTCCTCTTGTTGCAAATTCTCCAATACTTCTGACAGTTAAAACCTTTGTATACCCAAAATTGAAAAGTATTTCAGAGACATTTGAAGGTGTTTTCGAACCCAAAGAAAAATTCAACCCGTCTTTTATAAAATCTTTAGGGGCAGTTTTTTTCAAAATAGCCATAACATCGGTTATGACGATTTTCCCACTTATGATATCGTGAAGTGCTTCTACTCTTGATGCGAGTTCATCTTTTATGGATTCAGCAGTTTCAAAAGGTAAAAGGTTGAGATCTGAAAGTATCGTACTTTCAATTCCAAGTTCAAGCAGATTTGAGTAAACATCTCTCACAATTCTGTGGTTGGGAAGCACAACAACGGAACCGTTACCAGATTTGAATAAATTAACAATGGTAGAAACCAATCCGACGGTACCAGACGAGTAAAAATTGATTTTATCGCCTTTAATTTTTAAGACACTTGAGATATTTTCAATTTCCTCTAAATCTATCGTACATTTATCACCTTTCCTTTACCGATTAGACTTTCTGCAACTGTTTTAAGTTTAAAAAATTCTCTTAACTTTGCTCTTCATTTCACCATTTCAGAAACAAATCTTTTTATGCTTTCTTCAATGGAAGAGTTTAAATTCAAAAATGTTGCTCCATATTCGTTTAAATTAGACAATTCAATTTCTACCTTACGTACGATTTGAGCTTGTTGATCCAAAAATCTCAAATTTTCATTTAAAGACAAGTTTAGAATGATTATTTGTCCAAGATCGACACAACCACTTGTTAAGAATCTCAAACCGCCAGCACTTATGTCCTTTGTCATTAAATCGAAAACATCTTTTCGTCCGAGAATTTTAAAAGTGCCGGTTGTAACAAATTCGGTTCTTAAAAACCTTCTTCTTTGCATTTGCCTTATACTACTTTTTAGTTTAAAAGTGATTCTTTGCATTCCGCCTTCCTCAACATTTGCAATTGGCACGGCGTAAAAGACATACACCGATCCCTGATCTATCACCGATAATCTGACTATTTCTTCCATAGGTAAATTTACCTTTGAAGAAAGTTCGGCCTTTACTGTATCTAAATCCACATCTGTTGTGGTTGATTTTAATTCACCGCCAAATTCTTTGTTGGAATTAACCTCTATTTTCATCGTCAAACCTGGTTTTATCTTATCAATTCCAACTTCTTCTGAAAAGTAAACCATGATGATCACCCCACTTCGAAAATCCGATCTTCTATATGATTATTTGAAAACACTATGGGTAAGCTTTAAAAGTATACCAAATTCTTTCAAAACTGAAATATAATTTAAATTTGACGAAGAGCGATTGCCTTGCAAGTGATCTCCGCAGTTAAATGACTTCATTTTTAAAGTTGATTTAGTATGACTATGGAAGTTCAAAAGAAAGATGCACCGGACCATTTTGATCTTTTAATCCAAGTATATTTACATATCCTCCATGCCAAATGAGAAGTAAAGGCAGATAAACTTTATTTCCACGTATGGAAATATCATTTTTGCCAAGAATAACGCTTGAAGCATTTTTATTTATTTCAAAAACAGGATTTGCGTAATAATAAACGTCTCCAGAAAATTGGATGGTGATGTTCGTAGAAGTATAAGTTACGCTTTCAACTTTCAAAGGTTGCGGATTAACCATGAATTTGGTTTTACCTACAATTGAATTGTTTATGCTGACCGTAAAGGTATCTTCGCCGTAAGATGGAGAAGACCACATCGCGTAAAAATTAGGTGCGTTTCCGTAAACCTGAACCGGTACCCCATTGACATAGGCTGAAATGTTGAATCGTTTTAAACTTGAAGCGGCAAAGAACGGTATCTTTATCATTCCAACAGATGTAGCGTTGATCGTTGGAATTAAAGCGATATTTGTCGCATTTGAAGGTGCAATTAAAACATCGTTTTCTACAGATTGAAAGTGCCCGATGCCATCAACGACTGTACATGTCGCTTCGTAAAGGCCGATGGCTTGAGATGGTGGGATCTTGACATTGAAGACATATACGTTACTTGCATTTGCACTTAAATGATCGCTTAAATTTCCAATTTTTAAACTGACATTTTCAATCCCGTTTGGAGAATAAGCATAAACGGTTATAGTAGATTCGTGTCCTGCGGAGATCATTTCAGGCATACCTGTAAACTGAATGTAAGGTTTCGCATCTACCGGTTTTACAACGTCGATGTAAAAAGTAGGTGTTGATATTAAACCCTGACCGTTTAAAGCAGTTACTGTGAAATCATGAATTCCAAGCGTTTCAAAGGAAAGGTTAAAAGTGTCCGAGTTAAGTTGAATATTTCTACCATCTACACTTAAAGATACAGATTGAATGCCACTTTCTTGATCGTAAACATCTACGTGAACAGGAAAACTGACATTTTGAGATATCGTATCAGGATAAAAGGCTTTGACAATCGGTGGAGTTGAATCCTTGACAAAAAAACTATCAGTTTTTGTTGCCACATTCCCGCCCGCTCCAACAGCAAAAAGTGTTACTTTATGATACCCATAAACACCTAACCAATTTGCTGTATACAAAGCAGTTCCAATTAAAGTCGTTGGAAGTGGAGCTCCATCAAGATCAAAAACGACTCCGGATAATCCGTCCGGATCAACAACATTTGCAGAAAAACTTACGTTTTGCCCTGAAAGAAGAGTCGCAGATTTTGTGAAACCGAAAATCATCGGTTTCGATGAACCTCTCACAAGCATGCAAGAGGATAAAACCAAGATCAAAACCAAAATTGAAAATACAAATATAAATTTTTTCATTTACTCAAAAATCGAGACCAAGGCCAAATCTCCATTCTTTCACTCCCGAAAAAGATGTGAAATTGGTTATACTACCTTGTGCCTCTCCAAAAGCTGAGAAATTGCCCAAGAAAAGATCTGCCCCTATGTGATAATAAAGATAAAGGGGATTAAAGGCAGCTAGACTGAATCCATTTTTGAATGAAAATTGCGTTTCAAGACCAACACCCAAGTACGGTCTTATATTTCCAGTTGGCAAAGATATGAGTAAAGTTGGAAAAAGACTCCATGAACTTACATTCCCAAGTTGAGTTAGATCTAAAATGTTGCTTACCGTGCCTTCAACTGTAAGTTCAAATCCCAACATATCTATGGATTTAACGGTTAAACCAACTGCGTAATTCATCGGAGATGAGGTAATTCCCATACTTGCGTTTACTGACATTACTGCAAACGAGGAAACTGCTAAAAGCATTGTTAGAATTAAAATCAAGACAAAAAATTTCATGAATCTCCCTCCTTTATTTGACAAACGTAAGTAGAATAACACCAATTGACACTGCAAGTACTATTAATGGTATTATCAAAGATTGATTGTTTGTAACTGTGAACTCATAGTTCGAAGTAGAGTTCAAAGTATCTGTAACCATTACAACGAACGTTCTTGAGCCTGTAAAATCTCCGATCATGAAATTCGCATTTCCGTTAACAAAACCACTTTTTTCTATAAAACTAAGGGTTCCATCGGCATTTTTGACGTATATTTCAGCATCTTTAAGCCCTGTTAAATCTGTTGCTTCAACAGTTATATCATATCTTCCACTTAAGAACAACTCATTCCCCGAAAATGATACCACTTTTGGGCCATTGTTGTCGATACCCATTTCTTTTTGAATTACCAAAGACTCACCTGTAATGAGGTTCGCTTGAGCAGAAAGTGTATAAAAACCGTCTTTAAACATACGAGTGTTGAAGGCGACCTCAAAGATTTTTGGCGAATTGTCGAAAATAGAAATTGGTTGATCTAAAAGTTCATGCCCACCAAAGGTGATTTTAACATTTTTCCTGCCGTATCCAGGTGCAACTATCGCAAAAACATTTTCTGTACCTTTCAGGTAATTGATGTAATTAGGGAAATAGGAGATCCCAATTCCTTTTTCAATACTTGTCATGATTTTGTTTGAAACAACAAGGGCAGTTGCAACTGATGTGAGATATCCACTTTTACCTTTGAAGACCACATAAGAGTATAGACTCGTTGATGGTAACGTGGCATTAAAAGTCCATTGTCGATCGAAAAAGTTTCTTACACCTCCGTTGAAATACACATCGAGTGTCATGGGCATGCCATTTTCAGAAAATCCACCTATTTGAAAGGTGCCATTCTCATTGGCAAAAACTATGGCCGGTGATATTTCGAAGGAAGGTCCGCTCCCTACGGAGCGGACAACACCCTCTGCCATTACAAAGCATGTCAAAAGAACAGACAGAATCAAGACAAGCGCTTTCGACATGATTTAGAACTCCCAGATTGATCCGTTGTTCATCAAAACATTTCCGATCATATCCGTTATTCCATTAACATTTACCATGTAAGGACCGTAAGGAACTTGAACATGCTTTATACTGATGTTGATGACATCAACGTTTATCGTTGCGGTTCCAAGCTTGATGATATTGCCGTTAAGATCTTCCAAACTCACGGTAGGTGTGCCTTCAATTTCTTTGTTAAAGTAGATTGCAAGAATTCCGTTTGAGAGTTTAACATCTCTTATCATAGGGCCAACGGTATCAACGTAAACAGTTCCATTTTTCGACGAGACGTTTCCTGCCATGTCGACTGCCTTCAGGCTAACCGTAACGTACTTTCCATCGATTTTTGCAAGGGCTTTTCTGAGAGATTCAGAGTATTGCCCGTTTGACGAATAGATTTTGAAGTACAAAGGTTTACCGTCAAGATCGGTACTTAAAGATGCATATCTGAGATCTTTACCTTCCACATTTAACGTGAACGTGGCATCTGATCTCATCCCGATTGTTGCTGGGATTGAAAGATCTATCTGCGGCGCGGATGGATCAACGAATATCGCAAGTCTGGCATTGAATGTGCTTGTTTTACCATTGGCCGGATTTGTCGCCAAGACATTTAGACTGTTGATGCCAGACACGTTGAATTCCTGATTACCAACATTTTTGCCGTTTAGCATGATCTGAAATTCTGGTTTCATCTTTCCAGATGTGGTTCCATTAACGAATATCGTTGGCGTTGCCTTATCAAAAGTGTAGAATTCAGATCCGTTTTCAATTTTTCGACCGTTCAAATCAACTTCGATAACGGGAGGTTGTGTATCGACAAAATATCTCTTTACAACCGGTGTTGCTTTCTTTCCAAGGTAATCCATCGCGTTGATTTCGAGTGTGTGTTCACCGCCAGAATTTGCACTTGTCATCGTGGCGATCCACGTAGAATCGCTTACCTTCAAAGCATTTACACCGTTGACTTTTACTTCCTTTATTCCTATGCCCATTTCATCGTTGGCTTGTATCGTTGTTTTAAAAGGCAAATTCGGACCTAATGTCGCTGGGTAAGTTGCATTGACAATCTGTGGATTTGAAAAATCGAAAGCAAAATAGAGGTTTGTTGACATTTCAGTCTTAAAACCATTTATTTCGTTTGTCGAAGTTAGACTAATGGAGTAAAACCCTGTGCTATTTATCTCGATCTTGGTTGACTCTCCGGATAATTTGAAGACTTTTCCGTTGAGATTTACAGTTGTATCAGGCATGACCTTCGAATCGGTTGTCGCCGATACCTCTATGTAAGCAGGAAGTTCCAAGCTCCAGTATTGCCCATCTTTTATCATCTGTGCAACTGGTGTGATTTCAACATAAGGTGGTTTGGCATCCACGAAATACCGTGTGGAAGTTGAATTCGAAAGGTTGAGTTTGTCGTACGCTTTTACTTTTACCTGGACATAAGTACTCGTTGCAACTTCAGGACTTGTAAGCGTTGCGATCCATGTTGTACCGGTTGAATTGACGGCCTTAACATCGTTTACCGTTGCATACTTAATGCCAGGTCCATACTTATCGTTGATTTCTGCCGTGACTGTGAAAGAATTCATTGGAGAAGTCGTTGCCGGTAAAGTTATTTTTTCAATTTCGGGTGGAACGGTATCGAAAGCCAATTTGTAGGTTTTTACCTTTCTTGTCGAAAGACCGTTGATCGGATTCGTGGAAACAACGGTTATTTTGTAAACCCCGGACGAATGCAAATCGATTGATATAGAATTACTGCCACGGTAAACAATTGGATCTTCATTGACTATAACCTCTGTTTGTGGAGCAACACCTGAATCCGTAGTGGCACTTATTTCTATTTTAATGGCTTTGTTACCCTCACTCCAATAAGTCCCATCGATGCAAGTGGAAGCAATTGAAATTATATTTACGAGAGGCGGATTTATATCAACGAAATATTTTTGGACCAAAGATGATTCATTTCCAAGATAGTCAATAGCTTTTACCGAGAAGTTTTCGTAACCGCTGGAAGCGGGTCTGGTAGTTAGCAGAGTTGCTTCCCATGTATCATCGTTGATTTTCGAGGCTATTTTATCGCCAATCATGACTTCACTCACACCTATCCCTTTGTCATCTGTTGCCATGACAGAAACTTTCATAGGTACGTTTGGTCCAACGTTTTGATCATATGAAACTTTTAAGATATGAGGGGGTTGGTTATCCGTCTTAACGCTAAGAGTGGTAGATATGACCGTTGTTAAGCCACTTATCGTGTCTGCGGCAACGATGTTAACGTCGTGAATTCCAGAGTTGTTGAAACTCAGAGTAGCCATCTTTGCAGCATATCCTTTAACATCGGTCTGAGATATATCCGTTATCTTTTTGCCGTTCACGTTAATTGAAATTTGCGGCGCCATATCATTACAAAATGTCGTGGCAATAAGTGTTAAAGATGGAAGATCGTATTTACCCCACAGGGTTTTATTTCTTATCATCGATGCGTCGTTCGTTATGTCAAGATAAGGTGACATTCCATCCGATATCACTCTGATCGTTGACGAAGATTGGTTGCCAGCGCCATCTGTCGCAGCGGCGATTATGTCAAATGGCCCTGATTTTGAAGGTACTAAAATTGTGGCACCCCATGTCGAATTATAAAGTAGTTTTGCGTTGATGTCGTTGATAACCACGGTTGCAATTCCACTTGTAGTTGAAATAGCCGTGACCTTTATCTGAACTTTTGAATTTGCTGGAAGACATGGTTTTACCTCTGAGAATTGCAAAACCGGAGGATGGGTGTCAACAACGTATGCCGCTATAGATGAGAAAATTTCTCCGGCCACGTTGACGGCTTTAACCGAAAAAATATGCCATCCGTTTTTGAGGTGTGAGATTTCAAGACTAAAAGATTTAGAAAGGTAAACTGTCGCCGAAGGACTTACATTTATAACGGATGCAATTTGAGTGTCCACCATAAATTCGATTTTTGAAAGCCCAAGTCCACCGTAAACTTTTACAGGCACCGTTACTTCTTTGACATTACCTATGTAAGAATTTCTGGACGGTATTAATTCACCTATCTCTATGACGGGATTTGCGTTTATTGAAACAACGACATTTGTCTGTTTGCTAAAACTTTCTCCACTTTGCGTTACAGCCGTTATGGTTAAAGGAAAGTCCTGTGATGATTGAATTACAGAGGGAGCGACGAGATCAAAAGCGGCAGTCGATCCAGTGGCTTTGAAAGTTGTTCCATTAAAAGTTGTGGTTATGTACGATATAGGTTCTCCTGAAGTCGAATAGGCACTTACAAGTACCCTAAATGGGGCATTGGCAAGTACTTGTTGAGGATACACCTGCACTTGCATTTGGATGACCTGCGCGCTTGCGAACAAGCCGGCCACGGCAATCAAAAGAATCGACAAAAAGATTACCTTTTTCACAATCTTACCCCCTTTACAAAACTTTATTACAATTTAATATTATACCATACATGTCGTTGTCAAATAAAAATTCCGGCTCTTAAGCCGGAAAAAATGACTTTTATTCGGTGAATTATTTTCCTTGCAACATCATTTCAAGATCTTCTTCAACCTTACCGTTTGGTTTTATGTTGAATTTGTCAACAAGTACCTTTAAGACATTTGGAGAGACAAAAGCTGGTAATGTCGGACCAAGTCTTATATTTTTGACTCCTAAAGAGAGTAGAACGTTAAGTATAAAAGCCGCTTTTTGTTCATACCACGCAAGATCAAACGATATGGGAAGGTCATTGACACTTTCAACTCCGAAAATTTCAGACAGTTTAGCAGCAGTTGCTATCCATGTGTAAGAATCGTTACATTGACCTGCATCTAAAATCCTTGGCAAGTCATCTATATTTCCAAGGTTGAGCTTGTTATACCTGTATTTCGCACAACCAGAAGTCAGAATGATCGTGTCTTTCGGGAGTTTAAGGGCAAGATTTGTGTAATATTCGCGTGATTTAAATCTGCCATCACATCCGGAAAGCACGAAAAATCTCTTTATTTTCCCACTCTTTACCATCTCGGTTATCGTATCGGCTGCACTTAAAACTGAATTTCTTGCGTATCCTATTGGAATTGTACCGCTTTCGATTTGTGTTGGTGTTTTACCAATTTCAAGTGCCATCTCTATAACCTTTGAAAAATCTTTCGGCTTTCCGCTTACCCTATCGCCGATATGTTTGACACCAGGCCATCCAACAAGGCCTGTTGTGAAAACCCTGTTTTTGTAGCTTTCTGACGGCGGTGTTAAACAATTGGTTGTCATAACAATAGGACCGTTGAAACTTAAGAATTCTTTATTTTGCATCCACCATGAGTTGCCATAGTTTCCGACGAGATTTGGATATTTTTTGAAATACGGATATGCATTGGCAGGAAGCATCTCTCCGTGGGTGTAAACGTTGACACTCGTTCCTTTTGTTTGATCGAGTAATTCTTCAAGGTCTCTAAGATCGTGTCCACTTATGAGTATAGCAGGTCCCGGTTTGACACCTATGTTAACCATGGTTGGTTCTGGGTTTCCGTAATGTGATGTATTTGCCTTATCAAGTAATTCCATTGCCCTTAATCCTATTTTCCCAGTTTTCATAACGTAATCGAGCATTTCGTCTACATTCTTTATCCTTACACTTACATCAAGGGCTTCTTCGACAAAAGCAAAAAGTTCGTCATCTTTAAAACCAAGTATGTAAGCATGATCCATGTAAGCGGCCATTCCTTTTAGGCTTATTATCATGAATTCCCTAAGAGATCTCACGTCTTCGTCGATCTTATCCGACATGATGCCAACGTCTTTTTTGAGCAACGTTTCCATCGAAAAATCAGATGGCATCCACGTTGCACAGTCATGCATTTTTTCGTTGAAGTCTTTTGAGTACTTTTGCCTGTAAGCGCTCAAAAATCTGTCTTTCAATTCGTTTCTTATTTTGATATCCTCTTTTATATATTCGACGAATCTCTGAGGATCGAAATTCACATTCGTAACCGTTGCAAAAAGTCCTTTAACGATAGAAATGTCGGCTTGCTCATCTTTGAGATTTATCTTTCTCGCCTTCACCGCCCATGTTGATATGCCTTTTAAAACATATATGAGTAAATCTTGAAGATTTGCAACATCGTCTTTCTTTCCACATACGCCAACGGTCGTACAGCCTTTACCGTTGAGAGTTTCTTGACATTGATAGCAAAACATACTTAACACCTCCATGATTTCTTGATACATGTTGCAAACG
>DYLQ01000007.1:0-9353 GCA_020722015.1 Thermotoga sp. | reverse complement strand
TTGATAGCAAAACATACTTAACACCTCCATGATTTCTTGATACATGTTGCAAACGCGAATGAGCTTCAGGATGTAACTTTATCGTAAGGCATTCTGATCCTTTCGAAACTTTCTATCTTGCCGCTATCTATTCTTATGTATGCAGTTGCATATTTCAAAATTTTTTCGTCATGACTTACTATGACAAAAGTCTGTTTATTTTTTTCATTGAGAAATTTTATGAAATCCATAACCATGAATGAAGTTTTTGTGTCAAGCGCACCGGTAGGTTCATCTGCCCAAACTATTCTTGGCTCTCCGGCTATCGCCCTTGCAACGGCGACTCTTTGCCTCTCACCACCACTTATCTGTGATGGAAACTTATCTATCACATGCATGAGTCCATTTTCCTTAAGTACATCTATTGCCCTTTGATTTGCCTGCTTTTCGGGCCATTCCTGTGCAAGTAAAGGAAGCGCAACGTTTTCTTTTACAGTAAGGACATTTATGAGGTTGTATTCCTGAAAAACGAAACCCATGTTTTCAGCCCTGAATTTCGTTTTTTTTGCATCGGACAATTTACTCAAATCAACGCCGTTTATCACGATTTCTCCGGATGTTATATCGTCTATGCCAGATAAACAATTGAGAAGAGTCGTTTTGCCACTTCCCGAAGGACCGTATATGAAAAAAAGATCGCCTTCTTCAATTTCAAAGCTCATGCCCTTCAAGGCCTCATAAGAGAGCTCGCCGCTCTTGTAAATTTTTCGAATGTTTTTAACGACTACTAAAGCCACAGCTTATCCTTCTTTCTCCAAACACCATACCTATTCTGATTTTATACTTTGCTTTGCAAATTGATGGTGAAAATATCATGTCATTTGTGAAACATTTAGAAATTTTGAAAATGAAAAAATCTCTCAAAAATGATAAAATTCAATTGAGAGGTGTTTGAATGAGAGATTTTGTACATCTTCATTTGCATACCGAATACAGTCTCGGCGATTCCATTGTGAAGATGGATACGCTTATGGATAAAGTTAAAAATTTAGGCATGGATACTGTGGCAATAACCGATCACGGTACGTTGGGAGGTGTGCATAAATTTTGGTCTTCGGCAAAACGTCACGAAATAAAACCGATAATTGGATGTGAAATATACGTAAACGGCGAAGGGAAAAAGAGAAATCACCTGACAGTGCTTGCCAAAAACAAAAACGGGTATTTTTCAATTGTTAAATCACTTAATTCCATGGCAAAGTACGGAGATAAATTTTTGAAAGATGAAGATGTTTTTGAAATGGAAGATGTCGTGATTTTATCGGGATGCATGAGTGGGAAAATACCAAGTCTTATTTTAGCCGGTGAGATATCAAAAGCCCGAGATACGGCTAAATCTTATTTTGAAAGATTTGGAGAAGACTTCTACATCGAGCTCATGAGAACCGGGCTTAGAGAGCAAAAAGATCTTAACGCTGTGCTTTTAGAAATTGCCAAAGAATTGAAAATAAAAGTTGTGGCGACAAATGACGTCCATTTCATAAATAAGGAGGATGCTTTATCTCACGGCCTGTTTGTTTCAATGGGAAGGAACATGAGGTGGGATAGCGCATTTGCCTATGGAAGCGATGAATATTACGTTAAATCCCCAGATGAGATGAGGTTACTTTTCAACGATTTGCCATCAGCGATCGAAAATACCGTTGAAATATCTTCTAAATGCATCGATTACGATCTTAAACCGAATTTGGATTTACCTACCTTGTCAAAGGATGATTGTAAGACAATGCGTGAGAAAATAGATATCAAGGATCTTGACAATCAGAAGTTGGAAAGAAAAGAAAAGGAATTAAAACTCATAGAATCAAAAAGATTTTGTACTTATTTTCTAACAGTCTCGAATATCGTACACATCGCCGAGAAGCTTAGAATTTTGATAGGACCGGGAAGAGGTTCTTCGGTCTCTTCACTCGTCTCTTATCTTATGGGAATAACATCTGTAGATCCTCTCAAGTACGGTTTGCTTTTTGAAAGGTTTCTCAACGAATCGAGGAATGGAGATCCGGATATAGACATAGATGTTGAAGATGATAAAAGAAATGAACTCATTTCAGCGATTTCTCAAAATTACGGAGTCGATCATCTTGCGCAAGTTGGTGCTTACGGAACACTTGGAACGAAAGCCGTCATAAGATCGGTTGGAAAATCCCTCGGACTTAGCGATAGAATTATAGAAGACATAGCATGGAGAGTTTCCGAATATGGAACTATTTCAGAAGCTCTCGCTAAAAATCAGGAGTTGAAAAAAATTTCTCAAAGCGTTGAATTGAAAAATTTCATCGATTATTCGATGAAACTTGAAGGACTTGTCCATCATAAGACGATCCATGCCGCAGGAATCGTCCTATCAAAAGAAGACATCAACGATACTATCCCTTTAACCTTCGACGGTCAAAGATGGATAACGGAATTCGACATGGAATCTCTTGCAGATTTAGAAGTAACTAAAATAGATATACTTGGACTTAAAACGCTTACCAACATAAAAGAAACAATTGGAAACATAGTCTTGAGAGAAGATTTGATGAAGATGCCGATAGATGATCCTCGGATATATGATATTCTTAAAAAGGGAAATACGGTTGGAATATTTCAACTTGAAAGTGCTTCTGCTACTTCTTTGACAAAAAAACTGGCTCCCGAAAATTTCAACGATGTCGTAGCACTTCTAAGCCTTAACAGACCAGGTCCAATGTATTCTGGAATAGCAGATGAATACATAAGAAGACATCACGGTGGCGCTTCGATGAAAGATGAATTCGGACTTGACGATATCTTGAAGGACACTTACGGAATGATGATATATCAAGAGCAGATAATGAAAATATCAACTGACGTGGCCGGTTTCTCAGGAGGAAAAGCTGATATTTTCAGGAAGTCTATTTCAAAGAAAGATCCGATTTTAATGGATGAATTGAAGTCTGACTTCGTCAAGGGATGCGTTGCAAACGGTTATACTGAATCGAAAGCGTTAAGACTTTTTGAAACTATAAGTAATTTCGCATCTTATGGTTTCAACAAATCTCATAGCGTTGCTTACGCTTACATAACCATCTGGACTGCTTACCTTAAAGTGACTAAACCTGCCGAATTTTTGGCATCTTTGATGAATTCAAATATCTCTGAACCGGCAAAGCTTTTGATGTATGAAAAAGAACTCAACAGATTATCGATAAAATTGCTTCCGCCTGATATAAACGAATCAAAAACTTTATTTTATGCTGATGGGAAAGCTGTAAGGATAGGTTTTGCCGCGATAAAAGGTGTTGGAATGAACCTCGGACGTGTGATAGAAGAGGAAAGAAATAAAGGAAAATTTGAAAATTTCCAGGATTTTGTTTCGAGAACAAGAAAAAAAATAAGTACAAAAGCACTTGAACCTTTGATTTTAAGCGGAACCTTTGATTCCACCGACCCAAACAGAAAATACTTGATGGACAATCTTGAAATGATAGTTGATCTTGCAAGTGGAGGATTGAAAGCCATTCAACAACAACTCTTTGAAAATGGGACAAAAGCGACACTTTCCCCCTCAGAAAACTATCCGGATTACGGTTTGAATGAAAAGATAAAACTTCAAAGGCAATATTTGGAAATAGGATTGAATTTGGCACACTCGGATGGATTTACAAGGGTTATTGAAAAAGGATATGGAAAAGTATCATTTCAAATCTTTGAAAATGAAGGTAAATTCCTTGCAACAGATGGAGAGAATGAAGTTGAATTTTCTTATTCAGCACCTTTAAAGGAAGGAGAAACTTACGAAGGCGAATTCACCTATAAAAATGGGAGCATGATCCTTTTGAAACTCACAAAAAGCCCTCAAAAAACTTACATATACATAAAAGATCCAACTGAAATACAAAGGTATTTGTCACGCATTGTTGAAATGCAAGGGTATAGCGTTGTTTTCAGATTTGGGGATTTATCCATTACATTGGAGGACAAAACTTTAAAAGAGGAGGAACAATGATGGAGATTTCTGAAATCAAAAAAAATTACGAAGCATGGCAAAAAAGCACAGAGGAACTCATAAAAAAATATCCAGAAACTGGAAATTTCAAGACAAGTTGGTCAGAAGATGTCAAAAGACTTTATACTCCTTTGGAAGTTCAAAAGTACTCAGATATTGGTTTTCCCGGTGAATATCCTTTTACAAGAGGTGTTCAGAACACGATGTACAGAGGAAAATTCTGGACAATGCGCCAGTATGCCGGTTTTGGAACAGCCGAAGAGTCAAACAAAAGATACAAATACCTGCTTGAACAAGGGCAAAGCGGTCTTTCAATAGCCTTTGATCTTCCCACACAGATAGGTTACGATTCAGATGATCCACATTCTCTTGGAGAAGTAGGGAAAGTCGGTGTTGCGATAGATTCTCTTTACGATATGGAAACACTTTTCGATGGAATTCCCCTTGACAAAGTAAGCACTTCAATGACGATAAATGCGACAGCCTCAATACTGCTTGCAATGTACATGATCGTAGGTGAAAAGCAAGGCATAAAATGGGACAAACTACGTGGGACCATTCAAAATGATATCCTTAAAGAGTACATAGCACGGGGGACATACATATATCCACCCAAACCCTCTATGAGGATAATAACGAATATATTTGAATTTTGCTCGAAAGAGATGCCACTATGGAATACCATAAGTGTCAGTGGTTATCATATAAGAGAAGCTGGGGCCAATGCCGTTCAGGAAGTTGCTTTCACGATAGCAGATGGAATCGAATACGTTAAATCCGCGATTGAAGCCGGCCTTGATCCGAATATTTTTGGCAAAAGATTATCATTCTTTTTTGCCGCTCACAACGATTTATTCGAAGAAGTGGCAAAGTTCAGAGCCGCGAGACGTATATGGGCAAAGATCATGAAAGAAAGGTTTAAAGTTACGGATCCGGAGGCTTTGAAATTAAGATTTCATACCCAAACCTCTGGATCGACGCTTACAGCTCAACAACCTGAAAATAACATCGTGCGAGTTGCCATACAAGCACTCGCGGCTGTGCTTGGAGGTACTCAATCTCTTCACACCAACTCCATGGATGAAGCACTTGCTTTGCCCACTGAAGATTCAGTGAGAATTGCGTTGCGTACCCAACAGGTAATAGCGTACGAATCTGGCGTTGCAAAAACTGTCGATCCGTTGGGTGGTTCATACTACGTTGAATTTTTGACTGATGAGATAGAAAGAAAGTCTTTTGATTACATAAATCACATAGATGAATTAGGTGGGATGATAAATGCCATAGAATCTGGATACGTACAACAAGAAATATCCAACAGTGCTTACGATTACCAAAGGGCAATAGAGTCAAAAGAGCAGATAATAGTTGGTGTGAACGACTTCAAGATGGAAGAAAAGAATTTGAGAAAAACCATGAAAATAGATGATGAGGTTGAAGCAAAGCAAGTTGAAAATCTTGAGAAGATGAAAAAAAATAGAGATTCGGCACTTGTCAAATCAAGCCTTGAAAATCTTGAAAAAGTCGCCAGATCAAACGGAAATCTCATGTACCCGATAATCGATGCCGTAAGGGCCTATGCCACGGTGGGAGAAGTATCCAATACCTTAAGAAAAGTTTTCGGTGAGTACAAAGAACCTACGATGATTTGAGGAGGTGCATTTTATGATAAAAGTTTTGGTTGCTAAACCTGGTCTTGATGGACATGATAGAGGTGCGAAGATAATAGCACGAGCATTGAGAGATGCTGGAATGGAAGTTATATACACTGGAATAAGACAAACTCCGGAACAAATAGTTCAAACTGCGATAGATGAAGATGTCGATGTCGTTGGCATATCCATCCTTTCTGGAGCTCATATGAAACTCGTACCTCGCATACTTGAACTTTTAAAAAATAATAATTCCGACGTTGCTGTCTTTGTGGGCGGAATAATACCTGAAGAGGATGCAATGGAATTGAAAAAATCAGGGGTTGTTGAAGTTTATGGTCCGGGAACACCGATATCCGAGGTTGTTGAGAGAATAAAGGGATATTTTGAACATGCAAATGTCTGAATCACAGATATTAGATGGGATAAGATCCGGAAACAGAAAGTATTTTGCCAAATTACTTTCCATTTGTGAAGATGATCCGGCAAAGGCAAATCATTTAATCTCAAATCTTGAAAAACATACTGCCCATCTCATAGGCATAACGGGAAGTCCTGGTGTGGGCAAATCGAGCATTATAAATGCCATTCTCGATAAATCCGATGACAAAAGATTAGGTATAATAGCCATAGATCCGTCAAGCCCTTTTACGGGAGGAGCCTTGCTCGGAGACAGAATAAGGATGCAATCTCATGCAACATCGAAGAATTTTTTCATAAGGAGCTTTGCCAGTCGTGGAACGGTAGGTGGACTTTCTCCATCTATTTTTGAAGCATGTGACGCCTTTGAGACTTTTGGAGTTGATTCTGTTTTCATTGAAACGGTAGGTGTTGGCCAATCTGATGTTGAAATAGCCAATGTTGCGGATACCGTTATCGTTTTGCTTTCTCCGGATGGCGGAGATGAAATTCAAATGATGAAAGCAGGACTCATGGAAATTGCGGACATTTTTGTGATCAACAAATCGGATAATCCATTATCGAAAGGATTGTTCTCTAAATTAAAGAATATCCTTGAAATGTCCAAAAAAGATATTCCAATCTTTTTGACGAATTCCATAACCGGTGACGGAATTGACAATTTAATAAAAACACTTGAGAAAAGATTTTCATTGATGCTTGAAAATGGATCACTTGCCGAGAAAAGAAAAAAAAGAGTGGTAAAGCATGCACAAGCGATTTTGAGAAAAAAGATCGATCGAATTTTTGAAACTATCAATGCCGATCGATTAAACATCGAAGAAATAGAAAAAGAAGCTATTAGAAAAATTTGCAATAAGCTATAAATTTGCAACAAGACCGTATGCGATGTAGATCAAATATACAACCATCAAAAGCAATCCTTTCCATTTTTTTGCTTCTCTTTTTTTGTTTAGAAAGATGAAAAAGACGATTATCCCTATGGCATTCATGAAGATCAAATCAACTTTTATAGACGTATCAGTCGTTATTTTACCCGGAAGCGAAGAAATTCCAAGAATTGCCAAGATGTTAAGGATATTTGACCCCATGATATTTCCAACGGCGAGGTCATTTTTTGATTTCCTGGCGGCCCTCACAGACGTTACGAGTTCCGGTACACTTGTTCCAAAAGCAACTATCGTAACGGCTATAAGTGTTTCGCTAATCTTGAGTGTTCTGGCAAAATTCACAGCTGCATAAACACCCAGTTCACCACCTGCAACAACTCCTGCAAGACCTAATGTCGTTAAAAGCACGGCAATTGATAATCTATGACTTTTTTCTTCAGATGATATTTCAACATTATCTTTGGATGTCGATAAAACGTAAACCATGAAAATCGCAAAGACACTTAGCAGTACCACACCATCGTAAAAATCGAGAGAATCGCTTTTTAGAAACAACATTGTTGCAATGAGCTGTGCAACTATGACAAGAGGGATTTCATACTTTAGCGTTTGCTTTTTTACGAATACAGAACCTATGAAAATAGAAATCCCAAGTATAAAACTTGCATTAACTACATTCGATCCTACAACATTTCCTATTGCAACACTCCCAGAATGAGAAAGAGAACCTATCAAACTTACAGCCAACTCTGGTGTACTTGTCCCAAATGCTACTATAGTTAGGCCTATGAAAAGTTCCGAAACTTTGAAATGCCTTGCAAGATCAGATGCACCACTCACAAGCCAATCAGAACCGCGTTCAAGCAAAACAAGTGCGACGATAAGAAAGATTATCTGTAAAAAGATGTACATTTTCCCTCCCAAAAGCCATTGGCCAAGATTTTAAAATTATACTATAAGCTATAAGTCAATTAAAAGTGAAGTCATTTGACTTGACATGATTTGCCTTTCGTTGTTTTCTACGATTATGAGGTGTTACCTGCAAGGCTCTTCTCTTTGCCAAATTCATTTGGCTTATGATTTTTCACATGTTCACATACTTTCTCGAATTGAAAGCGAATTTAAAATCTTGGAGACCTTCATTTTTGTGTATATTGTATTTCTATTAAGCATCTTTGTGGTTACATTCACCAGTTTTATTAAGTTCATGATCCATGGAGAATAATTTTTGGATAAATATTGGTAAAATGATTGTAAATCTTTGTAGCAAAATCTTCTGTTTTTTGAATTTAAAATCGCGCAATCCCTTGTGTGGCAAGTGTTTCCGACACCACGCTCTAAAACCACCACATTTTGACTTTTGGACGTGCTTTGGTATAAAGAGACTCACCCCAATTTTACCCCTCACCAAAGCCGTCTTAGACCCCTGAGATCGACGATCTTTGAAATCAAGAATTTCCTTAAATTATGCCATTTGCGCGCATGACGTGTGAAAAAGACGACCCCGATGATCTCGTGAGAGGATCGGAATCGCCTTCTTTACTTCTTTTTGCCGTACTACATTGACTATCTGTCGTGTTTTACCGTTATCCTACCAGGATTTGTAAACTTGGGGAGTTTCCTTACCTACTCTGTTGCATAGATCGAGGTTAGACGTGAAACCATAAGCTGAATTAGCTCCTAATACACCCCAATGTGCCTGGTAAAAAAGTGCGGAAATTGTCGGTATTTTGTAAGCACTTGCGTAATTACTCACCAATTGCCATTTGGCCGAACTTTCAAGTATCGACTTTGCCCTTTCGAATAACGAACTTGTCCATTCACTTCCAAGATCGTAAGAATTGTAATCCGTCGATGAACCGTAAGTATCCCAATCGGGCCATGCGGATTCATTAGATTTTGCCGCTGTCAGGATAAGTCTGACATTTTCAAGTGAGCCCAAGTCATTTACAAAACTTCCTCCGTGACAGGAACCAAGGAAGAAATTGAACTTGGTCGATGGATGTGCGGCCATAACGTTTTTGAATTGCCATGCGGAGAATCCCACACCGCCAAGCTTTACATAATCTATATTTCCGTGAGATAGTATGTAAATTGTCACAACGCTGTGAGAACTTGCCATCGAATCAATGGCAGTTAAAATTTTGTTAGCATCGCTTTGAACTAACCCATTTACGTCTACTGTTCCGTAAGATCTTGCCGCTTTGTAGGCTAAGAGCTTATCCCTAAACAAAGAGAAAAAGTGCTAATATAGAGTATGGTGATGAAAATGAAAAATAAAAGTACGAAATCATGGGAAATATCCGATGAGTTTTGGGAAAAGGTCAAGGACAAGATACCAAAGCCCCAAAGAGATCCTGACAAAGTGTACAAACGCAA
>DYLQ01000075.1 GCA_020722015.1 Thermotoga sp. | reverse complement strand
CAGTACGGTATTGTTCAACACGGTTTTCGAGTTTTCCAAGCTCTTGTTTAGTATCTCTGCGGTTAAACGCTCCTGCTCTCGCTGTCGCTTCTCTCCTAAGTTCTGCAATGTCTCCAATACTTCTAAATTCTTCCCCATATATTCCCCCTTTAAATCTTTGAGCTTTTGCGCTCTCTGGTAGCTTCACGCTTATGTAGTCCTTGCCCTCTCTCGTCACTTCTGCGCCACTATCTCGCAATAGTGCGACTATCTGCCCTCTATTGTCTATTTTTCCCTCTGCAACGAGACTATGGAGCTGTGTATCAAGCTCTTTGTAGTCTTTGAGGTGTAATTTTCTATCATCGATGGTAACCGTCTGCTCTTTTGTTGGGTCTTTGGGATTTGATAGCTCGTATTTTAGGTTGATGAAGTCCTGAAATGTGTCTTTCATTCCCATATCTGCCTTGTGGTAGTAGGGTTGAAGTCGTTTACCCGTGCTTAGTTCTGTCGTGGAGATGACGAAATTAAGCTCTAAACGCCCCTTATCGGTGTGTTCCACCCACAAAATGTTATATTGCTCTTTCTCCAATCCGCTCATAAAGCTCTTCTCGAACTCCGCCATTATTTCACGCTTCGCCACTTCGCTTAGATTTGCTTCCTCAAAACTCAACACGCCCACTACGGACTTTTGAGCAAATTTTGAGGTATCAATGAGGCTCTTGGTTAATTCGGGGTCGCCTTGTAATAGTCTAGCTGTTCCCTCGTCCTCTCTGTCGTTAAGAAGATAGTCCACACTTGCGCTAGTACCGCCTTTTGAATTCCCCATAATTTTACAAATCACGGATTAGCCTTTCTAGCTCTGTGAGCTTTTCAAGAATTGCCAACTTGCTTGGATCTTCTTGATTAGCGAACCGTGCAATCTGATTTAGATTGACACCAATCCGATTAAGGGCGAAATTGCGGTCACGCAATATCTCGGCATTTTCGTTTTTTCGGGGGTCGATTTTGATAGTGCTTTTGTGTAGCACGGTTCGGATAAAATCGGCTTCACTCATTTGTGCCAGTGCTGATTTTTCTTGGAGTACCGCATAATCGGCTTCACTGAAACGAAACGATTTCTTGATTGTACGCACTTTATGCCCTTTGCTCTTAGAGGGTTTTAGGGTCACCCTAACAAGATACACAAATGACGACTTGTCGGACATTGTGTGGTCTTGCCCTCTAACTGTATTTAAACAAAAGCATTATATACCCTTAGCTATTTTTTTTCAAGCACCTCTATAAGAGAGCTTACGCATTACCTTTTTTGCCACTCATTCTTATTTCTTCCACGGCTGTGTGTTCTGTGACGGTTCACCACTGAAAAGCTACTGTTCTTTTTTTGGTGTAATAATCGCTCTTCGCTCTTTGACCATTTTTGTTTAGCTGAGTTGGCACTAGAAGGGGTATTCAATCCCTCCTAGTTCAGACAATTTCCGTTCCCTTCATTGTACTTCTAAACTATTTCCCCATCATCGGTGCGACCCTAGGCGAAACATCAGCTCGAAAGAGACCGCCATTCAAGTTTGGCTCTCTTGCACCTTTCCACAACTCAATGTCGGCTTTTACGGTGCTTTGCTGATGGTGGTTAATTTGATTACCCCATTACGCTTTTTTACTTAGCTACGACGAGCTTATTAGGCTTCGTTTAAATATGAGCAGTATTCGTGCTTAGATTGCCTTTTCGGACTTTAAAGTAGCTCTTAGCGTAACTCTCGATACTGGGTAGGTATCTATGGGTTTGACAATGGGGTTTTCAGAGGATTTTTTTTATAGAAAAGAAGAGTGCGACCGCTCAAAGTCCTCACTTCTTTTCTAATACTCTTTACGAACCCCCAAGGGGGGAAGCGAGAACTTTGAGCGGTTCGTAAAAAGTATGATTGAATTATATACTTTAAATAAGTCCTTGTCAATACAATACTAATTTTTGTACCAAATAAGTGTGACTTATATGGTACAATACTACACCAAAAAAAGGAAGATTATGACACGCTCAAAAGCAATAGAAAAAGCCCGTGCCATCAAGACGCAAAGGGTCAAGGATAAGATACAATCCGCTATCAATGTCTTAAACTTGTATGGTGATGTAAAAATAACCGTGAGGGCGATAGCTGAAGAGTCGGGAGTATCAAAAACAACCGTACAAAAGTATATTTCTGCTCAAAAAGAGGCAAAAAACACCTCAAAAGAGGTAAATTTTGAGGTGGATACTTCTCTAAAAGTACCCTATTCTGAAAAAGAAGAGGTTAAAAAATTGGGTGCGATTTGGAATGTTGATAAAAAAGCGTGGATTGCTCCAGCTGGAACGCCACGGGAGCCATTCGCTAAATGGATTTTGTAATCTTTTTAGCTGTTGCCCTTGTCTTTGTGGGCTTTACTCTCTTTGTTCCGTCGTTTCGTGCGCTTGTCGAGCGGTTTTTTTAACTCCAAAAAGAGAGATTTTAAGGCTTTAATAAAAATCTTCATCGTTCTAATCCCCTTGATTTCCCACGAGATAGGCTCTCTCTAGCTTTTTCGGCTATTTTGCCCACTCGTTCTCTAAGCTCTCTAGCTTTGACCAATACTCTCTCTCTATAATCTCTCGCTCTCTCTCTAATCCCGCTAATTTCGCCTCTAATTCGTCCATCTTTTTGTCGTATTCTTTCTCTAGTCCGTCCAATACTTGCTGTTGTAACGCCGTCATTTACTCCCCTTTTGCTTTTATGAGAATTGCTCTTCTGTCTTTGATTGTCTGAAACTCGCCCTTTGGTGCTAAAAGGAACTTGTCCCCGTTCTTCGCTTCTATTTGCCACTCTTTCGGTACTTCCCAATCGCTTGGTGGAGCTAAGAGGTAAAAGCTCAATGCTCCTATTATTCCCCCTAGCAACGCTGTCCATATCATCGTTGCGATAAACCCCTGTGTTGACATTGCGACCCCGTTGCCCCGTTTCAATAAATCGCTTTTTATTGCTTTCAGCTCGTCCAGTACGGTATTGTTCAACACGGTTTTCGAGTTTTCCAAGCTCTTGTTTAGTATC
>DYLQ01000074.1 GCA_020722015.1 Thermotoga sp. | reverse complement strand
TGGCAGTATGATAAATTGCGACGAAAGGAGGCAACAAAAGAGGTGCTTTCCTCTACTGCCGTTAAAACGGCATAACTTCCAGCACCAATTTTTGTGAGTGTAAATCTTACAAAAATTTGATATAATTGAAACAGATTGGGACATAACGGTTAACAGAAGAAACATCTTTTCAACAAACGGATAAAACAACTGGAGGTGTTGACAGGTGATCGCTGTCGAGAAGAAAAGAGTTATCGCATTCATCGGTCATAATGGAAGTGGAAAGACGACTTTGTGTGAATCGATACTTTTCACGAACAAGATAATTGAAAGAATGGGAAGTGTTGATCAAGGAAATACGGTATCGGATTTTGATCCCGTTGAAATTGAGAGAAAGACAAGTGTTAATGCAACTGTGCTTAATTTTGAAAAAGCAGATTACAGATATTTCATGATCGATACGCCCGGTTTTTCTGATTTCATAGGTGAGGTTATATCATCTGTACTTGTGGCTGACAACGTGTGCTCTGTACTCAATTCATCAAGTGGTGTTGAAGTTCAAACGGAGAAAACTTGGAGAATAGCGCAAGAGTATAAACGACCATCGATGGTTTTTGTTAACGATATAGATAAAGAATTTTCTAATTTCGATAAAACAATTGAACAATTCAAAAAGCTTTCAAAAAAGCCCGTTGTGATCGTGAATTTTCCCCTTGGAGAAGGTACAAATCTCAAAGGTATTGTCGATGTCATATCTCAAAATGTCCATCTTTATTCCAACGATAAAGTCTCTGTTTCTGATGTGCCTCCGGAATTCAAAGAGAAACTTCAAAAATACAGAACGAATCTCGTTGAATCTATCGTTGAACTTGACGAGGCACTTATGGAAAAGTATCTGGCCGATCAGCCGATAAATGCTGCTGAACTGTCAAAGGCACTTTCAAAAGGTTACAGAGCCGGAGAAATAGTGCCCGTTTTTTGCGGATCATCTTTGAAAAGAATCGGCATAAACGAATTTATAGAGGGAGTTCAGAATTTTGGTGCTTCCCCGCTTGACAATCCCGCTAAATTGAAAAATTTAGACATAAAACCAGATTTATCTGGACCTTTTGCCGCTTTGATATTCAAAGTTACCGTTGATCCGTTCATAGGCAAATTGACTTACGCTAAAGTTTTGCGCGGTCAAATGAAAGGCGGAGATACAATTTACAACGGAACCACTAATTCAACTGAAAGGGTAAACCATATCTACCTTCCGATGGGTAAAAAACAAAATGAAGTGCAAGAAGTTGGTGTTGGAGATATAGTGGCAGTTCCCAAGTTGAAAGACAGCAAAGTTGGTGACTTTCTCAGCGATCCATCCAACCAATTATCGGCAAAGGGAATTTTCGAATTTCCACAGCCCATGATTTCCAAATCCGTAAAAGCAAAGAACGCGTCTGAGATAGACAAAATAACCAATGGCCTTACAAGACTTGCAGAATCCGATCCCACATTTCACATGGAATTCAACCCTGAAACCGGAGAAGTCGTCATCTCCGGCATAGGAAACGTGCATCTTGAGGTTATGCTTGAGAAATTGAAGAAAAATTTCGGAGTCGAAGCAGAACTCGGAAAACCCAAGATAGCTTACAGAGAAACGGTGGTAAAAAAATCAAATGCCGAATACAAACACAAAAAGCAGACTGGAGGGCATGGTCAGTACGGTCATGTGAAGATAGAATTGGAACCTCTTGAAAGAGGAAAGGGATTCGAGTTCGTAGATAAAATTTTCGGAGGCGCTATACCCAAGAATTTCATTCCATCGGTTGAAAAAGGAATAAGAGAGGGATTAAAAAGTGGTGTACTTGGCGGATATCCCGTTGACGATGTCAGAGTTATCCTTTACGATGGTTCGTACCATGAAGTTGATTCTTCCGATATAGCATTTCAGATAGCGGCAATACAGGCATTTAAAATAGGACTTCAAAATGGTAACCCAACATTGCTTGAGCCTATAATGAGTATTGAGATATACGTGCCTGACAAGTATGCCGGAGACATCATGGGAGACCTTAATTCTATGCGTGGAAGAATACAGGGAATGGAACCATCTGAAAACAATTATCAGTTGATAAAGGCAGAGGTGCCTTTGGCAGAGATGCTTGATTTCTCTTCCAAATTAAATTCCATGACAAGCGGTCAAGGATACTTCACGATGAAGTTTTCGAGATACGAAGAAGTTCCGAGAAATTTGCAAGACAAAATAATCCAAGATAGGAAGGCAGAACTTGAAGCAAATAAATAAGGCAGATTTCAATTTCTGGTGGAGCCGATGGGATTCGAACCCACGACCTCTTCCTTGCGAAGGAAGCGCGCTCCCAACTGCGCCACGACCCCTTGCTTTAAAGAGTTTAGCACATAAGGCCTTTGGCCGTCAAGGATTGTAAGACAATTTGTTGTGGATTTTGCATTGAAGAGCGACAAAAGAAAGGGGAGATCAAATTGAAAATTCAGTACAAATCAAGAAATGTTGAAATTAGCGATGCAATGAAAAGTTATTTTGAAAAGAAAGTCGAGAAACTTGAAAGGTTGATCGAAGATCCTTCCGCTGATATCGAGGTTAAATTTGAAAAAGAGCGTGAAAATAGCATAGTAGAAGCAACTTTGAAGTTAAGATCCATAATAATAAGAGCGAAAGAAATCACAACGGATTTTTATGCTTCAATGGACGGCTGTGTTGAAATACTTGAAAAGCGTTTTAAGAGATTCAAAGAAAGATATACCACCCTTAAAAGAGAAAAACCTCAGCCAATCCAACCTGAAGTTGAAAAAGAGGAAAAAGTCGTTAAAATTAAGAAATTCGTGCTTTCTCCTATAGATGTCAACGAAGCGATAATGGAAATGGAGATGCTCGGACATGAATTCTTTGTTTTTAGAAATGTTGATGATAATCAGATAAACGTGCTTTACAAAAGGGAAGATGGAAATTACGGTCTGATAATCCCCCAGTCATAGACCGTCATGGTTAAACCCATGTGGCTTGTAACCGCGCTATGACCAGCCTAAGGCTTGTAACACAGCCTACGTTATCCTAATCATGACACTCTGGAGT
>DYLQ01000006.1 GCA_020722015.1 Thermotoga sp. | reverse complement strand
CACCGTCAGCTTGCTGTTTAATATCAGACGACAGTGTCTGGAGCTGGAGAAGCACTCCACAGAGTGTCATGATTGGAATAACGTAGGTCGTGTTACAAGCCTTAGGCTGGTCATAGCGCGGTTACAAGCCGCATGGGTTTAACCATGACGGTCTATGACCACGATACGTTACAAATGCATCTTCCGTTTCCCAGACGGTTATCTCGTAAAGATGATAATTAGATCCATGGAGAGGTGCCTCTAACATCTTCCATATCCACAAAGAGATATTTTCGGCGGAAGGTTGGTAAATTGTATCATTTATGTAAGAATGATCGAGTTTTGATATAACCAGGTCGTTGACGATTTTCTTCAATTCGGTGAAATCCAAGATCATTCCCTCATTGTCAGGTTTGCCTTCCAAAGTAATTCTTAACTTGTAAGTATGTCCATGAAGCTTTTCGCATTTGCCATGGTAATTCACAAGGTTATGTGCAGCATCGAATTTGAATTCTTTTGAAATGAACAAATTATCACCTCATCAGCTCTATTCAATTGAACCATTCCCTTTTGATGTGGATGAATTTCTTACCAAAGAATATTTGCAATCCTATACCTATCAGATACGATGCAACAAAACCCAAAAAAAGTTGACTGAATGACGCGTTGATGCCAAAAATTTGAAAAGCCCTCAAAATCAAAAATATACCAAAGAGCAAACTGCCAACGCCTATTAATCGCCTTCCGATAAGCTCTCTTATTCCCTCAAAACCAAAGAGAATCGCGAAGAATATACCCAATACGAATCCAAACGTGAGATCCATCACTCCAAAGATACCCAAGAACGCTAAAACTCCGAGTAAGATCAAGAAAATTGCAAATGCTTTCATTTTAAACCTCCTTCACGCCTGGTACAAGATAAAACAAAGTTGAAGAAATCGTCACTACACTGCCAAGTGTTACGAAAATGATGACATTCGAAAATGTTGAAGACAAAAAGCCTATGGTTGAAAGAGAAATGGGTTGAAACATCGTCTCAAAGGTCAGCATAACGCTGAAGACCCTTCCTCTTTTTTCATCCGGTACTATCCTTTGTATTATAACCTGAAATAGTACATTGACAAAAGCGAGTGCAGAACCCATCAAAAAGGCTATCACAAGGAATGACAGTAAATTTGGTGCAAATCCGAAAACTGCGTACAAAATTCCGGTCGTTATGGCACCAATTATTATGAAATTATGTTTTACTTTTATTTCCGGAAGGATAGAAAGCAAAATGGATCCAATCACCATTCCAATGGCAAAAGCACTTACGGTGTATCCAAGTTCAAGCGCACCGAGGTGGTATATCTCTTTTATCTGTTTTGCTATGAGTATGTCGAGCGGAGAAAAGGCGAAATTCAAAACAGAAACGATGATCATCGACCAGAATAACAATTTTTGATCGTACAAAAACTTGAATCCCTCTTTGAAATCCGCGAAAAATGAATTTGAATTTTGTCTGTTTGCCATACTTTGCCTGAAATTTATGAAAATCTCCGTTCCTGCCGATATGATAAAAGAAAACCCATTTAACATGAAGACAAAAAATGGGCCCAAAAATCCCACCAAAACTCCTCCTATGGCAGGTCCTATTATTTGGGTGAACTGCATTCCGGTTTGGTAAAGGCCGTTTGCACGCGTCAGATTTTTATCCGAAACGATATTCGGAATTGTCGATTGAATCGCCGGGTTGAAAAAAGCACCGCCTATTCCCATCAAAGCCGAGATGAGATAAATCAAAAGCGCCGTGAGCGTGTTTGTGTACGCGAGATATGCCATCCACAAAATAAGAAGGCCTCTGAGAAAATCAGAGAGGATGACAATGGATTTTCTGCTCATTCTGTCGTTGAGAACTCCTGCGAAAGGGCCTATAACCGCCATCGGAATTACGCTGAAGGTGAACATCAAACCCATCACAATACCGGATTGCGAATTTGAGAAATGGCTCATTATCCACCACATAACCGCTATGTACTGAATGGAGTTTCCTATTGCGGAGACTATCTGACCTGCCCATAAAAGCACATAATCTTTGTTGAAAAATCTCAATTTTACGGTTTCTTCGTTGTGATCCATGATCTTTACCTGTTTGAAAGAAATTCTTCTATTTCTTCGTTTTTGTATCCGACGGTTATCATTAATTCCTTTATCTCTTCTTTGGTTGCCCTTTTGGATTTTAGAATCTCTTCAAAGATCTTCAGCCTTTCATCCGCGTCTTTTTTAGACTCTTTGTTTTCCGATTTACGATTCGTATCTGATTCGTTGGAAGATCCGAATTTGAAAGTTGCATCACCGGAGATACTTTTGAATTTCAAAGTTGACGATGGATTCCCAACATCAAATGTGCCATGTGCAAGTTTTCCCTTTACGATGTTAACATCTGATTTTACATCGCCGCTTACCGTTTCAACGTCCACACGCACATTCGGTCTTGAAGTGAACGAAATTGAAAAATCTCCGGATATCGTTTTCACATCGAGAGATTCGAATTTCGGATCGACGTTCATTAACCTTATATCACCGGACGTCGTTTTAACCCTTCCATGTTCGAAAAAGACACCTTCTAAATTGATATCTCCGGATATGGATTGAAGTTCCATCTCTTTCAAACTCGATGAAATCTTCCCTATATTCATATCGCCGGATGTCGTTTTCACAAAAAGGCTTTTGATCTTTTCAGATTTTACATTTAAATTCCCGGAAACGGAAGAAAGTCTAAGTTCGTTAAGGGCAACTTCGTTAATCTCAGTATCTCCCGACGTCGTTTCTATTCCCAGCGAAAGATCATCCGGAATTTTCAGGTAAACATTCTGAATTTCAAGGACTCCGAGTTTAAAAAATCCGAAGGCAAAAAAGCCGTCTGGGAAAAAAGGTGTATGTGGAAAGAGATCTATTTCAACCCTTCTGCCGTCTCTTTTCACTTGCGGTTGGTACTCTTCGATGTCTTTTTTAAATCCGGAAAGTTCTATTTCCAAAGAAAATTTCTTTTCCAAATTTTTGCCGATGCTGATTTCTCCTGAAATCGAATGAACCAAAAGTTTTTCAGCATCTGCCGTTTCCCACTCAAATTTTTTTGTTTCCTTCATCTGTTTGTCCTCCCTTCAACAATGAAATCGCAGATGAAACGTCAATCTCGCCGTTTTTCAATTTTTCAAGTATGTCCTTTTCACTTTCTTTTTCTTCTTCAACGTCATATCCAAGCGTTGATACGATTTCGTTAAGCCTATTTCGAGCCGTCGGATAAGATATGTCAAATTCTTTTTGAACCTCACTCAAATTTCCTTTATGCTTGAGAAAAATCCTAACGAATGTCATCTGATCTTCAGAAAGATTGAAAAATTCGTCAAGCACAAATTGCCCCGTTATGCCTGTCCCGCAAACTGGACATTTCAAAGCCGTCACATCCATCCTGTGTCCACAGTTTGGACATTTCGTTACGAGAGATATTTTGATCGCCTCCTTAATATTTTTAAGTTATAAATTAAATTTATTTAATTATAGATCAAATTTTTTTGTTTGTCAACGTTTAAGAATGGATCTGAATCGTATACTAAATCTTTTTTAAAACCAGCGTATAAATCAAATTTGGCAAGTTGCAAGTGGCAGGTGGCTTGTGGTCTTTCATTTCTAACCTGATATGATAAGAATCCCATCTGATAAAGTCAAATGACCTCATTTTTAAAGTTGGTTTAGTATATATAAAATATTCACTTAATTGGTGGTAGAATATCTTTAGGAGGTAATCATGAGAAGATCATTTGTATTTTTGATTTTGATTTTGGCTTTATCGGTGGTGGCACTGACGGACACGCTTCATATAATAGCGGGAGAAGTCAATTACGGCATAGGCAGCACACAAACGACCATCACAAACGGTAAAGTGATGATTGGTAACACAACTATAATCGCAACTTTGATAGATATAATAGGTCAAAAAGATTTAAGTGGGAATGTAAATTGGGTAACTGCCCAGGCTACCGGTCGTGTTTTTATATATACCGGAGGTGCCACGGCTACGGCAAGATCTATGGTTTACAATCTTGACACGAATGTCGGAACACTTTCCGGAATGGCCTCAATGACCATAAATGCCAGCGGCGGTCAAATATCGATTCAATCTTCAACACTCCAATTCAACACAAAGACAAACTTTTACACCGGTCAGGGCAGTCCGACAATTATAACGAAAAAAGATATTTACATTCAGGGAAAGCGATTTTCTTACGATTCTGCAAAAAATTATTTGGATATAACTGGTAACGTTTATCTTTACAACAGTTCCACGAAAGAAAAGGCTTACGCAGATGAACTCATCATGAACACATCTGATAACAAAATAGTTTTGAAGAAAGTACAAATGGAGATAATGGTTGGTTCTGGTTCATAAATTGCGGAGGTGACACTCAGATGGAAAGATATGACGGTTTGTCAAAGAGAGCAAGTGAATTACCCGCTTCACCTATAAGAAAACTTATACCTTATTCCGATGAAACTGAACAGAGAGGCGTAAAGGTTTATCATCTGAACATAGGTCAGCCAGATTTGAAAACGCCGCAAATTTACTTCGACAGGATAAGGACATTCTCCGGTGTGGATGATTATACTAATTCGGCAGGGCTTAAAGAACTCAGGGAGAAATTTTCTCAGTACTACAAAAAATGGTCAATTCCATTTGAAACAACAGATATAATCATAACGGAAGGCGGTAGTGAGGCTGTCAGTTTTGCCATAGCCGCCGTTGCCGATCCCGGCGATGATATCATCTTAATAGAACCATTTTACGCGAATTACGCTGCTTTTGCGAGATTCCTTGGCGTTAACGTCATCGCAGTTACGTCAAAGGCAGAAAATGGCTACAGGATGCCAGCAATTGAAGAATTCGAAAGGGTAATTACCCCAAAAACAAGGGCAATTCTCTTTCCGAATCCCGGTAATCCGAATGGCGTTGTCTACACAGAAGCAGAACTCCAATCCGTGATGGATTTTGCCTTAAGGAATGATCTTTACATAATCACAGATGAAGTTTACAGAGAAATAACCTTCGATGGTTTAAAAGCACACTCCATGATGGATTTCGGCCATCATGAAAAGATCATAGTTGCGGATAGCCTATCTAAGAGATTTAACATATGTGGTGCGAGAATAGGTGCTATAGCGTCAAAAAACAAAAGAATAATGGATGCCGTGATGAAGATGGCAATGGCCAGACTCGCAGCTAACCATATTTCTCAATACGGTGCAATAGGACTTTTCGATTTACCTGATTCGTATTTTAAAGATATGGCAAGAGAATATGAAAAAAGGCGGGACGTGGTTTACGAAGAACTCAAAAACATTCCAGGAATAGTCGTGAATAAACCTCAAGGTGCTTTTTACCTTGCCGCCAAATTGCCCATCGACGATAGTGAGAATTTTGTAAAATGGATGCTCCAAAATTTCAATTATGAAAACAAGACGACCATGGTAGCACCGCTCGGAGGATTTTACATAACTCCAAATATGGGAAAAAACGAGATAAGAATAGCATACGTGCTGAATTCAGAAGATCTTAGGGAAGCATGCTCGATTTTGTCAAAGGGGCTTGAAATTTACAATCAAAGAAAAATTTTCGCTAAGAGGTGAACAAGATTGACAAATGAAAGATTGAGGGGGGAACTGAAAAAGAAGAATTTAAGAATAACCTCTCAAAGGGAAAGTGTTTTTTCTTTTTTTGTTGAACACAAAGGAGAACATTTTACTCCGGATGAAATTTACAAACTCGTTTCCCGTAAAAATTCACATTCAAATATAAGTAAAGCCACAATCTACAGAACTATTCAAATGCTTGTTGAAATGAAACTTCTGTCAAGGATAGATCTTGATGACGGATTTGAAAGATACGAATTGAAGGAAGAATCAGGCCATCAACATCATCATCTCATATGCACGGTTTGTGGGAAGGTTTACGAATTGGACGAAGATCTTCTTGATGATCTTGAAAAACTAATAGAGAAAAGAACGGGGTTTAAGGTAAAAGATCATCAACTGAAGATTTACGGTATTTGCCCGGATTGCCTTGCCAATACATCAAAGAAAGGAAAATTAAAGCTGAAAGCATCGAAAAAGTGATCCCAAAAACTGCCATTTTTGACGGTATCTCAACCGTCGAAAGTGGCAGCATTCTTGTAAAATAGGCAAGCCAGTCTAAAGCTTTCACGAAAGGAGAAATGCCTGCTCCAACGATCATTTCAAGAAAAGATATATTCAAAATGGCAAAAAGAGAAAAGATTAAACCACCCTCCATGATTATGGTCATAAGAACAGGTACTATGAGAGCGTTAAACGGAAGAGACGCAACGTATATCCTTCCAAAATCAAGAATCAGAAAGGGAATTATCCCTATATTTGCGGCTATCGTTGCGTTGATGGCGTTGGAGACATACGTTGGTTTGAATTCAGGTAACATTGGCGCCAGCGTGATCATTCCAATTACCGCCGAATAGGAAAGCTGAAATGACGGATCGAAGATCACAGAACCGTCAAGAAGTACCTCAAAAAGACCTACAAAGCCCAAAACGTTGAGAAGGTTTTGCTTTCTGTCTAACAGTTTGAAGATCGTGTAAATTGCAAAAGTGAAGACCGCTCGAAAGGTAGGTATTGAAAAACCGGTTATCACACCGTACAAAATTATGATTGCTAAAACAATCGGATACTTAACGTAATTCATCGGAACGAGTTCTGAAAGGAAAATGAGCGTTATCGTTGCTATAATCCAAACGTTGGCACCGGATACGGCAAAAATTTGCGCGTACCCGCTTTCATTGTACATCATCTTAAGATCATAAGGTACATCTCTTCTTCCAAGAAAGACCGAAGATAGAGTGTCTGCTCCTGCTATCACATATCTTTTGAAATGATCGTAGATGAAATTCGAAACGCTTGCACCCCATCTCATCACGTTATCTAAAAAAGAGCCTGGCCATTCTGTCCAAAACGAATCAATAGCGGAGATTTTACCATCTTCTTTTTCAACTTCTGCCATGAAAAGATCGGATATTTCCGGATTCTTTTGAGAATAATTATTCTTCGAAATAAATACATACGCCGATCCTGCTCTTATCCATCCATAAGAGGTATGAAATTTCATGTCAGACAGGCTTACGGCATTACCGCTAACTTGATTTATCCTTCCGGTTATGAAATGAATGCCATCGGGCAAAGCCATGGGTAAAAGCATGAAAGAAAGGCCTGCGAAGAAGATAGAAAGTGAGATTAAGACATTTTGTTTGGCAAAAACAAAACCGGCTGCACTTAATGACAAAAGAGGTCCTATCCACCAGATATTTGTCCTTGAAAGGAGTGCTCCTGAAATCGCAGCTATGAAAAAAAGAAAGAACGGATATTTTCTCATCTTTATCTCTTAAAATATGGAAAAACTTCGATTGCCATCTTAACTATATCCGGATCGAAATACGTTCCAGACCTCTCCTTTATCTTTTTGATCGCATCATCCGTTGATGATACTTTACCTTCTCTTTTGATGGTATCGAAAAAGTCCGCTACCGATACGATTCTTGAAAACAAAGGAATATCTAACCCTTTGATCCCGTCCGGATAACCGGAGCCATCAAAACATTCATGATGACTCCTTGCCACTATGGCTGCCTCTTTGAGATGATCGTAGGGATCGATTATTTTTTCTCCTATGAAAGTATGGGTTTTCATGATCTCTAATTCCTCTTTTGTAAGTGCCGACTCCTTTCTTGTTATCTCATCCGGAATGGATATCAATCCTATATCATGAAAAATGGCAGACCAGTAAAGATCTCCGATTTGCTTTGGTGAAAGATTCATCTTTTCTCCAATTTTAACCGACAAGTAAGCGACATTTTCAGAATGCCCTCTTGTACTTGAATTTTTCATCTCGTAGAAATTCACGATCACGCGTAAAGTGTTATTTATACTCAAGTGAGGTAAAGTTTCAAGCCTTTTGAGCGTCAGAAAAATCGAAGCCAATATGCCAAACTCTTCCATGACGATTTTTGAACTTTCAGAGAATTCTATATCGCTTAAAGCGTCAAGGAAGCAATTTCCTATGAAATCATTTCCAAATTTCAAAGGAATGGCAATCGATCTGTATATGTGGCCGCCAACTGCTTCTTCTATCATATCCGAATATTCCTTGGGTACGCGCTTTTCATTTGACTTCGCTATATCTTCTATGACGGTAACCTTTGGAATGGAAATCATCCATTCGCTTTTGAGATTGAGAGATTTAAGTTTTTCCGGATTTTTACCGTTTCCGCGTATTGCCATGAATTTCCATTCCCTGCCGTCTATAATCGAAATGCTACCACTTTTGGCCTCCGGAACAACTGAAAGAGCCAAATCGAGAAGCCCGTCAAAGAATTCCGAATAACTTTTCTGCGAGATCCGTAAAAAGCCTTGGATTATTTTAGAGACTTTTTCAAATTTGATCTCAAAATCTCGAGAAGAATCTTTGATATCTTTTATTTTTGTCTGAAATTCTGAAATATCCCTTTTTAACTTTTCATTTTCTGCTATTAGATCTTGGAACGTTTTACTTAACTGTTTGCTTTTGACAAAATTAAAAATTAAAAACACCAAAATCACCGTTACCAATACCACGATAACGGCAATAAGGTAATCAAGCATCACATTATCAATCATAAACCTTTCTTTTTGATCTCAAAGAAGAGATCCTCGGATTTTATGGGAAGTTTTCTCATTCTGATTCCAACAGCATCAAAGATTGCATTTGCTATGGCTGGACCCGGTGTATCAAGTCCTATTTCCGAGACGCTTTTGGCACCAAATGGTCCTGTTGGTTCATAACTTCTCGCAAATCTTACCTTTATGCTACCAATGTCTCCTCTTGCAGGTATTTTGTAGTTGAAAAAATCGTCTGTGATGAGTCTTCCGTTTTTATCCATCATGTGATCTTCAAAAAGTGCCATTCCTATTCCCTGCGCCGATGCACCTTCAACTTGGCCTTTGGCAAGCACCGGATTTATGGGAACGCCACAATCGACGTAGTTCAAAAAGTCAACAACTCTTACTTTCCCGCTTCCCAAATCGATCTCCACTTCCGCAAATGAAACGAGATAAGGCGGTGGAGCGACTTCACTCACAAAAGATTCTGTGACTTCAAGTTGACGCTGATTGAACGTGTAAAAAAGCTTTGTCTGTAGATCGCCAAAGCTCAACGTATCCCCGTCTTCTGAAACAACGCTATCTTCATCGAGTTCTAAAGTGTGAGTAGGTTTATTCATGATCTCCGATGCCGCCTTGAGTATTTCGACTTTCATCCTCTCGGCCGCTTTTTTGACCGCATTTCCGGAAACATAAGTTGTGGAGGATGCATAAGCACCTTTGTCAAAAGGAGTCATATCTGTATCCGAAGAATAAACGATTATCTTTTCAACCTTTGTGTGAAGCACTTCGGCGGCTATCTGAGCAAGGATCGTATCACTTCCCGTTCCCAGATCTGTGGCACCGACAAGCAAATTGAAGGTACCGTCATCGTTCATTTTTATCGTGGCACCGCCCATGTCTATTGCTGGAATGGATGATCCCTGCATGGCAAAGGCAACACCGTAACCATGAGCTATCTGCCTTTCAGGATCTATCCTCGGTCTCTTTCTTTTTTCGTACCATCCAAATTTCTTGGCTCCGTTGACGGCACATTCTTCGATCTTACAACTGTTTATGATCTGATCCACACCTTCACGCCCTTCTCCCATTATCTTGAAGATGGGCGATGTCTCTCCTTCTCGGATCGAATTTTTCAATTTAAACTCAATGGGATCCATTCCGATTTTATACGCAAGTTCATCAAGAATTGAATCGATGGGAAACATACCCTGAGGAGCGCCGTATCCTCTGAAGGCACCCGCTGGCTCCGTGTTGGAATAAACAACGTCTCCTCCAAATTTAACGGCTTTGACTTTGTTGTAAAGTGGAAGGGTCTTTGATCCTCCAACCATAAAGACCGTTAATGCATGCTCTCCGTAAGCGCCGGTGTTGGATAACCCCCACAATTCAAGTGCAACAAGCGTTCCATCTTTCATGGCACCGGCCCTTGCCCTAAATCTCATCGCGTGACGCGTGTTGGATGCTGTCATCGTTTCTTCTCTTGAATATATGCATTTTGCGGGTTTTCCGGTTTTGAGGGTAACTGCGACAACGTAAGGTTCAACGTGAAGTGCTTGTTTTCCGCCAAACCCTCCGCCTATGCGAGGTTTTATGACGCGGCAATTGACCCCGAAGATACGCTTGATTATTCTTCTTGCATGAAATGGCACTTGAGTTGATGATATCACCGTCAACCTTCCGTTGGGATCAAAATAAGAAATGGCTCCGTGAGGTTCCATCATGGCATGAGATTGATTCGGCGTGTGATAAGTTTCATCAACAACGTAATCGCATTTTTTTAATTCTTCTTCAACATTTCCTATCTCCATTTCATAATGCGCCGCTATGTTGCGCTTGGGATCGTATGCACCGGATATTTCTAACTCATCGTGAATTATCGGCGCATCTTTGTCCATAGCGTGTTCATAATCGAGAATCGAAGGTAAGATTTCGTAATCAACTTTTATGAGTTTCATGGCTTTCTCTGCGATACTTTGGTTTTCGGCAGCGATTATCGCAACTCCGTCGCCGACATACCTGACCTTCCTGTCGAGTACAAATGTATCGTAAGGAGAAGGTTCAGGATATCCCTGTCCAGCCCGCGTGTAAATGACATGAGGCACATCTTTGTAAGTGAGAATGCACGCAACACCTTCTATCATGGCTTTAGATGTGTCTATTGATTTTATGATTGCATGGGCATGAGGACTTCTAAGGATCTTCACCGTTAAAGTGTTCGGAAGATCAAAATCATCTGTGAAAACAGGTTTACCTCTCACAAGAGCTTTGCCATCTACCTTTTCAATCGAGGTATTAACAACATTCAATTTCTCCTGAATAAGAGTTTTCATTTCGATTGCCTCTCTTTCGCAACTTTAAGAATTGCGAGAGTTTGACTTTCATAACCTGTGCATCTGCAAAGATTTCCTTTAAGATAATCTATAACCTCTTGCCGTGTTGGATTAGGATTTTCTCTCAAAAGGGCTTCAGATGTAACAACAAGTCCAGGAATGCAAAAACCGCATTGCGAGCCTCCTTCTTCTATAAGAGCCTTCTGAATATCCGAGAGCGAATTTTCGTCGGAAAATCCCTCTATCGTCATTACCTCATGACCATCGACGGCAGCGGTAAAGGTTGTGCAAGACAAAACGGGTTTACCATCGATCTGAACAGAACAAGCTCCGCAACTCGCGGTAGAGCATGCATGTTTTACACCCTTGTAGCCGAGTCTTCTAAGTGTTTCTAAAAGCATTTCTCCGGGCTCTATCTCTACGGATTGTACTTTACCGTTGATTTTTATAGTCACTTTCATGGTTAGACCCTCCTCAGAGCTTTATCAAGCAAAAATCTCGAAAGTGCTTTTCTGTATTCTGCACTTGCCCTTATGTCTGATCCAACTTGGACAACGCGTTCCATCAGATCACATGCATCCTTGGTAATGCCATTCAATTGCTTCCCAATCAAAAATTCCTCGACTTCTTTTATTCTTTGTGAAACCATTGGCCTTGAACCAACTACAACACATGCATCTTTAACGATCTGTCCATCCAAGACAACCTTGAGTCCCAAATTAAGCGTTGCTATATCGAAGTTGGATTTCGCAAATTTTTCAAAAACGGCTATCCCTCCTGATTTTGGTACTTCTATTTCGGTGATTATCACACCCTTTGGGCTTTTTTTTACATATTCTTGCAGAGAAATTTTAGAGAATTCTCCATCGTAGATCTCAAGGTTGGAGTCTAATATCATGAAGATCGTTATGATATCAGACCATCCGAGTTTAAAGGCTATTGACCCGCCCAAAGTTGCCATATTTCTTATTTGAGTGCTTCCTATTTCTTTGATCGAGTTTTTAAGTAGATCGCCATTTAAATTTGCAAGATATGGATTTGAAATCAGATCGGATATTTTAACATTGGCACCGATTTTGAACACATCGCTGTGATCTTCGATATGAGTTAATCCGACACTTTTCAAATCGACAATTCTTTCAACATTTGAAATTTTCAGCTGTGCAACCATAAGTCCACCGCTTACGTAAAGAGAACCTGGTATTTGTCCCATCTCGTAAGCAGATTGAACGGTATCCGGTTTAAGATATGCTTTAACGTTGAGCAAGATCTTTCCTCCCCTCTTTCTAATGAATTTGACAAAGAACGATTTCTTGTAGATGATATAAAGGGCTTACATCACGTCAAAAATGACTTTTTAAAGTTAATTTAGTATAACATTAAAAATATCTCATGATAAAGTGATGGAATAAAGGGACTCATGATCGAATCGGAAATGAAAACTTTGAAAAAGATTTAATGAAATTTAGTCAGTAAAATCTTACCAGATCAAGATATGTTATGTAAAAGAAAAAGCCCATAAGTATGATAAAACCTATCATGCTAAGGTAGCCTATGATCTGTGGGTTAACCCTTTTTCTCGTTATAATTTCTATGAGTGAAAAAACGATATGACTTCCGTCAAGAGCAGGAAAAGGTATTAGATTTATTATCCCAAGGTTTAAAGTTATCAAGGCTATGAGTGTAAGTATAGTTTGAAGACCCTGAGCAGATGCCTGACCGACGATTTTGACAAGTCCAACGGGACCTGTAAATTGGTTTAACGGGTTTTTGACGGTGAAAAGTCCTCCAAGGAATGTTATCATGCTCGTGAAGATCCTATTCGTGTAAACGATGCCATACCCAATTGCATCAATCGGACCTGGGTACCAGTTACTGTAAGATGGGAAAAGTTCGAGAGAATTTATAAAAGTGTTGAATTCATCGTGCGTTAAAACCAAAGACTCTATTTTCCCATTCCTTTCGTAAAGGATGCTGACGCCATTTGAAGGCGCTTCATATTTGTAAACGTTGATCACCTTATCACCATTGAGAATCGCAAAACTGCCTGTTCCTGTCGCGTATTCACCAACTTCTATGGCATTTTGTAAATTCAAAGACCCATTTGCGCTTATCCCATCTATTGATAAAATCTTATCTCCCGGTTTTAGCTTTACAGATTGATTTACCGCGGCTATTTCATTTGACATCGACTGCATGTAGATCCCCACAAGTTTTGATTTTTGTATCGATTGATAGTTAACAAGCACAGCAGTTGCGCCATTTGAGAACGTAAGAAGTGATCCATTTATCATTTGATTCTGGGGATTGAATGGAATTGTGCCAACTTTTTTCAAAGTCGTATTGGTCGAAACATTTCCATTAAGTACCATGAAATATTGAGGGCCTAATTCTTGAGGTACCATTGACGTTTTGTATCTTTTACCATTTTTGATGTAGACAACGTTGACTGCTTTCTGACCTTTTATGAACGTTACAGTTTCATTCGGATTTAATATGACGTTACCATTGACGGATATTATTCTGTCTCCCGGTTGCAAACCGGCAACGGCTGCTGGAGAATCGGGTACGACCCAATCTACAAGTGCCTGTGGGAATCCCCAGATGATTGAGACGAAGATCATCAGAACGTAAGCTGCCAGAATGCTGAAAATTGGGCCTGCTGCGACTATTATCAAACGTTTCCAAGCCGCATTTGAATAAAGCATTCTTTCCTTTGGTACCCCATTTATATTTTCGACATTCGGATCCTCTCCTGCCATTCTCACGTACCCTCCGAGAGGTATGGCATTGAATCGGTATTCCGTTTCTTTCCCCTTAAAAGAAAAAAGTTTAGGGCCAAAACCAAAGGCAAACTCAAGAACGTAGACTTTGAAAAGTTTAGCAAAGATGAAATGTCCGAATTCGTGAACAAGTACTATTCCTATTAAAATGATGATGAAGTATATTATACTCAAGATCATCTGTCTAACATCTCCATGGCAATGATTCTCCCCTCTCTATCCACCTGTTCTATTGAATCGTAATCTTTCACATCTTTGGGCCATCCTTTTTCTATAACTTTTTCCACGATATCGTATATTTGTGTGAACCTTATTTTACCTTCAAGAAAAGCCTGGACTGCCACTTCATCTGCTGCGTTGTACGCTATTCTCGATCCATCTCCTAATTTCAAACATCTGTAAGCAAGATCAAGAGCCGGATACCTTTTAGGGTCTGGTTCAAAAAGGCTAAAAGTGCCGGCTGGATCGAATTCTTCGAAAAGTGCCGTTCTTTCTGGATAGCAAAGCGCATAAGTTATGGGAATGCGCATATCAGCATTCGACATCAAAGCCTTGACGGTGTTATCTTTTAAATAAATCATACCATGAATTTTCCCCTGTGGATGAATTAAAACACGAATTTTCTTTGGATCCAAATTGAAAAGAAAATGAGCCTCCATAACTTCAAGACCCTTGTTGAACATGGTGGAAGAGTCTATCGTTATACGAGCACCCATATTCCAGACAGGATGCTTTAAGACCCTATCCGGTGTTACATCTTTGAGATCGTCTGTTGGAATATCCCTTATGGCTCCTCCGGACGCTGTCAAATACACAAAAGATATTTCAGATTTTTCTGATTTCATCAACTGAAATATAGCATTATGTTCACTGTCAACCGGTATTATCTCACAACCACTTGCTTTGACAGAATCGATGAAAAATTTCCCGCCCGTCACCACCGATTCTTTGTTTGCAAGGCAAAGCCTTTTCGAATATTTTGCGGACAGTAATGCGTATTTTAAGCCGATGAATCCAGAAACACCAACGATAACGATATCAGGATCAGTCGATGAAAGTAAATTTTCAACGGCATCTTGGCCACAAAAGCCAACATCTTCAGACGAAATATTGGTCAGTGCCGTCTTGGCAAGCGGAAATTTGGATTTGATTTCAAGCAGCGTTTTGACATCTTTACCTGCGGCAAGGCCAACGACTTCGAATTGATCAAGTCTCGTTAAAACATTAACTGACATACGTCCTATCGTGCCTGTTGCACCAAGAATTACGACTCTTTTATCTTTCAAATCTCACCATCCCACTCATCCAGTCCGGAAATTTCAAATTTGTCTTTCGTACAAAATCTTGCATCGAATCAAACGGTCTTTTCAATATCACAACCGACGCCCTGTCTCCGATACACGGAATCCATTTTAACACGTCATACCCTTCGATGTTTATTTTTAAAGGAATTGGAAGTGCCGTAAGGGATCTTTGACCGTGATCAACTACAACGCAATCCACGTGAGATCTAAGGTCTAAAATTTTGGGTATGCCGATAAGCATTGCGTAAGTTCCCATTTTTCTCCCGTAAGAAATCTTTCCGTCGTGATACTCGATTATGACATCTCTGAAAATACTTCCCGATGGGAAAACTCTTTTCAACATCTCATGATCGAATTCCTTTCTTACGATGAATTTATGGTGTTTGTACATGAATTCATCAATTTTCAGAGCCTTTCCATTTAATTTCTCAAAAAGTGGCGTTTGCGGAAAGACCATAACCTTTCTTATATTAACACGTCTGACCATCAAATTGGCATTAAAAATTTTCATCAAAGCTTCGAAGTTTATTCTATAAGTTTCTTTTGTCTCTCCGACAAGGCCATATAAAAGATTTATACCTGGAAGCAACTTGGGTATTCCTTCCACACGACTTCCACCAACATCATTTACCATCTTTATAACGTCAAAGGCTTGATCTTTTCCGATCTTCAAATTGTTCATCGATATAACTTTGGGATCGAAAGATTCTATGCCCATAGACAACACATCGCCGGGCGTGTTGTAAGCGGATATAATGCTGACTATTTTCTCAGATTCCTTCATATGAGAATAGATATATCCGGGGTTGGCATTATCGGTATGAAGCGTTATCAGATCCGGTGCAATGGATCTTATACCGGTGTAGAGTGCGTTTATCGCATTTGGATCGGGATATTTATCACCCATGTAGGCAAATATATTCGAGATCCTTCCGAGTCTGAAATGCCTGCATCCGGATTTGTAAAGCGCACTGATTTCTTCTATCACATCGTCAATGGGTCTTGAAATTGCTTTGCCCCATATTGATTCGGTGCAGAATGAGCACTTTATTTCTTTCTCGCAACCCATTCCAAGTTCTATTTCACACATCAAATCAGGAAAATTTGGATGTTGTTTGACAATCGAAGCGCCTTCGATGGAGGCGATTTTAACGAGAGAATATCTGCCTTTATTCCATGCTTTCCCCGTGAGAATTTCGTAAAGTTTTCGTTCGTAATCGTTCCACAGCGCGAAATCGTATCCTTCAAATGCTTTCAAATTTGCAACAACCCCACCCGATCTCTTAACCTCGTATTGTGCCATGGAACCTATTATCATCTTTCGGGATCCAAAGAATTTTTTCGATATCTCTTTGGCTTCTTCCGTTGTCATCGGTATGCCCCCGACATAGTTTCCCGGAACGGTAACGCCGCCTATGACGATCAGCATATCAGCGTCTTCCAAGCCATGCTGTCTTACGCCGTCTATCGTGTCGTAAAAAAAATCATGGTCGGTCATATTGACAAGACCGGCTATGTATCGCGGATAAGCGGAAATATAAGGTGGCACACCAAAGTGTGCAGGTTCATCAACGTACCCGTCGATAATAAGAACTTTCATGAATTATTCCCTCAAGGCCGAATCAGCCTCTTTTAAAAGTCTTCTTATCGGAAGATGCTGTGGGCACACTTTTTCGCAATCTCCGCATTCTATACATTGAGATGCGTCAAATTTTCCCGAAATGAAATTTTTGTATTCTCTTTTTGAATTATCGAATTCATCGAAAAGGGATGCATCGTTGTAAAGTCTGAAAACATCGGGAATATGAACTCCGTTCGGACATGGCATGCAATAATTGCAAGCCGTGCAATCGACCTTTAGCCTTTGCTCAAAGACATGTTTTACCTCTTTTATGGAATTCATTTCGTCTGATGTTAAAGAGTTTGGCTTGATATTTGCAACTCTTACATTTTCAACTACCTGATCCATGTTGCTCATGCCGCTTAGCAAGAGTGACACTTCCGGATGATTCCAAACCCATCTTAATGCCCATTCTGCAGGCGTTATTTTAGGATTGGCATCTTTGAGAATTTCAACGGCCTCCTTTGGCAATTTGCCAGCCAATTTGCCACCCTTTATTGGTTCCATGACGATCACTGCCATACCTTTGCTCGAGGCATATTTCAAACCTCCGAGGCCTGCTTGAAAATGCTCGTCCAAATAGTTAAATTGTATCTGGCAAAAGTCCCAATTGTAACTATCGACTATGTCCTTGAAAACTTTGAACTCATCGTGAAAAGAAAACCCTATGTTCCTTATCCTACCGTCTGCTTTTGCCTTTTCTATGAAGTCAAAAACACCAAGAGTTTTTATCTTCTGCCATCTGTCTTTTCCAAGGGCATGCAGTAAATACATGTCTATGTGATCCGTTTGAAGTTTTTCAAGTTGTTCAGCGAGATATTTATCGAAATCCTTTCTTTCGTTCATAAGCCACACTGGGGATTTCGTTGCAAGATAAACTTTTTCTCTGTATCCGTCTTTCAAAGCCTTTCCGACGAGCAATTCGCTCATACCCTTATGATAAGGATATGCCGTGTCTACGTAATTCACACCGTTATCTATCGCATACCTTACCATCTTGATCGATTCATTCTCGTTTATCTGCCCGTAATCATCATTCAATACAGGTAACCTCATGCAACCAAAACCAAGTTCTGAAACTTTTATATCCTTCCGACCAAATTTTCTGTAAAGCATCTTTACCTCCTATGCTTCAAAGACTTTTTTGTAATACACGTAGGCAATAATCCATGTTGAGATCATCAATATGACTATGAATATGCCTAACATTCCGAAATCAAGATTTTCAATGCCACTCCAAAAAGCACCCGTCAGCTTCAACTCTAAACTCATAACTTGGATCCATTCCACAATTCCTATGACAAGTGCGACAAGTACTGACATTCCGGTAATGGTCATGTTGAAGAAGAGTTTTCTCATTCCATCTACCATAGCCCAATCGTAGGCCTTCAACATCGCAACTCCGTCCAAAGAATCCATAAGGCTCATTCCCGCTGTGAAGAGCAAGGGAAAGATCATTATCTCCCATATCGGCATTTTTCCGTTTTGGGCCATCGTCGCGGAGATCCCGAGGATTGCCACTTCGGTTGCGGTGTCAAAGCCGAGCCCGAAGAGAAAACCAATCAGGTACATCTTCCAACTTTTATCTATATGCTTAAATAGAAATTTGAAAATGTTCGAGAAAAAACCGCGTTTGTTGAGCAACTCTTCTATTCCCTTGTTCACATCCGCTGAACTTTGCGATTTTACCTTGTTTTCGACGAAGATGTGTCTGAGTCGTCTGAAAATCACGTAATTCATAAGGCCTATGATCGTAAGAAAGCTTGCCGATACAACGGTGCCGAATAGACCTCCCCATTGTTGCAAAAATCCCATCTGACCTTTTACGTCTCTTACGGCAAATACAAGCGCCAAGGAAAGCAATATGACGACTGTGGAATGACCGAGCGAAAAGAAGAAGCCAACCCCAACGGGCTTTTTATCCTCCTGTCTCAATTTCCTCGTGACATTATCTATCGCGGCTATGTGATCTGCATCAAAAGCATGGCGCAACCCGAAGAAATATGCGAGTGCGCCTATGCCGAGTAATGCCGGATCGAAGATGTTAATTCTGAACATGAAGCCCCATGTCACGATGTTGAAAATTCCAAGAACTGTGAACAAAGCGATTAGATTTTTTCTCGGAAGACCTTTTTTCGTCATTTTACCTTCATCTTAAGATAGTATCTATTTCTCTCATAACATCCGGTGTAAGTTTGTCTTTGACCTTGATTGCTTCCAAATTCTCGTGAAGTTGCTCGATTCTGCTTACACCCAATATCGCACTGCTTACATGTGAATTTTTCAGCACCCATGCAATTGCGAGTTGTGACATCTTAACTCCGAGGCTCTCGGATATCTTCGTCAACTTTTTCACCTTCTCAAGTGTTTTTTCGTTAAGTCCGCCAGCCTCGTCTACATTTCCTTTAATTCCACCGTTATCCTTGAAGACATCAAACCTGCTTCCGGCGGGAATGCCGTTGTTGTACTTCCCTGTCAGTATTCCCGAATTCAAAGGGCTCCATATCGTCAATCCCATACCGTATTTTTCGTATATCGGCAAATATTCGCGTTCAACTTTGTCCCTTTTAAGCATGTTGTATTGTGGTTGCTCGACTATCGGCTCGATGCATTTCCATTCCTTACACACTTTATGTGCCTCTTCCAATTCTTCAGCACTCCATTCAGATGTTCCCCAGTAAAGTGCCATTCCGCTTCTTACGATGTAATCCATCGCAAGCACCGTTTCTTCCATCGGTACAGACGGATCCGGCCTGTGACAGTAAACAAGATCAACATACTCCATTTCAAGCCTCTTCAAAGAATTTTGTGTCCCTTCTATCAAATGCTTCCTCGATAAGCCTAAATCATTCGGGCCGGGACCACCCCAGAAGATCTTCGTCGATACGACAAGATCTTCTCTTTTGAACTCCTTTAATGCTTGGCTTAATATGTATTCTGCCATTCCGCCTTGATATGCCTCTGCCGTATCGAAGAAATTTATACCTTCCTTAAATGCGTCTCTTATTATCTTTTTGGACGCATCAACGTCAAGTTGCGGTCCGAACGTAAGCCATGTGCCGAATCCGAGTTCGCTTATTTTCAATCCCCATTTTCCCACTTTTCTGTATTCCATGTTAATCACTCCTTTCATATCACAAAAGACGTGTTCTCGCTTTGCCACAAGGAAGTTCCCGGTGGAATAAGCTCGTCTATTCTTCTTTTGAATTCTTCGGGTACTTTTAAATCAATTGCCTTAAGGTAGTCGTTCAAATGTTCCATCGTTTTCGGCCCTATTATCGGTGCCGTTATGACGGGATTAGACATAACCCACGCAAGAGAAAGAGAGGCCATCGAAGTGTTCAACTTTACGGCAAAATTTTCTATCTCTTCTACGATGTCAAAACGTTGTTCGGCACTTTTAGCTTCAATTATCATGTCTTTCCATTCTGGATGTTTTGCCGCTCTGCTATCGGTGGGGGCAGATTTTCCCCTTTTGTACCTTCCCGCAAGCCATCCTCCGGCCAAAGGACTCCATGAAACGACTCCAAGGCCGAAATGTTCGCACATCGGAAGTACCCTGTTTTCGATCTGCCTTTCTATTATGCTGTAAGGAGGCTGCTCTGCACAAAATTTAACGAGGTTTTTCTTGTCGCTGATCCAAAGCGCCTCGACTATTTGCCAGGCTGGAAAGGTTGAAGTTCCGACAAAGCGTACGTAACCTTTTTGCACAAGGTAATCAAGAGCTTCCAAAGTCTCTTCTATCGGCACAGACGGATCCGGTCTGTGAATCCAGTAGAGATCTATGTAATCCGTTTGAAGCCTTCTAAGGCTGTTTTCGACCTCTTTGAGTATGTGCTTTTTCCCATTTCCACCATCGTTAGGTCCTTGTCCCATTTTTCCATGTACTTTTGTGGCAAGCACAATTGAATCTCTTCTGCCTTTAAGAGCTTTACCGACAATTTCTTCGGACGTGCCGTGATTGTAAACGTTGGCCGTATCTATGAAATTACCTCCTTCGTTTACGAACTTATCTACGATTTGAACAGCAGTTTTTTCATCCGTGGGATTTCCGAAATTCATCGTTCCGAGGCAAAGTTCCGATACCTTAAGTCCTGTTTTACCGAGATTTTTATAGTTCATAAAACACCTCCTTAAAAGATCTCACCGTTTCCGAGTTTAAAATCGACCAATTTTAATTTTTCCGCGATTGGCAGATCATATGGACATCTTTCTTCGCATATTCCACAATTCGTGCAGTCTTTGTAAGTCTTGTCGAGCTTCTTGTACGCTTCCTTTGCCTCATTTTGATTTCCAAACCAGAAGGCAAGTCTTTCACGCAAAGCATAATCAGGAGCATCGTGAGGTTTGTAATCTCTCATTTGTCTATCGTACCAGCCTTCATACTTGAATATCGTTGGAATATCTATATTTTCCGGACATGGTAAACATTTGTTGCAAAGTCTGCACACGTAATTGCCAAGCTCCGGTGCTCGGTAATACAAATTATCCATGGATTTTTGTGTCATTGGTTTGAAGTTGTTTGCTATGGATATATCTGTTTTAAGCATCTCTTCAGAATTAGTGCCAGCGACCATGATATCTATATCTTGAGTAAGTGCATATCTAAGAGCGTCTTCCGCAGATCTGTAAAGATATCCATCGGCAAAGGCTTTCATACCGACAACGCCCATGTTTTTAGATCTTGCGTAAGGCAGCAAAACATCAAAAGTAGACGGAAAATTGAATCTATCGTAATAGTTGAATTGTGTCATGACAAGATCGAGATCCTGAGCTTTTAACAACTTAAGGGCATAATCCGGCAAACCATGAAATGATACCCCTATTGCCCTTACAAGGCCTTGCTTTTTTGCCTCAAGCACGTAATCAAGGGCCGATGGTCTTGACAAAAGCGAATCGACGTCCTTTTGACTCGTAACGTGATGGAGAAACAAGATGTCAAGATGATCCGTCTTAAGATTCTTAAGAGTTCTTTCGACAAAGTGTTTTGCACCATCAAAATCCCTTGCGTGGCATTTACTTGTAAGTACTACTCTATTTCTTCTGCCTTTAAGGGCATAAGCCATCTTTTGCTCTGATTCTCCATCACCGTATTCGGCAGCGGTTTCAACGTAATTTCCACCATTTTCAATGTAAATGTCCATGAGTTTTGAAACGAGGTCTTTCGAAATTTCGAGCATGTGGAATCCGCCAAGTCCAAGAATTGACACTTCCATTCCAGTTTTACCCAATTTTCTTTTTTCCATACCGCATCACCTCTCTTTTTTTAAACTCGATTCCCTTATTACAAGCGATGGAGAAAAAAGATATTTTTTCTGCGCATCTTTCTTCTCCATCATTGCAAATAACACTTTCACCGCCGCTTTACCCATTTCTTCCACCGGTTGATGAACGGAAGTTAAAGGCGGAACAAGTACCTCACACAAATCTATATCGTCAAAACCGACTACCTTCACCTCTTGAGGAATCGAAAATCCCATTTCTTTCAAAGCCTTCATCGCTCCTATGGCAACGAGATCGTTAACACAAAAAACGCCATCGTACTTTTCAGTTGAAAACACATCTTTCGCTTTTTCATAGCCTGCTTTTTCATCGTAACCTGTGAGGATGGTGTGAGGGATAAGATTGAATGCTTTCATGGCCTTTTCATACCCTAACTTTCTTTGGATCGAAACATCAAGATCTGAGAAACCACCGAAATGTAAAATGTGAGAGCAACCATTTTCAACCAAATGTTTTGTCGCTATGTAGGAGCCGTAAAAATTGTCAAGTACTATCGTTCCTACATTGGGTAGATCGTATTCTTTATCGAAAACGACTATTGGAATGAATTTCGAAATTTCTAAAACGAAATCGTCATCAACGTGTGAATTACCAAAAATTATTCCCTTAGCACCGTTGTCTCTGAGAGCAAAAGAAAGCGTTTTTTCTCTTTCGTCATTTCTGAATGAATCCATGAGAATAAGTAAGGCACGGTTTCCCAATTCGAGTTCTATGCCTTTTGTAAGTTCGGAAAAAAACGGATTCCTTATATCCGGTACAACGAGACCGACGCTTATGATCCCACCCTTGACCATGCATTTTGCATGATAATCGGGAATGTAATGAAGATCTTTGATGATTTTCAGTATCTCGGCTCTTTTTGCTTCGCTGACTCTACCTTTACCGCTTAGAACCCTCGATACTGTCGAGACGGATACGCCAGACATTTTTGCTATATTGCGCATCGTCGTCATATTTATTTACCCCTTGAGCAATCGTTTGCTCTATTATATCACACCATTAAATTATACGCAAGTTGGCATACGGGGATTGGAAAAATTTCTTTGTTTTAATTTTTAATTGGTATACTAAACCAACTTTAAAAGTGAAGTCATTTGACTTCAGCAATTACCTTTCGGTGTCTGGTCCTCGCTTCGCTGCGGAGGCCACCTGCAAGGCAATTTGCTCTCCGTCAAATTTAAATTTATACGTTGGTTTTGAAAAAGATTTAGTATAATTTTCAAGCTTGTTTTAAAACTATATCTCCAAGGTTAACCCCGAGAATTTTTGATATCACAGGGCATTTAGATTCAAGCAGGAAAAAAAGCCTTTCGTCTTTTATCTCATCGAGACCTTCAAAATTTCCCTGGCCTTTTGCCACAATCAGATCAGAATTATCCCAAAAGTTTAAAAATTCTTTTGTTGCAACTTCAAGTGTCATTCCGGCCATTTCACTTCCGGATTCGATTATCTCCTCAGGCGCAAATCCAACCTCAATAGCTTCTTTACGTGTAACGTCGTTTATTATTGGAGCGCTCCTAACCGCAACTTTGACATTCAGAGCATATCTTTTCTTGATTTCTTCGATAAAAGCCTTGTCAAAAACGACTTCTCCCGTGTTGTCGAGGATGTAGAGTAAATGCTTTGCCTTTGCAAGTTTTTCCGTGAACAAATCAAAATCATCAATGGCAAGTGACTTTGATTTTATGAGACTTACAAATTCAGAGTCAATTTCTACATCTTTCACGCCAAAATCCAGATGATTACCAAGAATAGCAGCAATGGCAAAGGTTTTCAGTGGATTCTCGGAATAATTCGCGTAATCTTTTATTTCAGGCAAAACCTCCTTTGCCTTTTGGTTCAAAATCGATTTTCTTTCTTTGTAAAGATCCTCAACTCCCGTGTTAATTTTTACGGCATCATTTGTGAGTTTCGAAAGTTCTATCGGCTTCATACCGTATTCTGCCATTTCAAGAGAGCGCGAGGCTAATCTCATGATTTCGAACTTTAACTTATCATCTTTATCCCATTCGGCAAGATTTCTTTCTGCCTGTGCCAAGACACAGGCAAAACATTCCTTTGTGGCTTTCAAGTTATGTCTCCTTACATTCCAAGATTCACACCGTAATTGAATTGGTTTGCCTTAAAATTGTAATAACCGTATATTTCCAAAGGAATTGTTTGATTGAAAATGGAATCAATTCCAAGCGTTGCGCTTAACCCCGCACAAGGTGTCCCATTCGAAAGATCGTACGATGCAAATTGTGAAAAATCAACATATCTCAGACCGGCAGTACCGGTTTCATCGTAAAGATTCACGTACAATCTTTGAAAAGCCATTGATTGTGAAATCAAAAGATCCGTGTTCGATGCCGTGAAGCCAAGATTGACGACATTTCCGATAAACGGAAAAGATGTTTCTGTTTGAACCGTATATCCGATCGGACTTAAAGTTTGCCCTGAAAATCCAACCCCAAAGTTAAGGTAAAGCGGAAGCACAGCCGCAGGATTACCGGAAACGGATGAAGGTGCCCAATAGAAAGCGCCAGACATCTTTACGGTGCTTGACAAAGATTGTGTTGCCGAGACGGTGTATGAAACAGATGGATAAAACAGAAAATCTTTGTTGAAGATCAAGCCAGTCAAAGGTAATCCAAGGTTGGAAGAAAAAGAAAAACTGCTTGGAGAAAGAGAAAATCCTGCTTGAAGGGAGATCTTACCGTAATGTGCAAAACCGACGCTTAGATAATCGTAAGTTGCACAAGAAGAGATATTTCCGACTGCATACATGGTATTTTGTCCGAGAACATCTCTTAAAAGTGCAAAACCTCCCATCGAGTAAACAAGAGAGGTGCCATTCAACGTAAGAGTCGGAATCATTCCGAAGCCTAAGGTTTTGAGATCGTCTTTGTATGGCTTGGAGATTTTTTGAATGCTCGAGGCAATGCTCATGAGATTAACCGATGGTTCGACCTGAACCTTTTCAAAAGTGAAAATCCCGTTGATAGGGCTGAGCTTATCTTGCCATCCATCTATCACAAAAAGATTATAACCGTTTGTCGTGTAACCAGCGTAAAACAATCTATTTCCCACAATTTGAGGTGCGAATGCGCCGCCGATAACGTTCGTTATCTTGTAGAACTGTCCGTTTTGAAAATTCAAAGCGTAAAGATTGAAGATTCCATCTTTATCTGGCTGTGCAGATGAGAAAACGAGGTAATTTCCGTTCTGTGAAAAGGCAAGATCACGCATGAGATAATTTCCAGATATCATTTTGTAAACATTACCGGCATCTATTTCGTATATCTCTTCTTTCCCGTTGTATGAAGCAGAAAAGTATATCTTACCATCAAAAGCAGTTATAGATGTTATAACCATGTAAGTGGGACTGAGAACTGTATTTATCAAACCATTTTTGTAATTCAAAATCTTTATGGAATACAAGCCTCCATTTTCATCAACGAACGCGATATCGTCATTTGAAAGCCATGTGGTCATTAAAACGCCGTCAATCGATGTGTCCGAGATATTGCCGTCAGAATTCGCAACGAAAAGGCGATCGTAATCGAAATTACCTCCATCTTCAGGCACTATTCTCGTGAAAGCCACTTCATTTCCATTTGGAGAAACTGACAAAGATTGGACATATCCGTTATCGTAAACAAATCCGCCGACATCGGAGAAATTCTTACTGCTCATGTCAAGCGTGTTCATGACCATGATAGATGGAATCGAAGAAGAACTTTCAGAATAATAGTAAAGTTTTCCGTTACCGTTTCCATTTACAAGACCTGTCCATCTGCCGGAGTGAGTTAATTGAATGCCCTCAACAACTGTACCGATCTTTGCAACTGCGTTGTTGACATTTTGCTTTTCACTTGATATCCATCCGGAAATTATATCTGAAAAATTCTTTTTCAGCGTCTTAGAGATCGCCGAAGGTATACCGCCATTTGGATCTTTGGAAAAATTTGAAACCACGTTTTGAAGGGATGTGGCACCGTAAGTCTGGGCAATGTATCTTATAAAACTTCCGCCTATAAGGTAAGGCGCTCCTGCCGGATCCCACCCATCACTTCCGTAATTTATCGAACCTCCAAGACCGTTAAACCTTCCGGAAAGTACATATTCTCTCAGGTACATTTCAAACATGGGATCGTTCAATCTGCCCCTGTTGTTGTTAAAAATGGTCTCCATGTACTCTGCAAGTCCTTCTTGAAAATAAGCCGGTATTACCAAACCATTGAAGATCGTGGATATCGGCGTACCGTAAGTCCTCAAAACATCGAGACCGCCCTTTTGGGTAAGCAATATGTGCGTGAGTTCATGTGTGAAGACGAATTTCACCCATGGGCTTACGCTTGGCGAAAAATATCGATCAGATGAAGAATTCAAAAAGATGAAGATCACGTTATCAACGGGATCAGTAACGGAATTCACGACATCTGTGTCATTTTCAAAAACAACCGCCAGTTTTGATGAAGGCTGTATTCCGTAAAAATTCGTCATCTCCGTGTAAACCGTATCTGCGTATTTGAGAAATTCGTTTACGGCATATTCGCATCCCGGTTGGTAAACAACATTTAGGTAAGAAGTTGAGATGACTTCATAAGATGAATATGGATTTGAATAGATTGGCAAAAAAGGATTCATCGCCCCGAAGACGATCATAGGAATAAAAAACAAACCCAAAAGCCATCCCAACTTTTTCAATCAAATCACTCCTTTTTAAACCTTTATCCTTAATTTCAAAATTGTCTCCTCATCAGGCAAAAGGCTCAATTTCCACATCGGTGTTAAAGACGTTCCCTGATACACTTTCTCGAATCCACCTTCAGAATAAGAAATTGTGTATATGGGATACATCCAGTATTTAACGGATTCATCCGTTTCAACGTTTATGTGAACCTTTTCATATTCGGTTACTATACTCACATTTTTAGCCTCAAAAGTTCCAACGTAGGAGGCATTATGCTTTTCTCCCCAATCGAAATACCTATCGTCACTGTCGCCGGACATCAAGTTGAAAGTCATTTCGGATCCAAACCAAAGCGATACCTTTCTGTCCGATGAGTTTTTGATCTTGTATGACACTTCAAGTATGTTTGATTTCAAGACGAATTCTTTTTCCAGATCTATCGGAAGCCAATCAGATCCTACCCATACATGGCCATGACGCATGAATTTGGATTTTCCGATCGTATCGTACGGTTGATTGACAAAGTCTCCTTGTTCTGGATAAATAGACGACGCATATGCTTCCAACGTTGCGTTATCTCCAAAAAAATGGTCCATAAAGGAAAAACGCTCGTACCAGTCGGTATGGAGATATTTCTGAAGTCCTTCCTCTTTTGTAAGCACAACATCGTGAATGGTCTTTGCCTTTCCAAGTTTTTCAAGCTGCTCATTGGTTATGGCTTTCGAAATCAATTCATGGTAAACTTCATATCTCCTTGTAAGGGAGTTCACCACGTTATATGCTTTGTCTCTCAGATCGATCTCAAGCACTCTGGCACCATAATCAGGATCCACAACGATTTCCATTTTTTTGTTTTTAAGGATGATCTCATCAAGGCCATCTTTATCGTAATCAAACTGCTCTATTTTTGCTCTCTCTGCCGGATCGATCATCATTTCGGCCTTTATAAGATGTTCATAAACCGCAGCTCTCAGATGGGGCAAATAAAGCCCTCCAAAAACTCCATGCCAGTAAGAATCGTTACATTGACCCTTCCAGTATTCATCGAGGATTTTTTGATCGTTTATATTTTCTTTTTGAATAAGGTCGTGAATGTAAAGCATTTTCTTGTGCATAAGGTTGGATTCAGTATATTTTGAAAGAAAAGTTCGCCATATCCCACCCTTTAAAAACATTTCCATGGACTCGAAAGTCCCATCTTTTTTCAAAGTTTCGATTAAAGATTCGAAATCGGCTCGCGCTCTTGTCGGTAAAGCCCATTCCATCATTTCGCTGTAAGATGAAATCGGAAGATATGTTCTTCCGATGGCATTGTATTTATCCACATATTCTGAAAATGAGATCATGTTAAGCCATTCGGAATTTGCCTCAAGCGCCGAGAAAAAGTCTTCAAGCCATGCTTTCGTGTAAACCTGTTCGTACGTTCCAGGCCAAACACCGAACTTTTCACCGTCATCAAACATGACAAGCGCATTTTCTCCATCCTTCGTGGCCATTGATTGCAAAAATGAAATCGTGTCGTTAACGTTCTCAAAGGGTATAAGATATCTTAATTTCTTGGATATCGGAAAAACTTTGAGTGTGTATCCTGCTTCTTCGGTCACGTAATACCCCGTCAGCTCATCTTCGTAATGGCCGGCATTTTTGAAATGCGAATCATCCACAACGACGTATTCAACGCCTGCCATTTTAAGCGCTTTGGATATTTGAGGTTCCCAAACTCTCTCTGCAAGCCACATACCGCGAGGATGCACTCCGAAGAGTTCTTCTATTCTTTTTGATAACTTTTTTATCTGGTTGACACTGTCTTCTTCGGGTATCACCGGAATTATCGGTTCATAAAATCCCCCCGTGAATAGCTCAAGTTGCCCTTTTTCAACAAGTTTTCTTATGCTTTTTATGTAATCCGGATACCTTTTGGCCAATTCATCCAAAAGCCAACCAGAGAAATGTATGGCCATTTTCACTTTTGAATGTTTTTCAAGAGTTTCTATGAAAGGTTTGTAAGATTTTTCATAAGCATTTTCGACTACAAATCCAAAATTTCCGACTGGCTGATGATTATGAATTCCAAACAAAAAATTAACTTTGTTCAATTCGCACCTCCCAAATTTTTCTGCTTTCTCTTTTTATACTTTATATCGTACCTGTTACTTTGTTGACCGTCAAAGATCATCCTGATTTTAACGTTAGAAACTTTCTCAATCGATTTTATAATATCGTCTTCAAGATAGGCTTTTAAAATAGGATGAAGATGAACTTCAACTTCTCCTATGTCTTTGTAGTTTGTCAACTGGAGTTCTTTGATGATCTCTTTCATCAGCCTGTTAGGTGATATTATATTGCCTTCTCCGAGGCAAACGGGACACTTGGTCTTGTAAAAATCTCTTAAGGGGGGAGATGTTCTCTTTCTTGTCATCTCGAGAAGGCCAAGTTTTGTGAACCCTCCCACAGAAGTTTTCGCTTTATCTTTTTTCAATTCTTCCTCAAGCACATGAATTATCAACTGACGTTCTGATTCGCTTTTCATGTCTATAAAATCTATGATTATAACGCCGCTTTCATTTCTTAACCTCAGTTGTCTGGGAATTTCCCTTGCGCTTTCTATGTTGGTCTTCAAAATCAAATCTTCAGAATCGACTCCGGAAGTATTCGACCCTGTATTTACATCTATCACAAGCAAAGCCTCAGTAGGATCAAAATACAGCACACCGCCGCTTGGTAATTTAACAGTCCTTGAAAGAGCATCGATAATTTGCTTTTCTATGTTCAATTCTTTGAATGCATCCGTGTTGATAAAATGTATCATAGGTTGTGAATTCAAATTCAAAGAATTCGCTGTCTCATGAAGTTTATCTCGAAGTTGCTCATCATCAACGATTATCTCATCAACTGTATCGTCGATCTTCTCCCTAAAAATATAATCCAGCAACCCGGAATCCTCATATATAACCTGAGGTTTTCTTGCTCTCTTGAATTTCCTTTGTATATCTTCCCATCTTTTTTTCAACAATTGAAGTTCTTCCGCGATCTTTTGTGCATCTACACCTTCGGCCGCTGTTCTAACGACAAGTCCATACCCTTTGAAAATAGACTTTGCTATGTCGTAAAGCCTTTTTCTTTCAGATTGATCCACAATTTTTTTCGAAACCCCTATATTTGCAACGTGCGGCATAAAAACAAGATATCTTCCCGCTATGCTTATATACGAAGTTACCTGCGGCCCCTTTAAACCTATTGCATCTTTTTTAACTTGAACGAGTATTTTCTGCTTTGGTTTAAGCATCTCTACCTTTAAAGTATTGCCATTTCTCGGTTTAGAAAGGCAGAGATCTTTTTCTCTCAGAAAGGCATTTCTGTTTTCTCCGATGTTAACAAAGGCAGCCTGAAGATTTGGAACGATATTTTCAATTTTCCCCAAGTATATACTGCTTGTCAAAGATTCTTCATCAGCTTCTTCAAAATAAATTTCAACGAGTTGTTCATCTTCAAGTAAAGCTATTTTCAAGCCATCTAATTCATCTTTGCTCACAACAATGCGTTTTACAGAAGTCTTACTGGTTACTATAAAAACCACCTCTTATTTGAATTCAAATTATGATTTCATCGATAAAACTAATAGGTCTAATCAACGATAATTTACAAACCCACACTTTTATTTAAGTGTGGGAGTGTTAACAACCTTAGATAAAACTTCAATTACCTTATCTTGTCGAAAAGGTTTGACTATGAAGTCTTTGGCTCCCGCTTGCATTGCTTCGATAACCATCATTTGTTGGCCCATGGCACTGCAAACGATTATCTTTGCGTTTGGATCTAATCTCATTATTTCTTTTGTGGCTTCTATACCGTTCATTTCCGGCATTATCATATCCATGGCTACAATGTCCGGATTCAATTCCTTGTATTTTTCAATTGCCTCTTTACCATTTGCAGCCTCGCCCACAATTTCGTAACCAGCCTTTGTTATCATATCTTTTAACAGCATCCTCATAAAAGCGGCATCGTCAACAACTAAAACTTTTTTACCCAACTTTTCCTCCCAGCTCAAAAGCACTCATTTTCCCCACAAGCAAGTCTTGGAGATCAAGAAATGAAATCAACCTGTTTTGCTTTATTATAGCACCTTTGATGTAATTAGCACTAACGATCTTCATCGTTGTAAATTCAGATCGTATCGACATGATCTCTGTAACTTCATCGACAAGAAATCCCGTCTTATCCGCATCAATCTTCACAATTATGACATTTGAACAAGAATTTTCCCTATCTTCTAAATTGATCATGCTTTTTAAATCAAAAACGGGGATTATTTCTCCTCTTAAATTAACGATGCCCTTGAGAAAATCGGGAGAATTCGGAACTTTGAAGATCTTACATTTTCCAAGGATCATCTCCGTTATCCCGACATCTATGGCGTATTCCTTTTCACCCAATTTAAAAGTCAGAACATCAAACGGTTCATGAGTTATCTTAAATGTCATGTTGTTGTCCTATGTTCACATTTATCTTTAAAACCTGAGAGAATTTTTCAACAAGATATGGAATATCCATCATCAATGCGATTGAATCATCTTGGAGAATTGCTCCGCCACAGAATTCTTTTGCGTTTTTGAAGATTTTTCCAAGAGTTTTTACGGTCACTTCATCCTTTTTTATGAAATCATCAACGACGAGTCCGCATTTCACAGATTCATGTTCTACAATCACAGCATTCTGCCTTGCGTTTGAAATTTTAACATTTCCAAAATAATCTCTCATGTCCAAAAGAGGGATGATCTCTTCCTCAACAGATGCAATTTCGATCTTCTCGATAGTTTTTACATTTTGTGAATCAAGAGAAATCAATCTTTCTATATTTGAAATGGCAATAGCGTAAGTTTGATCGCCTATTTTCACCAAAAGCACTTTGATAACAGGAGAATTTGGAGGTAAAATTGAGGCAACCGCGGGGATTTCCGTTTGATAACCTTCGGCGGTAAATTTTTCTACAGATACACTTTCAATTTCCGAAATATTTGATATCGTACTCTCGATTTCAGAGGTAGATTTTTTTGTTATGATAAATAATTTAACCGTCTTATCGAAATTTTCCTTTTCTATATCCACGACAGACGGTTCAGAAAATATTATCTGGTTTCCATCTTCTTCTATTCTTTTGAAAACCATATAAATTCTGGCAGATTTCATAGCGACATCTTTTACCAAATTTATAATCGCCTCGTAAACTTGGAAACCATCTTTAATCGCCAGTTTTGAAACCTTCAAAACTGAATCCGAAATGGCGCCAGACATAGATTTTTTCACCGTTCGAATTTGATCTAAAGTGGGATTTTCTTTTGAAATAGTTTCATCTACTTTGTCTGTCAAAGAATCATCTCCACCTTTTGAAAACTGGTGGAGGCGATGGGAATCGAACCCACGTCCGAAATACCTGCCGTGCAAGCTTCTCCGAGCGCAGCCTATGTTTATCGTCATCGAATATCCCGCATTAGGCACGGGACATCCAACCAAGTTCCCTTTATTTCCACGAACGAACGGGAACATCTTCATTCGTGTAGTCCGGAATTCTGACGCCCTTATGTATCTCTCCGGGCAAAAGATACAAGGACGGCTACTTAACTATTAAGCAGCGAGTGCGTATTCAGGATTGACGTTTATTATCATTCGAACCTTTTTCACAGGGAGGTAGGCACCCCTGGCTCGCTTCTCGCAAAACACATATCCCGTCGAAACCATTTCGCCCCCAGATAATTTTATCACAAATATATGAAAAAATAAAAGGGCATTTAGCCCTTGAGTCAATGGAGCAGGTGATGGGACTTGAACCCATGACCTCCGCCTTACCAAGGCGGCGCTCTACCGATTGAAGCTACACCTGCCACTCTATGGAGCGGGAAACGGGGATTGAACCCGCGACCTTCTGCTTGGCAAGCAGGCGCTCTACCACTGAGCTATTCCCGCACAAATCGATTGGTGCGAGAGGTGGGACTTGAACCCACACGGTTTTACCCACTGGATCCTAAGTCCAGCGCGTCTGCCAATTCCGCCACCCTCGCCAACCACTGGTGACCCGTGCGGGATTCGGACCCGCGACCCCTTGATTAAAAGTCAAGTGCTCTACCAGCTGAGCTAACAGGTCTTCTTTCAAACTTTCTTCTTTCAAAGACAAAGAAATTTTATCATACAAGTTATTTAAAGTCAAGCACTGTTTAAAACAGTTCACGGCAAATGGCAAATAATTTAATTCTTGAAACAAAATTTGCAAATTACAGTCTAAGCATATGTGGTATAATAATTCAAAGTCGTTGAGAAAGTTGTTTTAAAAATTTTCTTTATTTCAAAAGAGGCGGTTTGCTTGAAAATTTTGATGGTTTATCCGAGTTATCCAAACACATTTTGGAGTTTCAAATATGCTCTTAAGTTTGTATCCAAAAGAGCCTCATTGCCTCCGTTGGGCCTTTTGACGATCGCGGCATATTTGCCAAAAACGTGGGATGTAAAACTCGTTGACATGAATTGCGAACAATTGAAAGACGAAGATATAAAAAGCGCAGATTACGTTTTCATAAGCGCCATGACGGTTCAGAGAGAATCTTCAAAAGAGGTCATAAAAAAGTGTAATGATTTTGGTATACCTGTTGTCGCAGGCGGACCACTTTTTACCATGGAACCCGATACATTCCATGATACCGTTGATTATTTCGTACTTGGAGAGGGTGAAGACGTCATGGATGATCTCGTAAAAGACATGGAAAACAAAAAAATCAAGAGATATTACGTCAAGACGGATTTTTGTGATATTGCAAAAGTACCCGTACCAAAATGGGATTTGTTGAATCTTAAGTGGTACGCTTCTATGAGCATTCAATACTCAAGAGGGTGTCCATACAACTGCGAATTTTGCGATATAGGCGCTCTTAGTGGTAGAGTCCCACGTCAAAAGACCGCAAAACAGATAATAGATGAGGTGCAATCTTTATACGATGCGGGATGGCGCAAATCAATTTTCTTTGTTGATGATAATTTCATCGGTAACAAAGCAAAATTGAAACGTGACATTTTACCGGCACTTATAGAGTGGCAGAAAGCACACAGATATCCGTTTACCTTTTACACCGAAGTATCGATAGATTTTTCCGATGATGATGAGCTCATGGAACTCATGTCTAAATCAGGGTTCGATAGGGTCTTCGTGGGGATAGAAACTCCAGATCTGGAAAGTTTAAAGGAAGCAAATAAATATCAAAACATAAAGCACGATCTTGAGAAATCCATTCGAAAAATTCAATCTTTTGGATTCGAAGTCCAAGGTGGATTTATAGTCGGTTTTGACAGCGATATGCCGACGATATTCAAAAGGCAATTCGATTTCATACAAAACAACGGCGTTGTTACGGCCATGGTCGGGTTGTTAAATGCTCCGCGCGGAAGCCAACTTTACGAAAAACTCAGAGATGAAAACAGATTGCTTGGAGAAATGACGGGAGACAACGTCGATGCCATGACAAACATAATCCCAAAGATGGATTCCAAAGCACTTGTAAATGGTTATAAAAATTTGGTTGGTCTACTTTACAACCCCCAAAATTATTACAAAAGGCTTAAGGAATTTCTTTCAGTTTACAAAGTACCGAATCTTCCAAAGCCAAAGCTCAGTGCTTCAGAAATAGGTGCATTTTTAAAATCAATCTTTTTGCTTGGAATCTTTGGTAAAGAAAGAAAGGAATATTGGAAGATCCTGACATGGAGTTTATTCAAAAAACCCAAAGTGTTTTCCAAAGCAGTTTCATTTGCAATATACGGATATCATTTCAGAAAAGTAGCAGAAAAGCTTTCCAAATCCGGAATAAAGAAAAGATTATCTGAGATATGAAAAGAAATATTTTGTTGCTAATTATAGCGCTCTTTTTAGTCACGCTGCTTTTGTCATCTTGTTTTTTAATTAAACTTCAATTCACGCTGAATTCGTCTCCACAAGGCATTAACGTACTCATCGATAATTCTTCCTACATTACACCTGTGTCGACTAATCTTTCTTATGGTCCGCACACGATTGAGATAATGCCCACATATGCGACGATCGGTAATTACGCTGGTATTTCAAATACACTGTACATGTTTTCTTCATGGTCGGATGGATCTACTCAAAATCCACGGCAGATAAATTTAACATCTGCTCAAAGCTATTCGTTCACAACCTCGACTTACTACAAATTCGTTCTTGGATCTAACGAAGGCGTTTTACCATCGGCAACGCCTGTTTCTCAAAATGGATTCTACCTTTCGGGATCTCAGGTGCAGATCAGTGCCCCTAATATACCTAATTACATTTTTAAATATTGGATGGTGAATGGACAGGTGATCCCAGGCAATCCTCTAACACAATTTTTAACCCTTCCAACGCAGGCAACGGCAATCTATGCCCAAATTGTGCCTCCTTCCATCTCACTTCTCAATCCCTTGAACGGAGGTACCGGTGTATCCACAGACGTAACGATAAGTTGGTACGGATCGGATCCGAACAACTTGCCGCTGACATATTCTCTATACTTTGGGACATCAGATAACCCGCCACTTTATATTTCAAATCTATCGGCATCTCAATACACGATTTCAAATCTAAATTATTCCACAACCTATTACTGGTACGTTGTCGCAGACAACGGCTACTTATCAACAAAAAGTCCTTTATGGAGTTTTACGACAAAAAATGAACCTATTCCGTCCGCACCGTCAAATCTTTATCAAACTTCCGTAACGTATAATTCTGCGTCATTTTCATGGTCAACATCTCCTTTTGCATCTGGATACAATGTTTACAGATCTACAAATGGCGTAAATTTCTCCAATATTGCTTCTGTAAATGTTACTTCTTACACAGATACAAATCTTTCTCCCTCCACGACATATTATTACGAAGTCACGGCGTACAACCCATCTGGGGAATCGGGATATTCAAATCAAATAGCCATTACGACACAACCGATAGTACAGCAATACGGAACCATAACCGGTTCGGTTAACGTTTACACGGGTCAAAGTGCATTTGTCTCTTCGGCTTCCATTGTACCGACTGCAAACGCAAACTGGCAGATACAAAAATACACAGGCCCGGATTACGTACCAAATCAGGTAGTTGTCGGATTCAAAAGCGGCATAACACCGAAAATGCTATCGATATATCCTTCGCCATTCAAATACCAAATACTCAGCAGCATTCAAACTCCCAATTACGAAGTCAACGCTTCTTTGATCACCGTTTCAACATCTGTCGAAAATGCGATATCGTACTTCAAATCTCTTTCCAATGTCGCTTATGCCGAGCCAAATTACATCGTTCACGCTTTATCCGTCTCTGTCAACGATCCTTACTACTCAAACCAGTGGTACCTTCAGGATATCGAAGCGCCGCAGGCATGGAGTGTAGCGACCGGCGCGAATACAGTCATAGTTGCCGTTGTTGATACCGGAGTTTCATCGACACATCCGGATCTCCAAAATATACTCGTACCGGGTTATAATTTCGTCAATAACACGACCAACACGATGGATGATTTCGGACATGGGACATTCGTTACAGGCATAATAGATGCGGATACTAACAACGGAATAGGAATTGCGGGAATAAATTGGGGAAGCAGCTTTTCTACGAAAATAATGCCCATCGTCGTACTCGATTCAAGCGGTTCCGGATCAACTTATTACGTAAGCGAAGGCATAATTTATGCCGTCGAGCATGGTGCAAAGGTGATAAACTTAAGTCTTGGCGGTGTGGATTACTCTCAAACCGAGCAACTTGCATGCCAATATGCGTACAACAACAACGTCGTTGTGGTTGCAGCGGCGGGCAATGATTCAAGTAATTCTTTGGAATATCCGGCCGCATTCCCAACTGTAATTCCGGTTGCATCGGTAGCGCCTTCGGGATCATCTTACACACTTGCGTATTACTCTAACTATTATTCAAACGTTTTGTGTGCGCCAGGAGGGCAGATGTATTCTCAAAACGATCCAAACGGCGTCTTCAGCACGACTTACTCCACTTCCACGAATACAAATGGTTATGGTTATGGTCAGGGCACATCATTCGCAGCGCCTCAGGTCTCCGCCATAGCGGCACTTATGATAGGAAGAGGAATAACCGGAGTTTCAAATATAACGAGTATACTCGAAAACACGGCCACAAACATAGGGTCTCAATCAACTTTCGGATACGGCCTTGTCAACGCTTACAATGCCGTGACTTACAACGGAGGATGGGAACCTATGATCGTATGGGCACAGACTTCTGACGGTACTGCGATTGTTGCCCAAACCCAAGTTTCTGCGAATGGAAGTTTTTCCATGACGGTTCCCGTTGGGAATTATCAGATATACGCATGGCAAGATTTTAATGGAGATGGAAAGATAGATCAGGGAGACTTTTACGGATACTATGGATATCACGGTACTCAATCGACACCTTTAACTTTGAGTGTAAATGCCAACCAAACTTGCAATGTGGGCATACAGGTAAGTCCAGAAGTTAGCACACCGCCATCTTTATACGGTACATCTCTTGAGGCACTTCATACTTTCATTCAGAGTGCCGTAAAGGCACATTATGAAGCGCTCAGATCCGCTTTAAAATCCAGTCAATGATCGTGCTTCGAAATTCGGAGGCATATTGCGGATCGCAAAAGATTTCATGGTATGCGCCGTCGAAAATTTTAATCTCCTTGTCCTTCGAAGCGATGGCGGAGAACAATTTCTTCGTTCCTTCGAATGGAACGATTTTATCCTGTGATCCGGCAGTCATAAGCACAGGTGTTGTGAAAGCAGATGCCTTTTTAAAGACCACCTTTACATTTTTAAACAATTCGGATGAAAGTCTTGCCGTTATCCTGTCATGGACAAGAGGATCCTTTGTGTAATCTGAAATTACCACTTCACTTCTCGAGACGGTCTTTGGATCTATTCCGTTGTTGAAAGCCAAAGTGGGTTTTAAAGTTGAAAAAATCTTGGCCATCAAAACGAGTACGCCTGAAACGTTATCAATGGAAAAAGCACCGCTTGAAAGTACAGTACCTTTTAGACGCCCTTGAAATTCTTCGTTGTACCTTGCGGCAATTAAACCACCGAGGCTGTGTCCGAGCATGAAAATCGGAAGATCCGTCTTTTGCATCTTTATGAAATCATCTATGTCCTTCAGAAAGTCCTCGAAATGTGCTACATAACCTTTTACGACCGGATTTTTGCCATGTCCTCTTTGATCGAATCCTATCATTTCAAGACCCGCATCGTTGAATTCTTTCGATATCACGTCGTACCTCGAAACGTGCTCACCAAGTCCGTGGACGATCACGACGACCGCTTTCGGATTCTTTGTCGGCCATCTAAAAGCATCTGTCTTTCTGCCGTTCAAAGTTATCTCAAAAGATTCCATTTTATCTCCTTATGAATTAACTTTGCCTATGATCTTTTCTATCTCATCAACACCGATTGCCCCTACCCTCAAAATTTTCGGAGGATTTAACGTCATATCTATAACTGTAGAAGGGGATCCTCTCTCAACCGGGCCATCATCTACGTAAAGATCTACCGAATCTTTGAGATAATCGTATGCTTCTTCACATGCCAGAGGATCTTTTTTGCCCGAAAGATTGGCGCTTGTCGCCGCTATAGGCCCGACCAAAGCAGATAAATCTCTGAAAAATTTGTTGGATGGCATTCTGAAACCAACCGTGTAACCATAGGCAATGGCCGATCTTGGAACGGCGCATGATGCTTCCAAAATTATCGATAAAGGGCCTGGCCAAAAAGTTTTCATGAGATCCGATACCTTGTCCGAAATGTACCTTGAAAGATCTAAAACGTAAGCCATCTTTGATATATGTATGAGTAAGGGCTTATCAAAATTCCTTCCCTTTATTTCATATATTCGTTTTATGGCACTTTCATCGTCCAAAAGCGCACCAACGCCATAAACAGTTTCCGTTGGGAAGACTATAACGCCACCATTTTTGAGGATCTCACTGGCAATTTGAAGAGTTTGTGGATCTTTGGAAGACATGATTTCAGCCATTTTTCTCTCCTTAATACAAAAATGAGTCGCTAACGCGACTCTCATCTGGTGCCGAGGGCGGGACTTGAACCCGCACGAGCATATGCCCACATGCCCCTCAAGCATGCGTGTCTGCCAGTTCCACCACCTCGGCAATCCACATTATGATATCAAAGAAATGAAACCATGTCAAGTCCTCTGTCAGGGCGACTGGATTTGAACCAGCGACCTCCAAGTCCCGAACCTGGCGTTCTTCCATCTGAACTACGCCCTGTCACAAAAATTATACCATGAAAAGATCAAATAGATCAATGTTAACATATATTGACTTTAGCATTTTGAATGTGTATAATTATCTTGATCGTTTCTCTAACAAACGCCAAGGAGGCAGAAATTATGGAAGCTCTGAAAGTTTCTTCGAAATCGAAACCAACGGCAGTAGCAGGTGCACTTGCTGGAGTACTTAGAGAAAACGGCAAGGCTGAAATACAATCCATCGGGGCTGGGGCTGTCAATCAGGCTGTAAAAGCGGTGGCAATAGCAAGAGGGTACGTCGCCCCAAGTGGAACGGATCTCGTTTGTATTCCATCCTTTGTCGATATAGAAATCGACGGAGAGATGAGAACAGCCATAAAGTTTGTCGTTGAACCACGAAAGTGATCAAAAAGCGCCGATCGGCGCTTTTTTATTTTCCCATATCCGTTCCAACTCTTGCGGTATAGACGACGGCAAGCATCGTTTTCATCAAAACCGGATAAGCATTGCAATTGTACTTCACAGTTCTGCCATCTATTCTTTCAAGACCCGGTATAAGCATGGATTCATCTGCCATTTCGGTTGAATTGAATTCTATTTCGAGTTCGTAAGGCGATTCGAATTTATATGGTTTAATTGATTTTTTGTACGTTTTGTCAAGAGCTGCCTTTACGCCTGCGATTACTTCCTGCTTAACGACATTTTTGGGCTTCATGATAGCGGCAAATCTGCTTAATCCCGTTTTGGTCTCTATTAAGACCGTGTCTTTAAGTGCATCTTTTAATTCATCGACAAGCGCGTGATCCCCGATCACACAAGAGACAGGTATTCCAAGATCGCCTGCAAATGCGGCATTTATCAGAGTTTCGTTCATTCTAATGCCATTTATTTTCATCGTATGCACGGATGCTGACGAATACGTGTGATCCATGATTCCGTGCATTGCCCCGACTCCGGCATGATAGCCGACGAAAAAAACAGTAGAGAAAGAAGAATCCAGTCCAGCCATCATGTAATAATCTCTTAACCCTCCTCTCACAAGATAGAGTCTGTCATCGTATTCGGTGAAATCGTAAGAGACATTTTCACCGAGTGCGTGAGAATCACACACAAGTATTTGATCTACATCGGAATTTTGATTTGACGCTTTTATTCCGTCCACAACCCATCGAAGAGTTTCCTCAAGATATTTATTCAAAAATCTTGGATCTTTATCGCTTACCTGATGCCACGAATTTATTCCTGGTAAGCCTTCCATATCCGTTGAAATGTAGATTTTCATAATTCCTCCTCGTATAATATGGCCCTGCAGGAGCAGGGCCATTAATTCATTTTGAAAGCATGTAGAAGTAAGGACCAAATTGGGCAATCTCTGCGTTGTAGTACCAACCCTTTACCCAGCTACGCGCAACCCAATAAGCTTCCGGCTGATCCGGCCAGATGTAAAGCGCATTTTCGTAATCCAACTTTGAAAGTTCCTGTGCTATTTTGGCTCTTTCATTTGGATTCAAAGTAGTGACGAGTTTATCGACAAGAGAGTCAAGATTTTGTTTGGCAAAATTCACGAAATTTTGTCCCAAAAACGAAGCGTAAAATCCGTTAGACGAATAACATGCGAATGCAAAATCGTAAGGATCCGGGTAATCTGCTCCCCACGAAACAGACGTTATCGGAAGTTTGCCCGCAATTAAATCTGCGCTGAAAGAAGAATTTATCTCTCCGATAGCGCTTATCTGGAATTTCGGGTTGATCTGTCTTGCATATGTACTCAAAGTTTGAAGTGCAAGTTGCCTTGTTGCGTTACCGGCCCCGTAAATTACGGTGAATTTAAAACCAACATCCCACAATTTCCCATCATATGCTTTTTTGAAATATTCAGTCGCTTTCGCAAGATCCTGATGATATTTCGGTAAATTGGGATCGTATCCGAGAAGACCTTTTATTATGGCACTGTTAGGCTGTAAGGCTTGACCGTTCCATACCTGTTCTATGTACTGTTGATACGGGAAAAGATATTCAAAAGCTTTTCTAACATCTAAATTAGAGAAAAAATCGGGCGGTATGCCGTTCCCGTCGAGTTTACCTGAACCTATGAATTTATTCGGAGTGGTTATATTCCACTGGAAAGGCATCAAATCAACAAGCAACATCGGGAAACCTGTTAGAACGGTTATATCAGGATTATTTTGAACCTGAGAAAGGTTTTGGACCGGAACTCGTATCGCGTCTGCCTGCCCACGTTGCAAATCGAGTAAACTCGTTGTGAATTCATTTACGTATTTTATAACGGCATATTTTATCTTTGCCGGTCCGGCCCAATAATTGTCAAATCTTTGGAAAAATACTTCTTGCCCGGGTGTTATGTACTTTATCATGTAAGGGCCGGTTCCATTTTCTATATCGTAGAGAGGATCGTCACCAACGGTAGGATTATGATATTGCCACCAATCATCGGCAGCTCCGTCCCATGCGTTATGTTCAGCACACCATTTTTGATCCAAAACAGCGGCCCAGTTAGAAACAGGACCTGCGAGTATATAAAGAAATGGTGCATATGGCTGCGGCAGATGAATTATCAGATCGTTACCCTTCACCTCGAAATCTTTGTTGAGAATGTTAAATGCATTTATGAGTGCTTGCTTGTATTTATCATTCAGCAATCGATTGGTTCCGGTCGCAAAAATGCCGAGAGAATCAAAACTCGTGTAACTTAAAGGATTTTGTAGTCCAAGTTGCTGTGCCACGACTTGAACTATCGATGTTACGTACTGACCATCGATTTGTGGAAACAAAGGTCCAGTAAGTAACCACGCAGGGCCACTCACAACATCGAGTATTATCGTTCTTTCAAGTGAATATACGACATCCTGAGGAGTCAGTTTGTCTCCGTTGTGAAAGAGTACGTCAGGTCTTATGTGGAAAACATAAGTTGTTCCGTTATCCAATATAGTGCCATCTTTGAGAGAAGGAACATTTGTTGACAACATAGGAGAAAGATTTACAGTTGACGTTCCGTCATATTGAATCAACTGATCGTAAAGTTGCATTACCACCTCACTTGAGGTGAAATCGTACTCAAAAGCAGGATCCAAACTCCAAAAAGGTCCCGGTTGTTCGTAGACAAAGGTATCAGGATTGACGACGCCTTGACTTATTGCAACGATACCGATGCTAAACAATACAGCCAAAAAAATCACAAAAACTTTCTTCATAGACTAACCCCCTTGTTTTTAAAATTTTGAAGATTTATTCAAAAAACTACCCTTAATCATAATCGAATCGATTTCAAATGTATCCCTATCGACAAAGATCATGTCTGCGCGTTTGGATTTTTCGATCGTTCCTGCGTTGTCGAGTTTGAAGAACCGAGAAACGTTTACCGTGAAAGGCTTTAAGGCATTCTCAATCTTCATTCCCTTTCTCACACATGCCCTGAAAGCTTTGAACATGACAGCGCAATCAGAAACTTTCATTGAGACAAAATTACCGTCTTTGTCAAAGGTCGGAATGCTTCCCTGAGAATCGCTGCTTACAAGGATATGATCCAATTCGGCCCCATTTGAGGTAAGATAATCGATCGATTCCTCAACGCTAATGGCTTCTTTCGAGGTGTCTTCAGCTGTGATGTCGACAAAACCGCCCATCTTGATCCATTCCAAAGCATTACGTAAAAGATCTTTGTTTCTGTTGACATGCGTCGGAAGAAAAGATTCTATTTTTATTTCGTCATCTGAAACTGCTTCCATCAAAGGTGATAACATTTTTTTCGAACTTCCGACATGCACGATGATCTTTCCGGACTTTGATGAAATCATCGAAGCAACACGGCATTTTTGGGCGACCTTTCTGAGTTCATCAACGGTTATAGAGCTTGATCTGTGATCCGAGATCGCAAGTTCTCCGACTCCTATGATCGGATCGATCAATATTATATCTCTCTCAATAGAATCTGTTATCGTTTGAACCGGATATTGATAAGATCCGGTCATCATGTAAGCGTTCATGCCTTCTGCTTGCAATGCCTTCGTTTTTGCAAAAAGAGAGATTAAAGGTTTTGTCATTGAATCGGTCCCAAGTAATCCAATTACCGAGGTAATGCCACAATTCAAAAGTTTTGAAGTTTGAATCTCATTGATTCTTGACGTAAATCCCCCTTCTCCTCCGCCGCCGATCACGTGAACATGACCGTCTATGAATCCAGGAATCGCTATCACATTTTTCAATTTAATCTCTTGGGCGAAATCGAATTTCCCCCTTTGAGATATTTCTTCAATATATCCATTGGCGATCAAAATATCCATTTTGCCTTTGTAAGCGGGATCGTATAATTCAACTTCTTTAATTGATATCATGATCATCACCTCACTTACAAAGTAAGCAATGAATGTGCCAGATTATCATTTCATTTGAAACGGTAAAAATCATTGCATTTTAAATGAAAATCGAATTTAAAATTGAATTTGAATTACGAAATAGGTAGATAAACTGGATCTGTGTGAAAGAGCTGAACGTTAACTATTCTTATCTATGTTGCTTAAAAATTGGTAACCCAATTTTGAAACATTCGCACCTATTCTGCCAACACTCACAGATATGTATCCCAATGCCTTGAGATGCGACAGAATTTTCCTTACTTCATTCTCTTTCATATGACACATTTTTGCTATCTTGTCTCTGCCGGAATTTTTATTTTTCTGCAGAAATTGAAGCACTTCTATTTCTGAATGATTTAAAACATCTTTTTCTTCAAATACTTTTTTAGATAAATACGGTGGCATTTCACTTATACCTATCATGCCCGAAAAAAGGTTTCCAGTATAATCGACGAAATTTTCAACTTCTCTTACGTTGCCTGGCCATGAATGTTTTTTAAGCAAAAAGACAAGATTCGGATCGAAATGAATGCTGTACCCTTTTTTAGACGCGAAATATCTTAAAAGCACATCCAAATCGTCGATTCTTTCTCTTAAAGGGGGAATATGCAATTGAAAGGTAGATATTCTGTAAAACAAATCCATTCTGAATTTCCCGATTTCCATCATTTCAAACAAATTCACGTTTGTCGCCGATATGATTCGGACATTTACAGGTATGATATTCGTACCGCCTACTTTTATGATTTCTTTCTCTTGCAAAACTCTCAACAACTTTGACTGCAATTCAAACGGTATTTCAGATATTTCATCCAAAAATATCGTTCCGTTATTTGCTATTTCGAGTAAACCAGATTTCCCGCCTTTTTTCGCCCCTGTAAAAGCGCCTTCTTCGTAACCGAACAATTCGCTTTCAAGTAGTTCTTCCGATAAAGCGGCACAGTTAATCGGTACAAAAGGGCCATCCGATCTTTTTGAATAATTATGAATTGCCTGCGCAAAAACTTCTTTACCTGTGCCGCTTTCTCCTTCAAGTAAGATCGGCATATCTGAAATGGCCATCTTCTTCGCAAGTTTAACGACGTCTTGAATCTTATCGCCGCCAACTATGGCGTTAAAGTCCATTTTTGCAACCATTCCCGCTCTTTTGATCTTAAACGCATGCTTTCTTTCAACGTCTCTGTAAAGATCTACGGGATAAAAAGAAATCATCACCGTACCGCCCGGCACTTCTTTCAAATTTACAATCATCTCAGAACCATCTATCTCAACTATTTCGTTGTAAAGTTCTCTGTTTACGTGCTTAAGCCCCATTTTTTGGAAGACTGGACGTATTTCTTCTCCGATACCGATTTTATTCAGATATTTTTCGGCCAAATAATTAAAAACCAGGATTTTGCCATCTTCTTTGGAATAAGCAATTACAGCCTGTTCTGTCATGGAAAGTACGGTTTCCAGATCAAGCCTTACGGTTGCCATATCCAGCAAAAATTTTTGCAACCCCGGCTGAGCGGATTTAACGGTTTTGGAATATTCAATGATTTTATGAAGATCTTCCCATTCGAACAAATTGAGTCTGAAAAGCAATTCGAGTATAACGGAAGGATCGAAAATGCGATCATGAATGTCGATTACATTTTTGACGAATTTCGGCACGTATCTTGCCTCTCCTGGAGTTATAGCAGTTTCAAGATGCGGAAATGATTCACAACCTGGATAGTAAATATGTAAATCGAGGTCAAGCCCTAATTCCTCTGTGAGCAATACGACTTCTTCCGCAGATTCTTTTGAATCGTTGACCAACAACATTGGAAGATCGCCTCTAAGAGATTTCAATTTTTCCCATCCATCCATGGTCAGAGTACGCCGCGGACTTAGAATGGGAATCTTTTCTTTCTGTGGCATGACAACGTATTTCGCCACAAATTCTCCGGACAAAAGGATCACATCTGCTTCGTCTATAAAGACCTTTTCATTTTTGACAATATAACGCACAAAATTGGCCTTGTCTTTGAGAAAAAAACTCAGCTCGCGTTCTAACAATTCTGCTAATTCATTTTTCATCGAAACAATGCCTATTGTTTTCAATCAGATCACCCTTGCTATCAAAAAAAGTCCTGCTTAAACAGGACTTTTTGAAATTTCCTTGGCTCCACCAGTAGGACTCGAACCTACAACCCTCCGGTTAACAGCCGGATGCTCTACCGATTGAGCTATGGTGGAAGGTACAAAAAGATTTTACTACAATGATGACTCTTTTGTCAACATGTCGAATTGAATCAAAATAAATGTACATGAAATAAAATCTTCTTAGACTGAATTAACGATTAAATGGAGGTCTAAGAAGATGAAAAAATTCAATATGGCAGTAAGAAAAGAGCTAATAAGAGAATTGGGTAAAGGTTATAATTGCACACTTTGCAAAGTATTGTCAGAAGATGGAAATAGAATTCACACGTTCCAGGCAATACAAAAAGAATGACAATTGTCATGTCGAACAGAAAAATAATACGATCACAGTAGGACTTCGTATTGAATACGAAGCGCTTGATCTTTTTGGAAATAATGTTATATAATGATGTCTGAGGTGTTAAAATGAGGGTACTAATAGTAAAAGATTCGATTACGGATATTCAAAGAGCACGCGCAGTCCAAGCTGTCGATGATGTATTGCGTAAATATGCGGAAACAAAGATCGTATCAGTTGAAAAGCTCACCGATTCGTTGATGAATGATGACGTTATTTTTAATCTTTCAATAGGTAAGAGAAATGACTTTTTACAAGGGAATGTGGCTGCTGTCGCACAATTAACGGGACATGAGCACATAGGTTCTTCTCCATACACGCATTACGTGTGTTTGGACAAGTTCACGACAAAAAATATCCTTAAAGCTTATGGAATAAAAACTCCGAATGGAGTTTTATTCGATGGTAAGAAATTCACCGGCAAATTGCCTGTTCCGGCGATTATAAAACCCGTTGCTGAAGGATCCGGCATAGGAATAGATGAAAAGAGTTTGTGTTATGACATCGAAGAAATTAAAAAACGTTCAATCGACAAATTCGAAAAGTTGGGTGAACCGATTCTCGTCGAAGAATTTTTAGACGGTCCCGAAGTTACGGTGGGCGTCGTCGGTTTTGGAAGTGACCTGATCGTTTTACCGGAATTGGAGATAGATTTTTCGAATCTTCCAGAAGGCATAGAAAGGTATTACAGCCAAAGAGTGAAAGAAAAGTTCGCCGAGCAGACTATTTACAAATGCCCATCGACTTTCACGGAAAAGGTAAGAGAGCGTATCCGCAAAACGGCCATTAAATCTTTCGAGATCGTCAAAGCAAGAGACTATCTAAGAATGGATATGAGAATAGTAGACGGAATACCATATGTGATTGAAATAAACTCGATGCCAGGTCTCGATCCTTTGACAAGTGATCTTCCTAAGATGGTTAAACCTTTAAATGAAGACTACGAGTGGCTTATCAGAACCATCGTGAAAAGGGCTTTTCATGAGAAAAGAGGTTGATCATGGATAACATGACATTTGCGGTTTTAGGTGCCGGAAATACCGGTCAAGCTATGGCCGGATATTTGAAATTCAAGGGTTTTGCTGTAAAACTTTACGATAGATCCGAGTGGCGTTTCAAGTACCTAAGAAAACATCCGATGAGACTCTCGGATGAGATAGAAAGTTCTCAAAATATCGATCTTATGACCACGAATTTAAATGAAGCAGTTGAGAGTGCAAACTTCGTAATCGTTTCAACGACCACGACGGCTCACATGGAAATAGCAAAAAGATTGTCAGAAATTTTAACAAATGATCAAGTTATTTTGCTTCATCCCGGAAGAACCGGAGGAGCATTGATCTTCAAAAAAGTTTTGAAAGAAAACAGACCTGATCTTAAAACAACAATCGGAGAATTTGAAAGTTCTATCTTTACAACACGCACATCCGCCACCGGTTCCACAGTACATTATTATGGAATAAAAAAAGGCGTTCATTTTGCGACCTTACCTGCCATAAATGCAAGAAAGATTTTTCAAGTGTTGAAAGACATTTTCCCACAAATCGAAACCTATCCGAATGTACTTTACACTTCTTTAAGTAATTACGGAGCCGTGCTTCACCCGGCCCCAACACTTTTTAACATAGGTCGAATAGAAAATGGTCTTACCTATGCTCATTACATCGAAGGTATAACACCGTCTATCGCTAATTTTTTGGAAAAACTTGATCTTGAAAGAATAACACTCGGTAAATGTTTTAAAATAAGACTAAAACCTCTTACGATATGGCTTTCGGATACTTACGGATCGGTAGGAGACGATCTTTACGAATTGTTGCAAAATACGCATGCGTATCATAAGATACTCGGGCCGGATACGCTGCAGCACAGATACATAGTTGAAGATACCCTAAATGGTCTTGTACCGTTTGTTCATCTTGCAAGAAAATGCGGAATCGGATTGCCTATAATTGAGAATTTAACGAATCTCATAAGCCATGTGCTGAATATAGACGTGCTCTCCTTGGGCAGAGATCTCAACGACATGGGGATAGCAAGTATGGATGTTAAGCAGATAATCGATTATGTCTTAAACGGGGATCAATGATGAAGATAGTCGGTGGAGCAGTTGAAAATTGCGTGCATGTTGCAGGCATACTTTCTTTTTTGGGTATTGCAAAAAGTCTCGGATATGAAACGATCTTTTTAGGACCTGCCACGCCGATAGACAGATTACTTGGTGCCGCAGTTGAAACAAAAGCAGACATCATAGCCATAAGTTATCGTCTCACCCCTTCGGTGGCAAGAGAAATTTTCAAAAAGGTTGAAGAAAAAATTCCGCAATATGGGCTTGAAAATAGGAAATTCATCTTTGGAGGAACACCTGCTGTTGCCAAAGTGGCAATGGAGTTTAAATTTTTCGATAAGGTGTTTTCGACCGAAGGGCAAAGGGAGGTGATCAAATATTTAAAGGGGACAGATGAAAAGCATACCTTCCAAATACCCGCTCAAGATCTGATAAGCAGGATAAAGGAAGCCGATCCATATCCTCTTATAAGGCACCACTTCGGTCTTTCTTCATTGGACGAAACAATCAAAGGAATAGAAAAGATATCCGATTCTCAAACAGTGGATGTGATTTCTCTTGCTCCGGATCAAAATACACAGCAATTCTTTTTTGAACCAGATAAGATGAATAAATCTTTGGACGGTGCAGGGGGCGTTCCCATAAGAAGTGAAAAAGATTTTGAAATGCTGTATGCGGCAACAAGAATGGGGAATTACCCTTTGATGAGAGCTTATTCAGGCACAAGTCATTTGATTGAAATGGCCGAATTACTTCAGAAAACCATAAACAACGCATGGGCGGCCGTACCTCTCTCGTGGTACAACGAGTTAGACGGGAGAAGCGACAGAAAATTCATAGAAGCGGTAAAAGAGAATATGGAAGCGATAAAATGGCATGCCCAACGTGGGATACCCGTTGAGATAAATGAACCGCACCAATGGGGACTAAGAAACGCGCATGATGTGATCTTCGTCACGATGGGTTATCTCGCGGCTTACATTGCAAAAAAACTTGGCGTCAAAAATTACATCGCTCAATACATGTTCAACACACCTTCAGGTTTGAGCCCTAAAATGGATATATCGAAGATGTTGGCAACAAAAGAAATGATAAACTCTTTGGTCTCGAAAGATTTCAACGTCATAACAGAAGTGAGAGCTGGCCTTATGGCTTTTCCGGCCGATCTTGATGAAGCGAAAGGACAGCTCGCTTTTTCAACAGTCGAATCTATGGTGATAAAACCGCAAATAGTCCATGTTGTTGCGTTCACAGAAGCAGATCATGCGGCAAATGCGGATGATGTCATAGAGTCCGCCAAAATTGCAAGAAAGGTCATAGAAGAGAGTTTAAAAGGATTACCAGATGTGCAAAACGATCCTGAAATAATTGAAAGGATAAAAATTCTCAAATCAGATGCAGAATATCTTTTGGATGCGATGAAAAAACTCTCAAAAAGTCAAGACCCGTTTTTGGATCCACGAACATACGATGCTGCCGTTAAAATGGGATATTTGGATACGCCAAACTTCATTGGTTCTAAAATCGGAAGAGGCCTTGTATCCACAGCGATAATAAACGGAGCATGCGAAGTCGTAAATCCAAAAACTGGCGACGTAATCAGAGAAAAAGAAAGAATAGAATCTCTATTGAGAATCTCATCTAAAGTCAAATGACTTCACTTTTAAAATTGGTTCAGTATAAATCATTCAAACCCTATATCACCGACATATATTGTGCCATTTTTAACCGTATCAACGTTGTTTTCAAAAACGAATGTCATCTGCGTTAGTTTTGAAAAATCAACCGGCTCTGTCCAAGAGTATTTAGTGAAATTCTTGAAGGGAATCACGATCTTTTCCCAATTTTTCGTTACCCCAGTAACGTAAAAGTATTCAGAGCCATTGTTGGGGCTTTTCAGTTCTATTTTAAAATTCATCGATTCGGAATCGCCTTTTACGTAAAAAACAAGATTTGAGTAAGATGAAGCGTTAAAAGTCTGTCCCAAATTTGCATTGGCAAGATCAAGCCACGTTCCGTTGTAAGCGCCTGCCGTTTCAACGTTGTAATTTATTTGCCAAACATGACCAAAAGTGGGATCGGATATTATCTTTGCATTTATAGAGGTCGCCGGTGCCGTACCGCCATTCCATACTCCAAGACCGTATTCTCCGTAAGGACTTGAAAAGTTCTCCACAACTTTGTAATTTGATGTGGAAACTTGTGCATTCGATGTTTGAGAAGCGGGAGCGGATATTTGTTTTGGACCAATGAGACTTATCGCTTTTTGAACGTAAGGCACTTGCATGAAATATTTCCATACCATGCCGGTGTAGTAATCTTCGGTCATTAAAACCTCAGTTCCCACGTCTATTCCTATGTAATCAAAATCTCTCCAATTTTGATCGAGGTTAAAGGCATCCACAAAGCCGTATCGACCGTAAAGTTCGTTCCTTAAATTCCACATTTTAAGGACGGCTTCCTTAGATCTGTTTGGAGTGAATGGAAGTGAACCTATAATGGCATAAGGTGCAACTGTGCCATCCGTTCCGCCCAATATCGCGCCGTAAGCGCTATAGCCGTTTGGACCATCGCATGCCGATAACCCCCAAAAACCATCTTTGAAGGTTTTATAATTTGCATCTTGATTACAGAAGTTTATATCGTATTCTATGGCTTTTTTCGAGTTATCCCATAGATTCCCCACATATTTGAAATCCAAATATTTGAAATCTATGTATGCCTGAGAATATTGGTATGTAAAAAGACTTTCATCCGATGTTGCCCAATGCGCAAGATCTCCCGAACCGTTTTTTGACCAGCTGGCTATCCAATATCCCCAATCTTGCGGTGAAATAGGATAAGTCGGAGAGCCGATCGCAAGTATATACATGATGGCAGCCTCGCTATATCCTGTCCAATAAGACCCTGAAAATCCCCTTTCCGGGTACCATGCCATGTTTATATACACCGTGTTATTTGTCATCCACTGCCAGTCTATTCTTTCGTACAACTCATCTGCGAGTGTTTGGACCTCTGTACCTTTGAAATATTGTCCGGCAAAAAGTGCTCCCGCTATGAATAACGTTGTGTCTATCGGTGAAACTTCGGAGCCGTTAAACCTTTGACCTGTCCATAAATTCAGAAAGTGATAGTAAAATCCGTGCTCATTCGGAAGTGATTTGAAATATTCAAGTGTCGTTAAAATCCTGTTGTACACAGCATCCTTTGGAAGCCATCCGTGATCGGCCGCTATACAAAGAGATGTCAAACCAAAACCGACCGCTGCTATTGAAGAGGGAGAATCCCATGTAGTTCTATCTCTTACAAGACCATTGGCCGGATTGACTTCGTTCCAAAAGTACAACGATGCGTCTCTTTCGTTTTTGATCAATATATCCTGCACATTCGTTTGTGCCAAAACGCTGCCTCCTATTAAAAATACCACCGCAAAAAGGATCATCAATTTTTTCATAGTTTTTCCTCCTACAAACCGCCGTCTTATGACGGCGGTTTTATCTCTTTTACTTCATAAATCCTATATTTGCAACGTACAAATGGCCCGTGTTGATGACATCCAAGTTATGTTCAAAGACAAAGGTACCTTGCGTAAGCTTTGAAAAATCTGTTAAATTGGACCATGAATATTTGGTGAAATCTTTGAAAGGTATTTGTACAAAAGTCCAATATTTCCCTATGCCATGCACGTAGAAATATTCTGCACCGTTGTTGGGACTCTTCAGTTCAACTTTAAATGTCATAGGCGTGGCAGAATCGCTTTTCGCGAAAAATGCGTAATAAGCGTAAGAAGAGGCGTCGAAGGTTTGATTTAGATTAGGATTTCCGAAGTAAACATACGTTCCGTTGTAGGAACCATCCTTTTCAACGTTGAAGTAAATATCCCATTTGTTGCCGAAAAGATTGCTTGGTACTATCTGTGCACTTGCATCTGTTGCCAAAGAAGTACCACCTGTCCATGGACCTAAACCGAAGTGCCCGAACGGGCTCGAGAAGGGCTCAATAACGTAGTAGTTGAAACTCACCGATGCGAAGAGCATGCCGACTGTCAACAAAAGTCCAATTGCAAAAACCAAACTTACTTTTTTCATTTCTTTTCCTCCTTTATTTGAAATGTGGTTCAATACCTTATCCTCACTTCATGATTTCCTTTAAGATAGGGAATGACATTTCCGCTTATTTCTTTTCCGTCAACGGTTATTTTCATTTGTTCCGTCAGAACTTTCATATTCGGATTGGAAAGTTCTAAGGAATAATCGCCTCCTCTTATCTTCAAATGAAATTCAGCTTTTCTCCATTTTTTGTTTGTGGAAGGTTTGAAAAGTATGCCGTTTTCTGATGGCTTTATCCCGATGTAATATTCGATAATAGATCTGTAAAGCCATCCAGCCGATCCTGAGTACCAAGTCCATCCGGCCTTGCCGCTCTTTGGAGAAAGAGGCCCATCGCTGTTTCCGGCCGTTACGTAAGGTTCAGCCATGTACATGTCCGGATCTCTTAAGGATCTGTTGATCGGACAAATGGACTCGTAAACTTCATCCGAAAGCGTTGAATCTCTTTTTTTCCATGCGGCCCATAACGTCCATACCGCGGCATGCGTGTAAACACCACCGTTTTCTCTTGAGCCTGGTGAATACCTGCTGAGATATCCTATCTTCGGATCCGGCTTCGTCAATGGCGGATTGAAAAGCAACGGCCCATAATCGGTTATAAGTCTTTTTTTGACAGCCTCCATCGCTTTTGATGTTTTTTCGTTATCGCTTATCTCAGATATAACGGCCCACGTTTGAGCGTTCAAAAAAACTCTGTTGTCATTTTTCCCGCCAAGAACGACCCCTTCGTCAGAAGTTGCCCTATCGAACCAATCACCGTTCCATGCAAGAGAATTGAATGCCGTTTTAATTTCAGATGCCGCAGACTTAAGCCAATTGATCTCGTCTGAAGTCAAATCGAATTCTTTAAGAATGGCTGAGATCACGTAGTACAAAAACTCGCTTACCCAAAAGCTCTCGCCCTTTCCTTCCTTTCCAAGGCCATTCAATCCATCGTTCCAGTCTCCATTGAAGATCAAAGGAATTCCCCTCACGGATTTAGAATCGAGTACGCTTTGAATGCTCTTGAAGGCATGGCTTTTCAGCGTAGCCTCATTTCCATCCAAGAATGGAACTACCTCGGAGAGTATATGTTTGTCTCCGGTGTGCGATATGTACTCGGTAAGGGCAAACGGAAGCCACAAAAGATCGTCCGACCATCTTTCGGAAGGATAAAAATTCGTAAGAGGAAGCCACCAATGCTGAACTGTACCATTCTGTCTTTGATGCGAAGCATGAAGCTTTATTTGATTTTTCGTTATCTCCGGATCGATCCATAATGCCGCTAAACTGTCTTGGAGTTGATCTCTGAATCCGTACGCTCCTCCCATTTGGTAATAAGCTGTGCGTGCCATAAGCCTTCCGGCTATTGCCTGGTAAGGAAGCCATTTGTTAACGAGAAATTCCAAGTCTTTGTCCGGCACATTTATCCTGAAAGCAGAAAGCAATTTATCCCAATAAGATTTCACGTTGTTTTTTACTTCATCAGGATTCTTCAACGTATATTTTTGAGCGAGCGCCAAAGCCTTTTCATCGCCGTTTGCAACTCCCATAAAAAAGCTCAGGCGTTTTGTTTCTCCGCTATCCACATTTACTTTCACGTGGAGCACGTTTATCCCATCTATATGCTTTCCTTCCGACATGGCGCACGTGCCGTTCATCACACCATTAGGCTTTTTAAGATCACCGTACATACCTATAAAACTTCTTTTATCCGTATCGAACGAGGCGATCTTTTCTGAAGCACTGTGAACAAGCGTGTAAGGGTAAGAATCGTTCCAGTTCAACCAAAGATGCTTTTTACTCAAGATTGCGGAATGCGTTTTTACGAATTTCGTTTCGAAGAAGAGTTTATGAAATTCCCGATGAAAATCCGCATTTGTACTCATGTTGAGCTCGAAATATGAGAATACGGAAAGATGCAGTGGCCTATCACTCTTATTCTTTATCGTCATACTTATAAGCTCACCATCGTCTTCTTTTGGAATCACGATTTCCATTTTAACCGTGAATTTTGAAAATGCACTTTCAAATCTCACCATTCCCGGTGAAAAGATAACCTTGTACTTTCCCTTATGTTGAACAGGTTGAAAGGTAGTGGAATAGATTTCATTGGTATCATCGTCACGGATGTAAAAATATTTTCCGTAATCATCTTGAACGAGATTTTGAACCCATCTTGTCAAAAGACTTTGAGACGCGTCTATGAAAAAGGAATAACCGCTGCCCGTTTGTGAATAAACGGCACCATATTTTCCGTTCGTCAAGATGTTCACCCATGGCATCGGTGTTCGCGGATCTGTCACAACGTAATCGCCATTTTCTTCGAAGTAACCGTATTTAGTTTTGAAATAACTCATTTTTCAGCCTCCGTATGCAATGTGTTGTAATAACGTTCTATTTGATCTGGTTTGCCCCCAAGTAATGAAAAGATATGCTCGTACATCCCAACTTGCGAAGAAAGCCCCAATTTTGAATATCTGTGGATGAGTTCTGCAACCACGTAAAGTATATAAGGATTTTTATTTCTCACCGTACTTTGAAAATATGTTTCTAAATCATTCGTCGGCATGGTCGCGATTAATTTCATCACTTCCTGCTTTGATTGATCGACGATCTTAGGTACACCGAAGATTGGAGAATCCTTAAACATAACCGATATCTGGGAAAAGCCAACGTAAGTAACGTACTTTTGAGCCTTCGGATCGAATTCCTGATATCCGTTCAAAGCTTGAAGATACTTACCTTCTTTCAACATTTCCTGGGCTTTACCGAAATTTTCTCTGGCAAAATTTTCCGTCTCTATCCACGCGGCTACATAACCGGCAAAGAAAATCAGCAAAACGATTATGGCCACGACCGAATACAATATCACCTTTTTCTTCATGGCTCTCACCTATTTGAACGAAACATTTGTGAAAGCCTGAATGAAATACTTTTGAAGGAATAGAAAAACTATAAGAATCGGTAAAGTTATGACCACTTCTCCAGCCCATAGAACTTGGATATTTTGTCCTGGGATTGAACTTGAAAACATCTGTAATCCAAGTTGAACCGTCCAAAGACTCGGGCTTCTGAGGTAAAGCAAAGGTCCAAAAAAATCATTCCATGCACCCATAAAGGTCATTATGGCTATCGTTGCAAGTATCGGTATGCTCATCGGAAGGATAATCCTCGCATATATCAACGGATCGCTTGCCCCGTCTATACGCGCAGCCTCTATCACATCGTCCGGGATCTGTTCCATGAATTGTTTCATCAAAAATATGCTGTAAAATTGGACAAAGCTCGGTATTATCAATGCCCTGTAATGATTTACCCAACCCCAGTTGTACAACATGGTATATTCTGGAATGAAAAAGAGGACACCCGGTATCATCAACGTAAAAAGCATGAAACCGAAAAGAGCATTTCTACCTGGAAATTTCAATTTTGCAAGGGCAAAGGCTGCAAGCGAATCAAAGAAAAGATTCAACAGCGTAACGGATCCAGCTATTATCAACGTATTTTTGAAAAGCAACAGCACATTGAGATCCTTGAAAAGACCAGTGTATCCAGACAACGTGATTGGCATTGGAATTATCATGGAAGGATTATTCAGAAGTTGCGATGGTGTCATTAATGAACTCATTATCATCAGCGCAAACGGATAAAGCGTAAAAACAAGACCTATTGATAAAAAAATGTATGCCCGCCTTCGTTCTGTTCTTTCCTGTTTTAACATTTCATCACCTAGCTTTTTTCCTGAAGCAATTTAAGAGTTATGATTGTGGCAATTATTATTATTCCACTGAGCACAAAACCAAGTGCCGATGCAAACCCCATTTGAAACTTTCCGAGTCCCTCTCCATATATGTAAAGTACCGGTGTCATTCCGGCTTGATCCGGTCCCCCGGTAGTACCGAAATTCACGTAAACTTGTGTGAACATTTGAAGTCCTCCTATAGCGTTCATGACCATTATGAAGACTATTTGAGGTCTTAAGAGCGGAAAGATTATTTTCCAAAAGATAGTTCTTTCCTTTGCCCCATCTATGCGAGCGGCTTCCGTATATTCAGGAGGAACCGTTCCAAGTCCTCCAAGCAAAATTATCGCTTGCATACCGAAAGACATCCATGATGTTATTACGGCTATCACAGGCATTATGAGTATTGGCGTTAAATTCCACACAATAGGTACACTCAAAATGTGCCATTTAACAAGTAAAGTCTGAATCGGACCATAAGGTGCCGTTATATTTCCAAGCACAAGCATGACGACCACGACAGATGTTATGGTTGGAACAAAATAAGCGCTCCTGAAAAATGCATTCCAAAACCTATTCCCGTTCGAAATTTTAAAAAGCAAATAAGCGACCAAAAGCGCGATGAAAAAGGTCAAGGTTATGAAGATAGCTTGGTTGTAAAGTATGTTCAAAAGACTTTTCCAAAATGATATATCTTCTAAACTGTTTATCCAGTTTCCAAAACCTATGAATTTCATTGCTTGCGGAGCAACAAGGTTGTAATTCATAAAAGACATCTTTATTCCCAGCCATAAAGGATACACGCTGAAAACCGCAAAACCAACAATCCACGGGGCTACAAATATGTAGCCCCATTTGGATTTGTTAAGTGTTCTCAAAAATTCTCTCATTATTCTTATAAACCGGAACCAAGAGCCGCTTGAGCCTTTTGAGTCGCGATTTGAAATGCTTGTTCTGCCGTTGGAATCGAACCGCTTACGACGTATTGACCGAAGGCATTTAAAACGGCATGAATAACGGCGCTGTTCGTTTCAAACGGATTAGTCACGACCACATGTGAAAGTTGATCTACGTATGCTTTGAGATCTGGTTTTGAGAAGAAAGAATTGCTCTCATTCTCTTTTACCGAAGGAAGCCATCCTATCTCTTTACACGCTTGAAGCTCATTTTGAGGTTCCATCAAGAATTGGATGAATTTCCATGCGGCTTCGTCTTTGGCCGGTGTTGATTTGAAGACTATTAAAGGCCTTTGAGCAAGTGTTGACCAATGTATTGCCGTTGCCGAATTTGATGCCGTCGGAATTGGCGCAAGGCCGTAATCTTTTCCGTAAACCATTGGACCACCGGTTGAGTTTTGAAGGTTAAAAGTCCAGCCATAGGCGAATTGTAACCACATTCCCACATTCCGTCCGAAGATAGAAGCCTGTTGCATTCCTGAAGAGCTGTATTGCTGAACTTCTTTACAGAATTTAAGAAAATCCACGAAATGAGCGTTGGGATTTGTGAAATCAAGAGAAATTCCGTATTGATCGAGAAGATGAGGATATTGAGCGTTGTTGAAATTGTAATATATCTGCTCAAGCATGCCCCAGTACCATGCGTATGAAAGTTCCTCATTCCAGAAGAATTGACCGTAGTATTTTCCGTACGGACCAGGCTTTAATTCACTTATCTTCTTCGCATCGTAGAGATATTCGTCAAAAGTTCGTGGTGGTTTATCAGGGTTAAGACCGGCAAGTTCGAAGATATGTTTGTTGTAAAACATCACCTGTGTCGTGACCATCCATGGTATGTTGTAAACTCCTCCGTTGTATGGAAAAATACCCGTTGTGATCTCCGATACCAATTTATTGTATCCTGACATTTGCGTGAAGTCAAGCAAAAGGCCGTCTTGAACATAGCTTATCGGAACAGGACCTATGAAAACATTCGGAGCATTTCCGGCGGCCACAAGCGCAGCAATCTGGCCACCACTCGGTTGAGTAACAACTTGAACTGTGATGTTTGGATTTTGCTTTTCAAAGGTCGGTATCACGCTTTGCAAGTAATTGAACGATTGGGCATCCGGTGGTGCTACGGTAATCGTGACAGCCAGCATCGTGCCCACTACTAATAACAAAACGGTTGAAAATACCAAAAACACTTTCACAAAAAAACACCTCCTTAAGCGTGAATTACGCTTCTAAATCTCATTTCAAATGTATATTCAAAACGATCATTTCACCCTCGGACGAACCAATTCCGGCTCCAGATGCGTAAGGATTAGAAGTTGAAGGCCATCCAGTTAAGTTCTTTTCGCTGAAGACGTCGAATTCTGTTCCATAAAGTACAGGTGCAAATGGCATTTCTTCAAGGAAGATTCGTTCGATTGTGTACATTGCTTGTTTTTGAAGATTAAGATCGCTCGTTTGCGAGTATACATTCAATGCAGAGGTTATCAAAGGATTCGTATACCCTGACCAGTTAGAAGCAGAAGTTTGTCCGATGGGTGCCGTAAAGGCTGGATTTAATTCTTGGTTGAAGTAGAAGTAAGGTGTAGGACCACTGCCAGTCGCCCATGCAAAGGCCATGTCGTACATTCCCTTTGTTATCGTTGACCACCATGAACCAAAGGATTCCTGAGTTATTATCGCGTTTATACCGATCTCTTTGAGATTTTGAGCTATGATTTGAGAAATGGTAAGGTAATCTGTCCATCCGGCAACTACTGGTAATTTGTAAGTTGGAAGTTCCTTTCCGTTAGGGCCAACAAGATTTCCACTTGCATTTTTCTTGAATCCTATCGATGCGAGCAATTCCAGTGCCTTCTGAGGATTATATTGTCCAAGGGCCTTTGCCTGATCTACAAGCGTTGGATCGAGCCATTCCGCTTCCTGAGATGGGAAAAGTCCTAAACCATCGGAAGGTTTACCGGCATTGAAATAAGCTTTTTCTTCCGCAGCTGCTCTGTCTATTGCCATTGAAATTGCCTGTCTGAAGGTTGGATTGTTGAAGGGGTATTTTCGAGTGTTAAGATAAAGTATCAACGTGCTGTTCATCGGCCACCATATTTTGTTCACCGACGGATCTTTGCTTATCCAACTTTTTTGAACATCGGGAATGTAAACGTAACTCCATTCTGCCGTTCCCTTTAAAAGTTCCAACATAACGGTCGTGTTAGATTCAACGGATCTTACGACTATTTTGTCTATATATGGTCTACCTTCCATCCAATAATTGGGATTTTTGACCAAGGTTATCGTATTGGTAGTTGGATTGAATGAACTAAGCAAGAATGGACCCGTTCCAATTGGATTTTGATTCGGATATGTCGCAGGATCATCTATCTTTGACCATATATGTTCCGGTACAATAAGTTGACCAAGCAGGGTGTACAAAAGAGGCGTATTAGGCCTTGAAAAGGTGAAAATCACGTTATCACCGCTGGCCTGAACACTTTGAAGATAATTGTCTTTGGCCCACACAGCCGCGAGATCGAGGGCAGGATACTTCTTTAAAAGATTAAAGGTAAAGGCCACGTCATTTGCCGTGAATGGTACGCCATCGGACCACTTAACACCTTTTCTTGTCGTAACGGTAAGGGTTAGATTGTCATTTGACCATTTGTAAGATGTGCCAAGCATAGAGGTAAGTTGACCGTTCAAATTGTTAACGTAAAAAAGACTTTCATACACCATGTTTTGCATTTGCAAAGTTTGAGAGGTTGGTAAAAATGGATTAACACTGTTCGTTAATTGCCCCCACGGCATCACGACGTTCAAAGTGCCGCCGTATTTGACGTTATTACCCCAATTGATCATTGCAGGACCGTATTGAGTAAGATAAGGGTAAGAAACATCTGCCAAACCAAGAGTTGCTATACCTATCAGTACTGCTACAAAAACGAAAATCCTTACTTTGTTCATGATACTTCCTCCTTTCAATTTGTAAAACTGCCACAACCACAAGAATTTCTTACAATTAATCTTGTGTTTAAGACGATTTTCATCGGCGTTTTGACAACATCGTTTGATTCTATCTTTTCCAATATGGTTTTAGCCGCCATTTTCCCTATGCTGTGCATCGGCTGATGAACGGTAGTCAAAGGTGGAAAGATGTATCTCGACCAGAATGCGTCATCGAATCCAACGACTGCCATGTCTTTACCAACCTTTATTCCTTTTCTTTGCAATTCTTCTATAACTCCGAGAGCCATTTCGTCGTTAGACGCAAAGATTGCATTCGCGCCACTCTTTAGACATACTTCGGCTGCATTCTTCCCGCTTTCTTTCGTGAAATCTCCACGAAATACCAACGTTGGATCGAATGACAATCCGTTCATTTCAAGTGCATGTTTGAATCCACGCAATCTTTCAGCACCGTCAAAGCTATTTGCCGGTCCAGTTATGAAGGCAATTCTTTTGTAATTGTGAATTTTCACGAGATGTTCGGTCATCATGTAAGCACCATCGAAGTTATCGATGAGAATGGTATCAACATCCATGCCTTGAATGCTTTCTCCAAGGTAAACGACAGGTATTTTAAAGCTCATGACTTTTTCAACCATCTCTGCATTCACTTCTGGATCGAAAATTATCATTCCGTCAACTCTTTTTGAACCTATCATCGAAATATATCTTTTTCTTACTTCCTCAACAGACGTATTATCAAAGGTCATAAGCATGGTGAAATACTTGTTTGCACTCAAAACTTCTTCCAATCCGCGAACAACCTCACCGTAAAACGGTCCGGCAGCCGACGGCAAAACAAGGCCAACGGTCATCGCCTTTCCCTTGCTAAGATTAACAGCCTTCGAATCTGGCACGTAATTGTGGATTTTGACGAGTTCAAATATCTTCGATTTTTTCTCATCAGAGATGTAACCGGTACCATTAAGGGCTCTTGAAACAGTTGATTTAGATACACCGGCCATTTTTGCTATTTCGTTTATCGTAATTTTCATCTAAATTCCACTCCTCTATGGAACCGCTTCCACAATAGGATATCACTTTACGATGTAAATACCAAAGTCGATTTTTAGACTTTATAGGCGAAATTCTGACAAAAATGGTGAATAAAGATGCCAATCTTGTTTTATCTTCAAATTACTATAAAATTCATGGGTAATCTATGTTTTCTACAATATGTCATTCGGGCTTTGGCATACCAAACTTTTTTCAAAGCCAATGGAAACAATGCGGTCTCCGATGAACTCGGGGATGACAAGCGTGGGTCATTCCCGGCTTGACCGGGAATACCGTTCGATAAAAACAGCAATTTTTTTCTGCTTGGCAGATCGTATCCATGCACTATAAGCTGTCTCTGGTGCCCCTAGCAGGAATCGAACCTGCATTTGCGGATTAGGAATCCACCGTTCTATCCATTGAACTATAGAGGCTAACTTCCTTCGGAAGTATAACATATTAAATACATGAAGATCAACAAAAAAGACCGCAAAAGCGGTCTTTTGATTTTATCTTTTAGAAATATTTCGTCATATCTATGACTGCTATCGCACCATCACTTGCAGCTGTTACAATTTGCCTAAGAGGCGTTTTCCTTATGTCTCCAACCGCATAAACACCTTTAACATTTGTTTCCATGTGATCATCCGCCAAAATGAATCCATTTTCATCTGTCTTTATGTATTTTTTGAATATTTCAACGTTTGGCGTAAGACCAACGTAGATGAATACTCCATCTGTCTCATGTTTAGTCGTTTCTCCGGTCTGAACGTTTTTCAAAATGACATACTCGACATTTTTCGTACCGCCTATTTCCGTCACAACTGTGTTCCATATGAACTTCATGTTAGATTTGAAAGCCCTATCTTGAGCTATTTTTTGAGCTCTCAATTTGTCCCTTCTGTGAACCAGTGTAACTTCGTTGGCGATTTTTGTCATGTAAAGTCCTTCTTCTACCGCGCTGTCTCCGCCGCCTACAACAACAACTCTTTTGCCTTTAAAGAAACTTCCATCGCAAACGGCACAATATGAAACGCCCCTGTTTAAGAATTCATCTTCACCTTTCACGCCAAGTTTTTTAGGATTGCTGCCCGTGGCTATCACGACTGTTTTTGCCGTATACTCATTACCGAGATCTGTTTTTAACTTTTTAGGATTCGATTCAAGATCAACTTCGACGATCTCTTCATTGGCAAAATTGGCACCAAAGGCTTTTGCGTGCGAGAGAAATTCATCGGCAAGCGCATTACCGCTTATCGATGTGAAACCGGGGTAATCTTCTATCATATCGGTAAGCAAAATCTGACCGCCTTCAGTGGCTTTTTCGAAGACAATGGTTTTCAGTCCTGCCCGACCGGCGTATATGGCAGCCGAAAGGCCTCCAGGCCCGGCACCTACTATCGCGACGTCGTAGTTAAGCTCAACAGGTTTTGATACGTTTGAAAGATTAAACAAAGGCATTTGTCTATCAAGCTTCCTTTACAACGCTTATTACTTGCTCAACAAAAGCCTCTTCGGGCAATGCTCCCACAAACTCGCCTTCACCATCGTTTATTATTATGTGCGGAACTGAAGAAACGTTGTATTGCATCGAAAGATCTGGAAATTCATTTGCCTCTATCATTTCGCCAACTATGTTAGATGATTGCATGGCAAGTTTGTGCGCCATCAAAACTGCCTTTGGGCAATATGGACATGTTGGGGTCACGAATACCTGCAACTTCAAAGGCGACTTTACATCTTGAAGCTTCTCTATCGTATCTTTCGAAAGTTCAACGGCGCCGTTTTTAGAAGTTGCAATGACATCTTCTATCAAAGATGAAAATTCGTATCCTGATGGTATCCCGTAAAATCTTATCCTCATATCCTTGCCATTCGCATCCAACATCAAAATTGCGGGTACCATTTCGACGTTGTATTGTTTCGCAAGTGCTTCCTCGTCATCAAAGTCATGATTTTCGATCGTTATTTTGTTGCTCGTTTCGGCCAATTCTTGTAATATCTGCTCTGTGAGTTCACAATACTCGCACTCTTCCTTCTTTTTACTTCCAAAAAAGAGTATCTTAACCTCTCCTTTTAATTCCTTCTCAAATAAATCGACAAGATATTTCCTGTCCTCTTCTGAAAGTAATGCTGCCATCAAACTCCACCTCCAAATTACCCTACTTGGGTATAAATATAATACCATATGTATCGAGTATTTACGTTTAAAATTTTCTGCTCCTTTGTGTTACAATCATGTCAAGCAACGCATTTGCGATTTCTCTTTTGGTCATTCTTTCGATATGAACGGGCTCGGATGCTTTTGAAATGATGAAAACCTCATCGTAATCGGACTCAAAACCTATGTCTTTTCTCGAAACGTCATTTGCGACTATCATGTCAAGAGATTTAGATTCGAATTTGTGTTTGGCATTTTCAACGAGATTTTGAGTTTCTGCCGCAAATCCAACCACAAATTGATCTGGTCTTTTTCTCTTGGAAATTTCAAGAAGTATGTCGGTTGTTTTGATGAGTTTAAGATTCAATTCATCGCCTATTTTCTTTATCTTCTGATCCGATGGCTTTTCAGGTTTGTAATCCGAAACCGCGGCGGTCATTACAATCACATCCGCATTTTCTAAAAGATCAAGTGCCTTTTCTGCCATTTCCCGAACACTTTCAACATCATGTTTTTTGACTTTAAAAGGAGTGGGCATGTTCACAGGCCCTGAGATGAGATCCACTTTTGCACCTCTGAGAGCGGCCATTTCGGCTATCTCATAGCCCATCTTTCCAGAAGATCTGTTCGAGATATATCTCACAGGATCTATTGCTTCTCTTGTCGGTCCTGCCGTGACAAGCACATTTAGACCGTCCATGTCTTTTTTTGTGATGAGATTTTCCATTTCAAAGATGATCTTCGCATTATCGGGATATCTTCCCTTTCCAACTTCTCCATCTGCAAGATGGCCGCTCTCCGGCTCGACTATCGTCCAACCGTAGTTGGATAATTTTCGAAGATTGTCCTGCGTAACCTGATTTTCGTACATCCTCACGTTCATCGATGGCACAAGCATCTTCGGTCCTTCGAAAGCAAGCGCACTCGCAACAACCACGTTGTCCGCCATACCGTTTGCAATTTTGGCCATCGTGTTTGCCGTTGCAGGTGCTATTACCATGATCTCAGCCCACGAGGACAGGCCTGTATGGGATATCAAACCTCTGTATTCAAATTCATCCGTGTAAACTTCAGCATTGCCAACAGCAGAAAAAGTCAGCGGTGAGACGAATTTCATCGCGCTTTCTGTCATCAAGACTTTGACCTCGTCTTTCCTCTTTCTCATCATGCTGATAAGTTCCACAGCCTTATAGGCTGCTATTCCACCTGTAACTGCCAAAAGCACTTTCATTTTTTCTTGGCCAATTTGACGTTTGCAACAAGCATTTTTAACATTTCAGCGTTCTTTATCTCAACATATCCTTCTTTCATTTCTTCAAGCGAGATCGTCACGAGATTCGAATCTTCCGTTTTCACCATTGGCTTTGAAAGTTCGTTAAGTGCTTCTGCCCTTTTTGCCACAGCCATGGTTATAGCATATTTGTTACCATATTTGTTCATCAAAATTTCATAAAGTTTGTCTTTCACAGATCTGCACCGTCCTTTGATTTGTAAAAATTATACTTTCCGACGAATTCTGCTAACCTTGAAACCCTTAACTGCTCAGAGATTATTATGGACTCAATTTGCTTTACGGCCGTAGAAATATCCCTATTGACTATGAGATAATCGAATTTCGATATCTGAGAAAGTTCGAATTTGGCATCTTCTATTCTTTTTTCAAAGTTGTTTGGATCCTCTGTATGACGTTTTATCAGCCTATCCTTTAACTCTTTGAATGATGGTGGAGCCACGAATATGAAAACATCGTCTTTGAAAATCTTTTTGATGTTCAATGCACCCTTGACATCGACATCCAAAAGCATGTTAATGCCATCATTCAGACGCGATTCCACAAAATTCATGGATGTCCCGTAAAGATGACCGTGAACCTCGGCCCATTCAAGAAATTCTCCTTTTTTGATCAAAGATTTAAAAGTTTTTTCATCTACAAAGAAGTAATCAACACCATCAACTTCATCTTCTCTTTTTGGTCTTGTAGTGTAAGACACTGAAAATTCTATTCCCTCTAATTCAGACATAACGGCTTTAACTATTGTGGTTTTACCAGCCCCTGAAGGGCCGCTCATCACGAAAAGTATTCCTCTCATGGTTTTGCTTTGCTTTTCGTCCTGTTCTCGGAATTTTGCTCCATGACTTCTCTCATTTCCTGGAATGAAGATTGGAATCTCTCAGATATGGTTTCCGGTTGTATAGCGCTCAATATGACATGGTTGCTGTCTGTTATGAGAATAGATCTCGTCCTTCTGCCGTACGTTGCATCTATGAGCTTACCATCATCTTTTGCCCCGTCCTTAAGGCGTTTCAGAGGCGCTGATTCAGGATTAACTATCACTATAATCCTATCTCCTATCACAACATTTCCAAACCCAATGTTTATAAGCCCGTACATACTTCCTCCCTTCAAACTCCTTATTCGATATTTTGAATCTGTTCCCTTAATTTCTTGACAATGGTTTTTGACTCCACAACGAGATTTAAAACCTCAGGGATCTTAGATTTTGCCGAAAGTGTGTTGATTTCTCTGCTTATTTCCTGAAAGATGAAATCCATTTCGCTTCCAACATCTTCGCTTGATTTCATCAAATCACGAGTTCGAGATATATGGGCAAAAACCCTAGATATCTCCTCACCTATATCGGCTCTTTGAATTGTCATGATGACTTCTTGTTCAATCCTTTGAGGATCCATTTGTATTTCTGAAAAATTATCTTTTAAACTCTGAAGGAGCATCTCTTTATACTTTTCTCTGTTTTGGGATTCGTAAGCGCTCATCTGCTTCATTATTTCATCAAGACTGGCTATTTTATCTTCAAGATATGCCTTTAATTTTTCTCCCTCAGTTTCCCTGCTTTTGTTGTAAGCTGCTATAGTTTCAACTAAAACCGTTCGAAACCCTTCCCATATTTTCTCTTCTGTCTGGATATCAAGAGACATCTTGAAGATATCTTTTATCTCAAGCAATTGTCCAAGATCAAGTCTCAATTCCACGCCTATTTCTCTTTCTATTTCTTTGAATGCTCTGAAGTACGATTTTGCAAGTTCGAGATCGGGAACGATAAGATCAGACTCAAAATTTCCTCTTATGTCTGTTTTTATGGAAATACTTCCTCTTTTGATCTCCGATTGAACTGTTGGAAGAGACCTGGCTTCAAAGGAAGAAAAAAGGTATGGAAGAAAAAACGAAATGTTAAGGTATTTGTGATTGACTCCCTTTATCTCCACCGTGTAGAAAACGTCATTTATGTTTTTACTTATTTTTGCGTATCCCGTCATGCTCTTCAAAAAAATCACCTACTTTTATGTATTATGACACAAATCGAAGGAAAAATGAAATAGCAAAAGCAAAGATATAATAAAAGCCTCTAAATGCCTCTAATGACTGTTTTCAAGGTTAATTTGGCATTTTTGGTTATACTCATTGCCATAAATCCGATCTTTGAAATATGTAAGGTCTGAAATTTTCGATAAGCAGTTGGGTAATGCCTCCCGGTTCATCCTCAAAAACGTAGCGACTTTCTATTTTTCTAACGGGTATTATGCCAGCGCTTGTTCTCGTCAAAAAGCATTCGGAGCAGTTGAAAAGTTCATCGATATCCACAAGCCTTTCGTCAACTCTTATCTCAAGTGACTTTGCGAGATCTATCACGACTTCTCTTGTTATTCCATCCAATATACCGGTATCTATTGAGGATGTTACAAGCGTGTTGTTTTCAACCAAAAACACGTTACTCATAAGTCCTTCTGCGACATATCCGCGACTGTTTAACATCAACACTTCGTAGAAATTTTCTTTTCCCCGTCTTGCCATCATCAAATTGGCATGAGAGGTGGTTTTAAGGGCAGCAGGAATGGCAGATTCATCGGGTTTCCTTAACTTTGATATGCCAATACTAACTCCGTAAGTGTAAAGGTCTGAAGATGGAGCCTGTAATTCCATGACATAGACAAGAAAAGCAGGCTTTTTACCATCACCGTTGGTAAGGACGACTCGGATTGTACAATCTTCTTTCATGCCTTCAATTCCACAAAGCAGAATAGATTTGAACTCTTCAAAATCCATTTTGAAAGGTATTCCCAAAATCTGAGAAGACCTTTTAAAACGATTGAAATGTTTTTGAGGCGCAAAAAGTAAACCGTTATAGGTCCTTAAACTTTCGTAAACTCCCTCTCCGTACATAAAGCCACGATCTACAGCACTTATTTGCACTTCTTCATCGTGCCATGAATTGAAGTATATCCTCACACGTACACCCCCTCAAACGTTAATTTGGATGAAATCTCCGACATCGGCATTACACTTTAAACTGTACTTGAGATAGTAATCGCTGAATCCTTCCCGAAGTCCGTCTTTGATGTTCTCAACAAGAATTCTTTGGTTGGATCCACTTAATTTTTCTCTAAAATGCTTCTCGAGACTGTTTGAAAGTAATTTCAACGATTTTACCCTCATCTTCTTGGTGAAATCATCAACGCCGTTTTTCATTTTGGATGCTTTTGTCCCATTTTTCGGTGAAAATGGAAATGCATGTATTCTCATCACATTTATAGTTGAAAGCAGTTCGATCGTCTTATCGAAATCTTCGTCCTTTTCCGTTGGAAATCCGGATATGACATCCACGGAGAAGGCAAAAAGAGGATCTATCGCTCTGAACTTTTCAACGGTTTTGATCACATCGTCAGAGGTGTAATTTCTTCCCATTTCCTTGAGTACAACATCGGATCCGCTTTGAAGAGATATGTGAAGATGATGACAAAGCTTTGAGTTGTTTGAAAATACATCTTCAAGTTCCATAGCACTGAGAGGATCTATCGAACTAAGCCTTATTCTGAAATTACCGTCTATTTGCGACATAGCGTAAAGTAAATCTTTTAATTTTAACCCATTATCGTCGTAAAGTGCAACGTTTATTCCACTTACGACTATTTCTTTTATTCCCGAATTTACCATATGACATGCTTCATCGATTGCCGTTTTGATGGATTTTGAACGTATCTTTGTGCCCCTGAAGTGTGGAACGGCGCAATATGTGCATGACCAATTACACCCATTCTCAATGCTTAAAAAGCCACGAGTCCTATCCGGATTTCTTGAAATTGAATAATCCATCGTATCATCGAGAAAATAAGCGGGAGCTTCTATCTTGCCCATTTTGTCCAGATATTCAAGAATTTTCATCTTCTCCCCATTCCCCAAGACAAGATCAAAATTCGGGACCTCTCCGTCATGAACGGCGCAACCTGTAAACACTATTTTTGCTTTGGAATTTCTTTTAAAATGCCTTGCCGCCTGCAAAGATTGACGCTTAGCCTCAGATGTCACAGCGCAACTGTTGACTATCACGACATCTGCATCTTCAAGATCAGCTCTTTCATATCCGGCATTTTCGAGCAATTCGGATATTTTTGCGCTTTCATATTGATTGAATTTACATCCAAGGGTGTAGATATGGAACTTCACCGTTAACCTCTTTTAGATTAAGTGACATACTCCCGCCACTTGAAGTGGGAGGGTTCTTACTCAGAAAGGTCAAAAATTGAACACCATTTCTTTTTTTGTGCCTTCGAATTCTATCTTACCATTTTTCATCATGATAATTTTATCAGATATCGGCAAAAAATTGGGCATCTTTCTTGTGGCCAAAATGAGAGTATACTTTTGTTTTAAAGAAAGCACGACATCTTGAACATTTAAAGTTGCCTCATCATCAAGATGATCCACGATGCAATCAAGGGCTATGACTTCAGGTTCTCTTAAAATTGCCATCATAAGCAAAAATAGCACCCTGGTATTTCCATGGAGATCCTCAACGTAGGTGTGCATGCCTTCTTTCAAAAGGTTTATAACTCCAAGTTGCTTCAGTAAACCTATCATCTCATCCGAATATAAATCCACATTCCTTCCCTTAACGAGGGTTATTATCTGGTTAACGGTTAAAGAGGATAAACTTTCTATAAACGAGGTATCAACGTAGGCTATCTTACGCCTTAAGAATTTTCTATCTGCATCAATTATACTTCGACCGTGAAAAAAAATATCACCTTTAAAATCAAGCGAATCAAAAAGTTCTTCATTCAAATGCACAATACTTCTGAGCAGTGCAGACTTTCCCGAACCTCTTGGGCCGTAAATGAGCACGACGCTTTTTTCTTCGACCTTCAAAGAAATGTCTTCAAGTAAAGCATTCCTATCGATCTTAAGAGAAAAGTTCTTGAACTCAATCAGAGGATTGTCCATTTTTTTGATCCATCTTCTGATCAGAACAGCCTTCAAGAGAACGTTTCATGAATTCAACTTTTGCTTGGTCATCTTTAAGACGAAGCATCTTTAAAAGATCAAATTGAGATAGGATTCTTGGATTGTTAACGACATTCTTGAATTTCATAAATACACCTACCTTATATGGATCGCTTTATTCAAGTATACAGACACGATTTGTCTTTCACTTATACCGTCTTTGAACAAATCATTAAGGATGTGGATCATAAAAAGCAAAACCGCCCGAAGGCGGTTTTTGCCTTTTACATCATTTCGAAGCGGATATCTTGACAGGCGTCGGATTTCTGAGGTTGTCGCTGACCGGGCATCTGTCTTCGACGGTTTTAAGCCACTTATCAATGGTTGCTTTATCGGCATTCGTAACAGGTTTGAGATTTACCCTTATTTCTTTGTATCCTGTTCTGTCTTTCGTGGGTTGACCCATGAATTTGGAAGGATTTAAATCTCCTTCTATCGTCATCTCAAGACCATTAAGTTCCATTCCCATTTCCTTTGCCACAAGATGACCGATAACGTTTAAACAACCACCTAAAGCAGCGAGAACGTATTCAACTGGACTTGGTCCTTGATCTGTACCGCCGATATTCTGCGGCTCATCGATTGTGATGGTGAACTTACCTGAATTGACGATCAACTTCGTGGGATTTTCACACTTTCCCGTTACGGAAAATTTCATATCTGGCATATTTTCCACCTCCAATTGAATTTTACAATTTAATGGTTAAGTGTTTTTGTTTTATTTGTGAATTTTTTCACCATAATTCATAAACCATCAGTTACACTTATACATTAGAATAGCCGAATGATAACGATCGTTCCCCACTATCCTCAAGTTCGTCGTGAATCGCATTGTTTTTATTGAATAAGATTCCCGGTCAAGCCGGGAATGACCCACGCTACCCGCCACTTGCCACAAGCCACATGCCCAAAAAGAGGATCGCCTACCCTTTTCTTTGGAAGATTTCTCCTTCCGAAGGGCCATAGGATATATAATCGACACGTCGTCCGAGATGACGTTCTACGATCGAAACAAAGTCAGAAAATTCAGAACTTTCTAAATCTTTCCATCCCTTTACGTACTCGATCGTCGGTTTCACATTTTCGAGATCGTACGGAGTGATTTCTTTATCGTAGGCGGTGCATACGCCAACCTTTTCAAGACCGTTCAAAACATCGGCTTTTGTCATGACAAGGTGATCTACGTCCGAGACATCTGATGCGTATTCAAGTTGTGGAAGATCTATCCAACCGCACCTTCTTGGTCTTCCCGTTGTCGCACCGAATTCCGATCCCCTTTTTCTGAGTGCATCGCCTGCCTCTCCGAAAACCTCTGTCGGAAATGGGCCAGCTCCGACGCGCGTAGCGTAAGCCTTGAAAACACCCCAAACTTCATGATTTTCCGATTTCAAACCCGAACCGTAAAATGCAAATGAAGGTATCGTCGGTGTTGATGTCACGTAAGGATATGTGCCGTACATGGGATCAAGCATTATACCTTGTGTTCCTTCAAACAAAACGCTACCTTTGACATTTACCTCGGAAATTCTGTCTTTGATCTTTTTAAATTGCTCCAAAAGCGCATCCGAAACGGATTTACCATCGAAATCAGACATTTTGGCAAGCAATGCAACCTTTTCTTTCAGATGTTCTTCATCGAAAAGATCGAATAGACGAATCCCGATTCTGTTCGCATCGTTCGAGACCGTCGGTCCAATTCCGCGTCCCGTTGTACCAACGGATTTTTTACCTTTCATCCGCTCGATGGCACCGTCTTGCCATTTTTCGATAGGCGTTATCACCCTACAATAAGGGGATATAAACAACCTTTCTTTGATATCGGGGTATATCTTCGAAATTTCGTTTATTTCGGAATTCAAAGTCTCAAGATCAACAAGGGTGCCTCGCCCTATGAAAAGAAAGTTTTTTTCGGTTCCGGACGGAAGCAAATGATGAACCATTTTTGTATCTCCGTGATAAACCGTATGGCCAGCATTTGGACCGCTGGAGAATCTCACGATCCAGTCGTGCGATCTTGAAAGTTTTTGAACGATCTTTCCCTTTCCTTCATCTCCCCATTGCAATCCTATCACTATTGAATTCATATCAATTCCTCCATTCAAATCTTTTGAAGATATCATCTACATGCTTAAAATAGTAAGAAAGATCAAAAGCATCGTCTAAATTCATATCCCCGACGTACGCTTTAAGAGCTTCTTTCAAACTCGAAGCCTCGTTGTTCCAAACTTCCATGGAAGCCTTTTGAACTATAAGGTATGCCTCTTCTCGACTCATGCCGTTTTCTATGAGTTTAAGCAAGACCCTCTCGGAAAATACAAGCCCATTCGTCATGTATATATTTGCCCTCATTCTATCTTCATCTACGACAAGACCTTTTATCATCTTATCAAGTTGATCGGCCATGAAATAAACAAGAGACGTTGCGTCCGGAAAGATAACACGTTCGACAGACGAATGGGAAATGTCCCTTTCATGCCACAGCGAGATATCTTCCATTGCAGAAAGCGCGTATCCTCTTATCACCCTTGAAAGGCCGACTATACGCTCGCAATTCACAGGGTTTTTCTTGTGTGGCATGGCACTCGACCCTCTTTGAGTCTTCGAAAATGGTTCCTGTACCTCTCTTATCTCCGTTCTCTGAAGGTTTCTTATCTCCGTTGCTATCCTCTCAAACTCACTTGCGATTATGGCAAGCGATGACATGTATCCCGCATGAAGTGCTCTCGGAAGAATCTGCGTCGATATCCTTGCTGGCACAAGATGAAGTTTTTCACAAACAAGCTTTTCAACTTCCGGTGGAACATTGGCATAATTACCCACAGCCCCGGAAATTTTTCCAACACCGATCCTTTTTGCCTCTGTCGCCAATCTTTCTTCTCCCATTGATATGCCGTCGTACCAATTCAAAACTTTAAGGCCAAAGGTCGTCGGTTCGGCATGAATACCGTGAGTTCTTCCGATCACGGGTGTGTGTTTGTATCTTTGTGCAAGATCGAAAGTTGATTTCATGAGATCATGCATCTTAGAAATTATGCAGTTTGCAGATTCAACGATTGCCATGGAAAATGCCGTGTCCACAACATCCGAAGAGGTGAGACCGTAATGAAAGTACCTTGCCTCGTCTCCCATTTTAGACGTCGCAACCTTTAAAAAACCTATGACATCGTGGCCCACCTGCGATTCGGCCTCAGAAATCGCTTTTGCATCTAAGATCGCATTTTTTCTTGCTTGATTTGAATATCCCTTCGGAATAAGGCCAAGTGCTTCGTAAGCTTCCATGACGGCAAGCTCGACTTCTAACCATCTTTTGTACCTTGCCTCATCGGACCATAATTTTTTCATGCATTCCGGCGTGTATCTGTCTATCATATGCTCACTTCTCCTAAGACAGTACCATTTTATCACATCTTCTCATCCCGTCATTCCCGGCTTGACCGGGAATCCCATACGATAAGGCCAATGCGTTATTCCCGATCTAATCGGGAATCCCATACGACAAAATCAAAACAAAAATAAGGGCCCTAATAAGGGGCCCTTTT